>JANXUC010000111.1 GCA_025352065.1 Acidobacteriaceae bacterium | reverse complement strand
CCAAAGACCGGCCCAGCCAGCACGATCAGGTCGCTTCTGGCCGCCGCCGTCATCGGGTCGCCCGTCACTTCATCAATAGCCCCACGGCTAAGCGAAACCGCAGCCTGCGCCGGGTCCTTGTCCCACCCCACGACGACCCCGCCAAACCCACGCGCACGCAGCGCCAGCCCGACCGAAGCGCCAATGAGCCCGGTGCCGATTATTGCGACGCGATCCATTGATTCAGCCATGACTTTTCGTAGTTCATCGACTTAGCCCGTAGCCTACCCGATCGTGCGACCAACCGCGGGGGCGATAATCCGCAGCTGCTTCATCAACTCGTCAAACTGAGCTGGGAACAACGACTGGGCCCCATCCGAAACCGCCTTATCGGGGTTAGGATGCACTTCCATCAACAGCCCATCCGCCCCGGCCGCCACAGAAGCCCGCGCCATCGGCGCCACCAGATCCCGCCGTCCAGTGCCATGCGAAGGATCGCCCAGCACCGGCAGATGAGATAGCTTTTTCAAAATTGGGATCGCCGAAATATCCATCGTGTTCCGCGTATAAGTCTCAAATGTCCGTATCCCGCGCTCACACAAAATCACATCGTAATTTCCGCCGGACAAAATGTACTCCGCCGACAGCAGCAACTCTTCAATCGTTGCCGCAATCCCACGTTTCAATAAAATCGGCTTGCGAATTTTCCCCAACTCACGCAACAGATTAAAGTTCTGCATGTTGCGAGCTCCAACTTGCAAAATATCCACGTACGTCATCATCAGCGGAATCTGCGAAATCTCCATCACCTCGCTGATCACCAGCAGGCCGAATTTGTCTCCAGCCTCTCGCATGATCTTCAATCCTTCTTCGCCCATCCCCTGGAACGAATACGGAGACGACCGCGGCTTGAAAGCCCCGCCCCGCAAGCCTTTCGCGCCCGCCTTGGCCACCACTTCCGCATCGCGAAACAAATTCTCTCGTGATTCCACCGAGCACGGGCCCGCCATCACCACAATCTCGTTGCCGCCAATCTTCACCCCATGCGGCAGATGGATGACCGTTCCCTCCGGACGAAACGACCGGCCCGCCAGCTTATAGGGAGCCGTTACCCGATACACTTCTTGCACGCCCGGCAACATCTCCAAATCTCGTATGTCGAAGTCATGGCGCGCACCCACTCCGGCAAGAATCGTCTGCAATACCCCCGTTGTCCGATGCACCGCAAATCCCAACTTCACCAGATGCTCAACTACATGTTGAATCTGGTCATCCTTAGCGCCTTCTTGCATGGCTACAATCATGGCTGGTCCTCTGTCTGTTCCATTCTTATATCTCGCCTTAACGTGGCACTCTATCGCGCGCAGTCTCCGCGCCTTGCCTGGTCCCCATCCGGTTTCTGATCATCCGGAGCAATTTCTTCCTGCTGGATCTTTCGCATCATGTCCATAATGCGTTCGAAAATCGCAACCAGGTCGCGATCCGGCAAGGGTCCCTTGTTCACTTTTCGCACATTGTCAAACACGGCCCGTTCGCGGTCCGGCTCGTAGATTGGCAGCGACTGCGAACTCTTGACTCGTCCAATTTCGTGCGCAACTTGCGCCCGCTGACTCAACAAATCCACAAGTTGGCGATCCAACTCATCTATCTTCTTACGCCAGTCTGCAATATCCATGGCTTGCCCTTGTTGTTCCGTATTTGGATGTCACAACTAAACTGCCCTACCCGCGCCCCCGCAGCAACCCACGCACAAATGCACCCACCGCCTCCGCTTCCCGCCCAGCGCTACGTTCAATCGTTTCCACAATCGCGCTACCTACCACCACCGCATCCGCAAACGACCCCGCGCTGGCAAACTGTTCCGGAGTTGCAATCCCAAAACCCACTGCCACAGGAAGCTTCGTATGACGACGTATTCGCGCCACCAACTCCCTCGCCTCAGGAGGAAACTCGCTGCGCGCTCCCGTGATTCCCGTCCGCGCCACCGCATACACAAATCCGGAACTACTCTTCGCAATAGCCTTCAACCGGTCTGCTGGGCTAGTCGGTGCCGCCAAAAACACCGCCGCCAAATGTCGCTCTCGCATCTCCCGCAAATACTCCGCCGCCTCTTCCACTGGAAGATCGGTCACCAGCGCCCCATCCAGGCCAGCCTCTTCTGCCGTCGCACAAAACTTCGGAACACCCATCCGCAAAATCGGATTCAAGTAAGAAAAAATAATCAACCCAGCCTCGGGACGCCGACGCCGAACTTCCGCCGCCAGCGTCAGAACATCTTCCAGCCGAGTCCCTTGCTTCAGTGCCCGCTCACTCGCCCTCTGAATCACCGGCCCATCCGCCACCGGATCGCTGAACGGCATGCCCAGCTCAATCACGTCCGCGCCAGCATCAATGGCTTCCAGCACAACGTGCCGTGTAGTTTCCATATCCGGATCGCCACACGTTACATACACCACCAGTCCCGACTTGTTTTGAAACTCGAGTCCCATATACCTCTCTCGCGCTTGCGTCTTCGTTGAATCTCCGAACAATAATTCTTCTTAAGATTGTCATTCCTCAAAGCTTCAGCCTTGAGGAATCTGCTTTCCTCTCAGCCACCAGTACTCCGGGTGCCCCGTCCTTCTTTCCGCGCCCTCTGCGAAAAAAGAGCGGGTTTTTTATCTCGTCGGCGAACGCCCGGGTCTCACCGACAACCTCTACCCCAACTTCAAAGTTTCCCGCAAAATCCCAATATCCTTATCCCCACGCCCGGAAACATTCACGATCACCACCTGCGACTTCTTCATCTTCGGCGCCCGCTTCAACACCTCAGCCACCGCATGCGCAGATTCCAAAGCTGGAATGATCCCCTCCGTCTTCGCGAGCAAGGACAAAGCAGACAAGGTTTCCGCATCCGAAGCCGAAACATATTCCGCCCGCCCCGTGTCCCGCATCCACGCGTGCTCTGGGCCAATCGCCGGATAATCCAGCCCCGCCGAAATCGAATGCGTCATCGCAACCTGCCCCGCATCGTCCTGCAAGAGATAGGAAAAAGTTCCCTGCAACACGCCAGTTGTGGGCGAAAAAAACCGCGCCGCATGATCCCCCAACTTTCGTCCGCGTCCGCCTGCCTCCACTCCAATCAACTTCACTTTCGTATCAGGTACAAATGCGTGGAAGATGCCGATCGCATTCGATCCTCCGCCCACGCACGCAAGGATAGCGTCCGGCAAGCGGCCTTCCATTTTCAGAATCTGCCGCCTTGTCTCCAACCCAGTCACCCGGTGAAAATCCCGTACCATCGTCGGATACGGATGCGCCCCCAGCACGCTCCCCAGCAAATAATGCGTCGTGCGCACATTCGTCACCCAGTCGCGCATCGCTTCGTTAATGGCATCCTTCAAGGTGCGTTGGCCGGATTCCACGCCGACAACTTTCGCACCCAACAGCCGCATTCGGAAGACATTCAACTCCTGCCTCCGCATATCTTCCGTACCCATATACACGACGCACTCCAAGCCAAACAACGCACAAACAGTCGCCGTCGCTACGCCGTGCTGCCCCGCCCCAGTCTC
Source organism: Acidobacteriaceae bacterium (assembly GCA_025352065.1). Taxonomy (GTDB): domain Bacteria; phylum Acidobacteriota; class Terriglobia; order Terriglobales; family Acidobacteriaceae; genus JANXUC01. The sequence continues at coordinate 10,789 of JANXUC010000111.1, read as the reverse complement.
AGCGATAATCCGCTTCTTGCCCATGCGTCGAGCCAGCAGCGCCTGTCCCAGGCAGTTGTTGATCTTGTGCGCGCCGGTATGCAGCAGGTCTTCACGTTTCAAATAGATCTTCGCCCCACCCAGTTCCCGCGTAAGCCGCGATGCGAACGTCAAGGCCGTAGGTCGCCCAGCAAACTCATGCAGAAACCGGTCCAGCTCCTGCTGAAACTTCTTGTCCCGTTTGGCCTTATCATAAGCGTGTTCCAGTTCCGACAGAGCCGCCATCAACGTTTCTGGAACATACCGCCCGCCATAAACCCCAAACCGCCCCGGCGCAGAGGTAGCCTCCCGTCCCAGAGACAATTCCTTAACCGGGCGCCTCGTCCTTGTCGCGCCCTTTGCGACAGGGCGGGTTTTTTGATCCTTCCGTTTCTCAGCCACTTTTTCGTTCACCGCCATTGTCTCTGCTCCGTCCTCAGTACTGTAACTGGATACATACCCCGCCTTTGGTCGCACAGCGCTTCAGCACTGCGATGAAGCTAATCTTTCACAGGGCTTCAGCCCCTCAGGTATCGAGCCACTAATTTTCCTTCGCTTCGCGCACCGCACGAACAAACGCCCTTACCTTCTCCGGATCTTTCTTTCCGGGACTCGCTTCCACGCCCGAAACTACATCCACTCCCCAAGGTTGCAGGACTGCCATCGCTCGCGCAACGTTGCCCGGCGCAAGACCACCTGCAACAACAATGTTCCCCAGCGTCTTTATCACTTCGACACTCTTTTTTGTCGCGGCCCAGTCGAACACGTCGCCAGTTCCCCCTCGCTTCTCCCCCCGCGCCGAATCCAGCAAGAAGGCCCGCACGGAATCCGAAACATACGTCATCGCTCGTTCTTCCGGACGCCCAGCGCTCATCGAGATAGCAGCGTATACACTTAGGTCCGGTCGCTTCTTGACCACAAGGCCCGCCACATGTGGGTTTTCATTGTCTCCGTGCAGTTGAATCGCCGTGAGCCCCACCGTTGTAGCCGTATCGAGAATATTGCCTTCGTATTGGTTCACAAACACGCCTACCTTCTCAACGTGCTCTGGCAACTCCCGCACAATCTCCCGCACCCGCTCCACCGAAACATTCCGCAAACTCTTTTCATAAAACACGAATCCCAAAGCATCCGCCCCAGCCTCCACCGCGACCAGAGCATCCTCCAGATTCGTAGTCCCGCAAATTTTGATCCAGGTCATGCGAAGCGGTCCTTCTGTTCTTGCGCTCTTAGCTTTTAGCTTTTAGCTCTTCGTTCTTAGTTCTTAGTTCTTAGGTTTTCCTCGGTGTCCCTCTGTGCCCTCTCTGGTAGAAGCACTGCGCAGTAAACCCCGCAAAGCATCCCCAGGCGACACAGCTCGCATCAGCGACTCTCCAATCAAGAACGCCCCAAACCCGGCAGCCCGCAATCTCGAGATATCCGCCCCAGAATGAATCCCACTCTCCGCCACGCAAAACACATTTGCAGGCATCAACCCCGCCAGCCGCAGCGACGTATTCAAATCCACCTCAAAGGTTCTCAAATTCCGATTGTTCACGCCAATCACGTCGCACCCAGCGTCCAGCGCCCGCTTCAGCTCTTCTTCATCGTGGACTTCGCACAAAACATCGATCCCCCTCTCCCGAGCCCGTGCCGCTAGCGCCTCTAGTTCGACCTGCGACAGCGCTACCACAATCAGTAGTACCGCATCCGCCCCATGTGCCCGCGCCTCCAGCAATTGAAATTCATCCACAATAAAGTCCTTCCGCAGACAAGGAATCCCAACTGCCGCCGACGCCACCCGTAGATTTTCCAGCGACCCCTGAAAGTGTTCCACATCCGTAAGCACAGACAGCGCCCCAGCCCCAGCCGCTTCCAACTCAGCAGCCAGCTCCGCCGCATCAAACTCCGCGCGAATCAATCCCTTCGACGGCGAAGCCTTCTTCAACTCCGCAATCACCGCCACTCCCGTAGCAGCAACCTCAGCGAGCCTCCGACGAAACCCGCGCACAGCGTGACCCGCCGCCAGCCGCTCCAGCTCCCGCACGTCCGCCGCCTTCCGTGTCTCTGCCACGCGTCGTCGAGTACTTTGAAGAATCTGGTCCAGTAAGCTCATGCAAGAATCCCTGAGGTGAACGGTACTTTAAGTTGTATGAGAGAAAGAGAAACGAAGCGCAGGTTAGAAGCGCCAAAATCGACGGTAATACAGGTAGTATCGCGTGGTCGCGCACTCAGCATGTCCCACCAAAGTGCAGGAAGCGTCGCAACCGGATTGGCTATTGGGTAGCCCCATATCGACCCTCAGTATCCCACAATACCCCACGCCCACGCAAAAAGTAAAAGGCACGGCCAAAGCCGTGCCCAATTCCTTTGGTGCCATCGAAGGGACTCGAACCCCCACACCCTTGCGAGTACGTGGACCTGAACCACGCGCGTCTGCCAATTCCGCCACGATGGCGAGCCTGAGCTCGGATACAGCCTTGGCGCAAACTTTTATTGTACAAGCTTTCCTGCTACTTTTCTAGCTTTGCGGTCATCGTGATTTTCGCGTTCAGCACCTTCGACACCGGGCAGCCCGTCTCTGCCGCCTTCGCAGCCGTCATAAATGCGGCATCATCTGCTTCTGGAACACGCGCCGTCACGTCCAGATGCACCGCCGTGATCGTCCAACCGGCTTCCAGCTTTTCCATGGTCAAGATCGCGTTCGTGTGGATGCTTTCCGCCGTCAGCTGCGCCCCCGCCAACTGGGCCGACAGCGCCATCGAGAAGCACGCCGCGTGCGCCGCCGCAATCAGTTCTTCCGGGTTCGTTCCCGCCGTGCCTTCAAACCGTGTGGTAAACGAGTAGGGCGTGTTCGACAACACTCCGCTGTTCGAAGAAACCGTTCCGTGACCGTCCTTGAGTCCGCCCTTCCATACTGCGCTGCCCTTCCGTTCCATAAAATCTCCTGGGAATAACTAAACTTGATCGTCCTCACGATATTGTAAGCCCTATGCCGGCCAGAGCCATGAACGCGCTGTTAAAATCGTGAAACTCCTGTCGCTTGGCACCATGGAATTCAGCCTTCAAGGGGCTTGACAAGAATTCCACGAAAAGCAAGTAGACCGTCGAAGCCAAGTGAAAGAACGGTGTGCGCAGCGAATTCATCGGGCACCCTCCCGTCCACGCTCAAGATTCTCGCTACCCCGAACCCAACAACTCGCAGACCCGCCCGCCAAGGCCAGCGTATCGAGTTGACCCACAATGCCCGAAGACTGCGCACCAACATGCGACCTCGTAATCCCAAATAAATAAGCTGGCCTTGCGCCTGCGCGAAGCTGACGGCAGGCGTCATAGCCAGAAATACAACGGCAGACAGTAAGAAGAAAGGCAAACGGCGTGACATGACAACCTCCCTCAAAGAGGTTGCATTCCTCAGGCCAAAGCAGGCGTAGCGGCGGCAGTTTCTATCTCTTTGTAAGGAAAGGGAATGGCGGACTGGCGCAGCGTTCGCAGATTTGAGCCGCTATCGGTATGGATAGAGCCACTATCGAGCTTGATAGCCGAAAAGAATGTTAATCGTACCCCGATCCGAACATATTCGTCAAGGCATATATTTGATATACTTTCGAGTATGCCAAACCCTGGCAAACCTTACCCCTTAGAAGGGCTTTTTCAAGCCCTGGCGGACCGCACACGCCTGCGGCTGTTGTATCTAATGGCGAAGCAAGAGGTTTGTGTCTGCTACTTTGTGGAAGTCCTGCAGGTACCACAGCCGAAGATTTCGAGGCACCTGGCCTATCTGAGACGGGCGGGGCTGGTGGCGGCGCGGCGCGAGGGGAAATGGATGCATTATCGTTTGCTGCAGCCTGGCGATCCGTATGCCGCCGGAGTGCTACAAACCACGCTGCACGCATTACAGCAGAACAAGTCCATGCAGCGCGATCTTGTCCTCCTGCAAAAGGCTTGTTGCGGAGTCAGCGGGTTGGTGAATCTGGCAGCAATGGCAGAGCGGGCACCGCGGAAACCTGCCTAGATGTAGCGAGCTTCTGTGTTCCCGAACGCTTCTATTTCTTAAACAAACGGTCGAAAGCGGCGCGAGCGTCGCTGATCTTGGCGGGACCTGTGGTCGTTTCTTTTTCCAACTTGATGCGCAAGGAGAAGAATCGACAGTCGTTTCTCGCCGTCTTATTCTCGACCCGCGAGTTAACCGGTTGGGAACATTCAAAACGCCCACCGGGATCGAAGGAATTGCACTGGCGGCAGGAGTGCAGCTCCGCACCGCACTTCGCACATTGACCTAGCGTCTCCGCTTGTTCCGGCAAGATGGCGCCGCACATGGCGCAACGGGAAACGCTGCGCGAACCGGGCATCTGAATAGGCCTGGGGCCGAATGTTTCTTCTCTGGAACGAGCGGGCGAAGGAGCGGCACGCAAGGTCTTCTCTGCGCCGGAATCCTGATAACCCTTCTGACTGTACTTACGTGACAAATACCACCTCTAGGGGAGAACGAGAGTTAAGGCTAAGTTTAGTTGGATTGTCTCGTTCCCGGGGCACGCGAGCAATGGCCCGGAAGAGCCAGACGCGATAGAGCTTCCGATTCGCCGAACCTTCACACATCGAATTTATTTTGTAGCTGAATCTGAAAATTCATGCGAAATATCTGGGCGGAGCAGCGGCTGACGCAAGCTCCGCCCCTCAGTATGGCAGCAGCGCACCAGACTCAGCCGTCCCTGGTCCACGCTCCTGCGGATTACCACGCGGCCGGGTCCCGGCATCCGCGAGGATTTCCTGTAGCTCACATCGGCAAACGCAGAAAAAACTTGATCGGCCCGAGCAGAAGACCCACTACCAACGACCAAAATCTCAGCCCTGGCTTTTAAAGCTGAGGTCGCTCTGTGCCGATTACCGTTGTGGCGGCAGAAAGAATTTTTGTACTTCTGCAATTGGAAAGGAAATACTTCGTGACGAGCAGGGTGCTCAAAATCGCGCTGATCGAACCAGGTGCCGCGTATGCAGCAGAACTCGGGCAGATTCTTGGGGACGCTCTTGTCGACGTCTCATTTGAAATCGTAGACAGACAGGCTGACGCAGACCTTTTGTTAATGAACGAAAACGCCGCACCGAGTACGCCGCTGCAAAGGCTCACACTATCGTTTCGCCGAACCACTGGAGGCATTTATACCGCGCAATCACTGGGGGGACCGGTTTCGACTATCCTCCAGGCAAGCCTCACGTTTCCATTGCCGCTCGTGAAGGTGTTACAAGAGCTGGCTGTGGCCGTGGTCGCACAACACCCACAGATGGAACCGCCTTCTGAGCGTCTGACGGCTTGGCCAGGAATCAATTCATCCCCCGTGGACGCTGCCGAAAAGCTGCATCAGCGCCTGCTGCAAGCGCAAAAGATGGAAGCTGTGGGAGAACTGGCTGGCGGCATTGCTCACGACTTCAACAATCTTCTGATGGTCATTCGCAGTTACGCGGAAATGCTGCTGGATGATCCCACACTCTCCGCCGAATCGAATTGCAACACACAACACATTCTGGCGGCCTCGAAGAAAGCAGTGGACCTGACGCGCGAACTCTTGGCATTCAGCCGGAAGCAGGACAGCGCCCCCACGCCGACCGACCTGAACCACTTGATCAACAATGCCGTTCCGATGCTCTCACGCATGGTCGGGAAGGCAATTGCCATACGATCGCATCTGTCTCGTGAACTGTGGCCCATCCGTGCAGACGTTGGTCAATTAGAACAGGTTCTATTGAACCTGACTGCAAATGCGCGCGATGCCATGCCGCACGGCGGAAAACTGCTGGTTGAGACTGCGAACGTGATGATTGAAACGGAACAAGGAGCCATGCGCAAGGGCGAATACGTGATGCTGGCCGTGAGCGATACAGGACAAGGCATTCCCCAGGAAGCGCTCCCGCGCATTTTCGAACCGTTCTTTACGACAAAGGAGCGCGGCAAAGGCACCGGACTGGGCCTGGCGTCGGTCTACGGCATTGTGAAGCACAGCGGCGGATACATCTGGGCCTATAGCGAGACAGGCTATGGCACAACCTTCAAAATCTACCTGCCACGCATGGTTGCTGTTACGGTGGCATCCGAGATCGCTGCGACGCTGCTGCCGATTGCACTGGCGGCTAAAGCTCCCCGCTAACGAGTGGCGACCTGACTGCAAGAGGACTCATTGTCTTAAAGTTATCCCAACAGTTCCCGTATAATCGCATTTCGTCAAATGGCGCTCGCTCGTTGCTGTTGAGGTTGAGCGCCGACGATTGTGCTGCCTATGGCAACCGTGCAACGCCGATCCCTATTTATTTTGTTCGCGCTCTGGCTTGTAATTTATTTTGCAAGCATTTTCACCCCTGCCCTGCTGGATGACGCGGACACGGTGCACTCCGAAGCTGCGCGCGAAATGCTGACGCGCCATGACTGGGTCACTCTCTACGCCAACGGAATCCGATACCTGGAAAAAGCTCCACTGATGTATTGGAGTGTGGCAGCGAGCTACACCGCGTTTGGCATCAGCGAATGGACGACGCGCCTGCCGTTGATGCTGGGCGTCTTGGCGCTCATTTTTACCACTTACGCGGCAGGTTGCCGTTGCTTTGGCGAACGGGGCGGATTTTATTCCGGCCTGGTGATGGCCACCTCTCTCGGGCCCTACTTATTCACGCGCTTTTTGATTCCGGACGTATTGGTCGGACTGTGGCTCACGTTAACGTTTCTTTTCTTTTTGCAAACACTGGATGAGGACTCACCCTCGCGCTGGGCCTGCTGGGGGATGGCTGCCGCCACAGCTCTCAACGTTTTGACCAAGGGCCTGATTGGCCTCGTTTTCCCAATCGGAGTGATTGGCACCTACTTTTTGCTCACGGGTAACTTGATGCGCGGCCTGCGATTGCGCGTAATTTCGAGCACCGTTGTTCTTTTCCTGATCGCGGCGCCCTGGCACATTCTTGCCGGCTTACGCAATCCGCCGCAGGGAAACGTGCAAGGATTCTTTTGGTTCTATTTTGTGAATGAGCATTTTCGGCGCTATATTGGCACACGCGTGCCGCACGACTACGACAAAGTTCCGTTGCTGCTGTTTTGGATATTGCTCTTGCTCTGGTTGTTCCCGTGGATCGCCTTTCTGGCGAGTTCTTTGAGGGAAGTCCCTCTGCGGTGGCGGGAATGGCGTTCGCAGATGACGATTCGCCAACGCGGAAATCTGCTTTTCTTTTTGTGGGCGATCGTGATTTTGATTTTCTTCAGTTTCTCGACACGGCAGGAATATTACACAATTCCAGCGCTCCCTGCGATGGCGTTACTCGTGGGCGGATGGCTTGAGCGCGAAGCGGAAACTGCCGTCGGTAGCCGTGAACGACGCAGCGCGATTACTTCTTCCTCGATTTTGTTTCTAGTTGGCGTGATCGCCTTCGCTGTCGCGGTACTGCTTTTGCTGTCGTCGAAGACACCCGCTCCCGACTCCGACCTTGCCGATCTCATCCTGAAACATCCTGCCGACTATGCGCTGTCTTTCGGACATATCTTCGATTTAACGCCACAGGCGTTGGGAGCGTTTCGCATCCCTTTGCTCGGGGCGGGACTCTCGATTCTGCTGGGTACTGGCTTCAACTGGTGGTTCCGTAGACGCAACACTACGCAGAAAGCGAATTGGGCGCTGGCGCTGATGATGGTCGGGCTTTTCGTCTGTGTCCACAACGCGTTCGTCATCTTTTCTCCGATACTTTCTTCGAAGACATTGGCGGAAGCGGTTCGACGCGAATACCACCCGGGCGACACCATTGTGGTGCTGGGAAAATACGAAGACGCTTCTACGTTGAATTTTTATCTGCATGTGCCACTGCGTTCGTTGCACGAACCAGCGGGGAATATGTGGTATGGCACGCAGTTTCCGGACGCTCCTAGAGTTTGGGAGACACGGGCTTCTTTTGAGGATTTGTGGAAAGGCGCTGGACGCGTCTTTCTATGGACGGAAGAAGAGAAGCCTCAGCCATTGAAGGCTTTGGCTTTCCGAGAGATTGCGCACTCCGGTGGAAAATTTATTTACTCCAACCGCTAGGCGGGTTTGTCGGTCAGTCTCGTCAATTTCCCTTGCTTCAACAAGAATCTGTCTCCACGCCAGACCACGGTTGTTCCAAGATACCCGGCTGCCCAGATAAGTAGCGCCGCGATGTCCCGAAGCGGAATCAGCCAGAAATAGAGGGGGACTTGGTGATCCTGCGCGACACGAACGCCGAGCACCCAGGCCATGACCATCCGCAATCCCAGCGTAAAACCAAATACCAGCCATGCCCACCAGGTTCGGGGGTTGACGGCGAGTGCTAGTAGCGACCATGGCAGGCCGAACGTGAGCGCGACGCCCAAATAGCCCCAACCTCGCGAATCTCGCACGCTGCGCGCCCAACGTAGTTGGTGATCGAAGAACGCGCGCCAAGTGTAGGCGGGCAGGAATGTCTCGACCACAACTTCTGAAAGATGGCCTCGGAGGTTGCCCTGCGAGAGGCGCTGTCCCAGTTCGTAGTCGTCGGCTAAGTAGTCGGCGAGGGCTTCGAATCCGCCAGTGGATTGTAGGTTCGCGCGGCGAAACACCAGCGTCGAGCCGAGGCCGAAATGTATGCCGTTCTCCATTTGGATCGACGAGAGGACCCCGCCACAGAAATCCGTGCTGATGCCGAGAGCTTCCAATCGTGAACCGAGTGTTCCTCCCGCAATACCTCGGTAGAGGCAGGTGACTAAGCCGACGTTCTCGTCTTGCAGTGGCGCAACGACGCGGCGCAGGTAGTCAGGCTCAACACGGATATCGCTGTCGTTCACGAGAAGGTTTTCGTAACTTGCGTGCGGAAGCATTTGGATCAGGCTGCTGACTTTCCGATTGCCGCCGAGAATGTGGGGACAAACCACAAGCTTGATGGAATGACGCGGAAATTCTTGTTTTAACTGTTCCACGGAAGCAACGGCTGGGTCGTCCGCCGAGTTTACGCCGAAGATAATTTCGTATTCTGCGTAGTCGAGAAGGCAGTGGCTGCGCAAGCTGGCATAAATCTCAGGATCCATGCCTTTCAAGGGCTTCAGGAAAGAGACAGGCGGTGTGAAGGCGCTTGGCACCGCTGCCGCTCGCTGTCGCAAGAACTGGCTCGCACTCCACAGACAGAGGCAATAGTAGCCGCACCCGCATAGCGACAAGAGGGTAAGGAATACTTGGACAGGAAACATTGCTATGTCGACCAGCCGCTGGATCGGGCTACGCCCGAGAGGACGGAGCAAGCTCCGTCCCCACACAATCGAGGGGCATGAACTGGCAACTGACAACGGGCAACTGACAACTGCCTATTCATAGCGCAGCGCCTCGATGGGATCGAGATGCGCAGCCTTCCACGCGGGGTAAATGCCAAACAACAGCCCTTCCATAGCAGCTGCCGTGAAGCCAAAAACAGCCCAGAACACCGACATGCTCGCGGGGAGCGACGGAAAGATAACTGGAATAATCCAGGTCACCAGCGCGCCGAACGCTACGCCGAGGACCCCTCCGGTGGCCGTGAGCGCGATGGCTTCCAGGGTGAACTGCAACAGAATGTCGCGCTTGCTCGCGCCAAGGGCTTTTCGCACGCCAATCTCTCGCGTCCGTTCCGTTACGGAAACAAGCATGATGTTCATTACGCCCACGCCGCCGACAATCAAGGCGACGGCGGATACCGCCAACATGAAGACAAAAATACCACCCGTGAGCTGGTTCCACACATCCGTCAGCGCGTCCTGCGTAAACACGGCAAAGTTGTCGGCCTTTTCGAAAGGTACATGACGGCGGCGACGCAGCAGCTCCCGCATTTCATCCTTCAGGGCGGGCATGTCGGCTTGGGAGGTCGCCTTCACGCTGATCCAATGAGCTTTTTGTTCTGGATGAATCTTGCGAAATGTGCTCAGCGGAAAATAGACAATGTTGTCGTCTGGATTCTTCCCTCCTCCAAACACAGCCTTGCGCTTCGCTGCAACCCCAACCACCTGATAAAGCTGGCCCTCAATGTTGATCTCTTTCCCTAAGGCTTCTTCATTCGGAAACAGCTCATCCTTCGTATCGCCCCCCAGAATGATGACATTCATGTGGCGTTCATCATCCACTTCAGAGAACCACCGGCCGGCGCTGACAGCGATATCAAATACATCCTTTACCGCTGCCGTGTCGCCTTCAAGAATCGTGCCCTTAGCCCTTCGATTCCCATACTTCACTACATAGGTACCTTCACCAAACTCGGGCATGAAATAGCGGATGCCGGCGCTGACGGCCTTGGCATGCGGCAGCTCCTTCATTGCCTCGGCATCGTCGAAGGTCAGTTCTTTACGGGTCCGCACTTCCTCGGAGGGCCGCCCAAACGCAAAAGGTTCCAGATGGAAGGCAAAAACAATGTTCGAGCCGAGACTGCTCACCATGGTTTTGACGTTATCGTTCAATCCACGGACGATGGACGAGATTCCAATCACCACGGACACGCCGATGACAATGCCGAGCACCGTCAGGCCTGAGCGCAGCTTGTTCGAGCGCAGCGTGTTGAACGCCATCTGGAAGACTTCCCGATATTTGCCCTTGCCCATCATGTTCTGACCCTTGCGGCTTCTTTTACTAGAACGTGTTCACGAATTCCCAAACTTGCTCTTGTCATTCTGAGAGCCTGTGACTTTATTGGCTTCCGCCTTGCCAGTTGGCAAAGTTTCTTTGCGTTTCGGCGGGGCGGGCTCGATTTCGACGATCCCAGCGTTGCCGACTACGGTGGTTTTCCTTTCGCCTCTCCCCTTTTCAGCAAG
>JANXUC010000151.1 GCA_025352065.1 Acidobacteriaceae bacterium | reverse complement strand
GACGAAATTCCAAGCTGTTGAACACCTGCGCGTAACTGCAGGAAGACTCCATAACTTTGAGCATGGCTTCATTTGCGACGCCAAAGAATGCGCCTTGGCCGACGAACGAATAGTTACTTAGATCTTGGCCACGCACAAAATCTTGCACCAGCTTAGGAATTTCTTGGAACATTGCGGCGCATTGAGCCGGTAGCTGGCGTAGTTCCTCGATCAGTTCAGCGTGATTTGCAACCGAGGCAGCCAGATATTGCAGGCCCATGACCATCGAACTAAAAGACCGGGTCATAACGGTGCTTTTCTCAGCGGCCGCGCTCAATACGATTGGGAAGGTGGAATTCTTGGCAAGAGCCTCATCTTCATAGCAGGTGATGGCGATGGTCCGAATACCTCGTTCTCGCTCCAAATACTGTGCCGCTTTTACGACCTCTGTCGTCCTTCCGGAACGAGAAATCAAAACCGGAATGCTGGTGTGATGTTTGGAAAGAACTGAGTTAGGGAAGAAAAGGATTTCCGACGCGGGAATCGCGCGCGCAGGCATGCCAGTAATTTCGGCAAAGCAAGCGGCGGCTGCGAGGGCGATGTAGTAGCTAGTGCCACATCCGATAAATAGCCACTCGCCATCCGGAGGCACACGAGCGCAAATCTTGCGGATCACCTCCTGGTGCTCCAGGCTGCTTAGACATTCCTGCCAGCACTGCGGTTGCGAAAGAATTTCATCCAGCGTTATGGTGGGACGGTCGAGCGCTTGCGTCATGATCCTCTGCCTAGTTGAAAATCCAGTGCCGCGATTCGAGATTGCGGTCTGGTTTTTAGACCAAAGTTACCGTTATGCCAGCATCTTTTAACGCTTGCAGGTCGTGTTTCGAGATCCGTTTGTCCGTGATTACGTCGTGAATTGCGCTGGTGGGCACGATGTGGGAAAGACTTCTGTGCCCGAACTTGCTGGAATCACAAACCGCCACAACCCGTCGGGCAATCTCGACCATTACACGATTCACTTTCGCTTCCAGAAGGTTGGGTGTGCTCAGGCCCATTTTCGTATCGAAGCCGTCCACTCCAAGGAAGCAAACATCCGCGCTAAGTTGTCGCAAACTTTCTTCGGCGAGCGGTCCGACAAGAGAAAAGGAATTGCGTCGAACTGTACCCCCGGTCATCAAGACTTCGATGTCCGCGTTCGCAAGCTCTGCAGCGATATTGACAGCATTTGTAATGACGGTTAAGTTTCGATGTCCGCGCAAACATCGAGCAATAGTTGTCGTCGTAGTGCCTGAGTCCAAAATAATGGATTGACCTTCCTCAATCATGCGCACGGCCGCGTTTGCGATGCGGAGCTTCTCGGCTCGATGAAGCTTTTCCTTTTCTTGCAGGGAAGGGTCGATTAACGCGCCACTTTGAACGGTGAGGGCGCCTCCGTGGGTTCGGTGCAGCAGACCTTGGGCGTGAAGCACTTCCAAATCCTTACGAATCGTGATTTGGGAAGTCGCGAATCGCGTGGAAAGATCGGTCACTAAAACACGCGCGTCCCGGTTCAACAATTCCAGAATCGCACGTCTGCGCTCTTCATTGAGTAGTTTTTCGACTTTAGCCATAACGAATCTCACGAGCCAATCCCTATCGTTTTACATTGTTTTATTTCGAATGGCAAGGGTTTCGAATATTTTAATCGAAACCCTAAACTGCAAGGTTGACGAAATACGGCTCCGACCGAGCTAAGGCTAGGTCGCTAGGCAAAGAACTGGAAGAAAGAGGGCTTCTAGCGGGATTTGCGCGTTTCGATGGGCTTCACAAACTGGTCCAGCGAGATTCCAATCGACACTTTCTTCAACTTGTCAGTGAGTTTGCTTCGTTCTGCGTCGTTCTTGGCGGCGGCATAACGCTTGCGCAGTTTGTCAATTTTTTCGGTCCGCGTGCGGCGACGGCGGATTTCACTACGGCGGCTAGGTGTGCTCATAAATTGTTCGTGTATTCCTCAGCTACTATTATAACGTGTCTGTTGCTTAGAATTCAGTTGTTCCGATAGGCCGCGTTGCAGGTAAGGCTCTTCGTGCATTGGGATCGCCAGGGGAGGATTCATGAGAGTGCGTGCCGTAGTCCGGTTTCTATTCTGTGCTTTGTTCTTGGCGCAGGTCGTTATAGTTGTAGCCCAGTCAGTGCATCCATCCCTGTTTAGCGATATGCGCTGGCGCATGATCGGACCTTTCCGCGGCGGACGCACCGTCGCCGCAACCGGTGTTCCCGGGAAGTCAAACGTCTTTTATATTGCCGCGAGTAACGGTGGTATTTGGAGAACTAACGACTATGGACGCGTATGGACTCCGATTTTTGAAAGTCAGCCGACCCAATCGATTGGCGCGTTGGCTCTTGCCCCGTCGAATCCAAACGTCCTGTATGCAGGCAGCGGGGAAGGTTTGCGGCGTCCCGATCTTTCAGTGGGAGACGGCATCTATAGGTCGACCGACGCGGGGAACACATGGACCCATCTCGGATTGCGCGACGCACAGCAAATCGGATCGGTTCTCGTCGATCCCCGGGACGAGAAGCGCGTGTTTGTGGCCGCGCTCGGGCATCCTTACGGTCCAAATCAAGAACGAGGAATTTTTCGTTCCTTAGACGGCGGGAGCACTTGGGAAAAGGTGCTTTACAAGGATGAGGACACCGGCGGCATACAGGTGGTGTTCGATCCCGCCGATTCACAGACTGTGTACGCCGTGTTATGGGCATCGCGCCGTCCACCGTGGACTGTGGGCAATTCGTACGACGCACCCGGCAGCGGCCTCTATAAATCCATCGACGGTGGAACTAGCTGGCGGCAATTGACGGGCGGCCTTCCAAAATCCGAGCAAGATCTCGGACGCATTGGGTTAGCGATTTCGCCAACCGATCCGAAACGTATGTACGCTCTAGTCGATTCATCGTCACTGGGTGGCATCTATCGCAGTGATGACGCGGGAGAGACTTGGCAACGCACGAATAGCGAGAATCGTATCTGGGGTCGCGGCTCAGATTTCGCCGGAGTGACAGTACATCCAAAAAACAAAGACGTAATCTTTATCGCGAATACCTCAATCTATCGCTCCGACGACGCGGGAAAATCCTTCGCCGCCATCAAAGGCGCGCCGGGTGGAGATGACTATCATACGGTCTGGATCAATCCCGATAGCCCAGATGTGATCCTCCTCGCCGCTGATCAAGGCGCCACCATTACCGTGAACGGCGGCGCCACCTGGAGTTCCTGGTACAACCAGCCGACCGCGCAGTTTTACCACGTCATCACCGATAACCAGTTTCCTTATTGGGTCTACGGTGCGCAGCAGGAGAGCGGGAGCGTCGGTATCGCCAGTCGCAGCGATTTTGGATCGATTACATTTCGCGACTGGCATCCCGTGGGAGTTGAGGAGTGGGGCTACGTCGCTCCAGATCCCTTACATCCGTACTTGATTTACGGAGGGAAAGGGAGCCGTTTCAACTTGGTAACGGGGCAAACGCGAGACGTTTCCCCAGTGATTTTGCGCGAAGGCAAAATCCGCTACAACCGAACTGCGCCCATGATTTTCTCACCCGTCGATCAGCATGTGTTGTATCTTGCTGCGAATGTGTTATTTAGAACGTCGGACGGCGGCATGCACTGGGAGACCATCAGCCCTGATCTGACGCGGGAGCATCCTGGGGCGCCTCCGAGCCTGGGAGTGTTTGCCAAGGTGCCTGCGGTCAAGGTTGAGCATCGCGGCGTTATCTACAGCTTAGGGCCATCGTTCCAGGACGCAAACACGATTTGGGCGGGGACCGATGACGGCCTCATCCATTTGACTCGCGATGGCGGCAAGACTTGGGCTAACGTTACGCCTCCGGGCCTCACTCCCTGGAGCAAGGTTGCTCAGTTGGAGGCTTCTCATTTCGATAATCAGAGCGCATATGCGGCGATCAATCGTTTTCGATTGGACGATTTGCACGCCTACATCTACCGCACCCGCGACGGCGGAAAGACATGGAAGAAAATCACGCATGGGTTGCCGGACGAGCCGGTGAATACGGTTCGCGAGGATGCGATCCGCAGGGGCCTGCTCGTCGCCGGAACAGAGCGCGGTGTATATTTCTCCATCGATGATGGGGAGAACTGGCAGTCCTTGCGACTGAACTTGCCGCCAAGCTCTGTGCGCGATCTCGTGATCCACAACGATGATATTGTCGCAGGCACGCACGGGAGATCATTCTGGATACTCGATAACATCACGCCGCTGCGGCAGATGCAGCTTCGCACCGCCGCAGAAGAAGCGCACTTATTTGCTCCGCAACTTTCGTTTCGCGTCCGCCGCAACAACTGGCCAGATACTCCTCTGCCGCCCGAGGAGCCAGCCGGGCAGAACCCGCCTTCCGGCGCGATTCTCGACTACTACTTGAAGGCGGATGCTCACGAGCCGGTGGTTTTGGAAATCACTGACCATACGGGTCAGCTTGTACGACGGTTCTCCAGCAGTGACAAGCCCGATGGGGTCAATCCCGATTCCATCAACGTTCCCACCTACTGGATTCGCCCTGCACAGTTGCCCTCTGCATCTGCGGGCATGCATCGCTTCGTCTGGGATTTACACTACGGTACTCCTGCAGTCACGGATCGAGATTTTCCAATTTCGGCAATCGTTCGCGACACTCCCATGGAGCCGCTTGGGCCGTTGGCGTTGCCGGGGCAATATTCCGTAAAGTTGACCACGGGCGGTAAGAGCTACACGCAGCCGCTTACCCTGCGGATGGATCCTCGCGTGAGTGCTTCGGCAGCAGACTTGGCGCAACAGTTTGAATTGGCGAAAAGAATTTCAAGCGCACTGGACCGTGATTTCGCCGCGTTAGGCTCGATCACGAAGCTGCGTAAGGCCCTGCAAGATCGCAAGGGGCAGGCTCTCGCGCCGGAGCTGTTGAGCGCTCTGACAGAAATCGAAAAGAAAGCCGCGATTCTGGAAGCAGGGAATGATTCCAGCACGCCCAAACAAAAAGGCTTGGCTGACTTCAATGCCGACTTAGCGCTGATCTATGTTGCGGTGAACAGCGCGGATGCCGCTCCGACAGCGGAGCAGGATAGAGAGACCAAACAGCAAATTGATCTGCTTGGTAGACTTTTGGAAAATTGGAACAAACTTCAAAAAGTCGATTTGGAGACAGCGAATCGTCAGCTGAAATCGTCCGGATTGCCAGAGCTGACTCGATAGATACTGGTTACTTGTTCGCTATGAATATTGTCGAATCCACTCATGCTTACGAACGATGGTTGAATCAGCACACGCCGTTAATTCCCGCCGAACTGCGTCGTAAGCATTCTGCAATGACGGAAAGCCAGTTTTCGTTTATGCGGGCAACGTTCTACCGCTGGGTACAGATCTGGCCGGAGATTTGTCGAGATTGGACGCGTGCGCCGCGCGTTCTGGTCGTCGGCGACCTTCACGTCGAAAATTTTGGTACCTGGCGCGACATTGAAGGACGCCTGGTCTGGGGCATCAATGATTTCGATGAAGCTGCTTCCATGCCCTACGCCAACGATTTGGTCCGGCTCGCAACAAGCGCACTCATTGCGGTGGAAGAAGAAAAGCTGGCGCTTGATCCGCGGTGTTCCTCGCAAGCCATTCCTACTGGGCGAAAAGAACAAGCGCTTGTGGGAAATGGCGCAAGGTGGCATGCGCGCTCCAGCGCTGTTCTGGCGGAAGATGGATGTCCTAAAGAAGTTAACCAAAGTACCGGTGGAAGTCAGGCGTGCGTTGCTGCCACTGCTGCAAGATCCCAAAATACCGCTTGTGTTCGCGCATCGCGTCGCGGGACTCGGGAGTCTGGGACGGCAACGCTACGTGGCCTTGGGGGTCTGGCGCGGCGGCCGCATCGTCCGCGAGGCTAAGCCTCTGGTGCCGTCCGCCGCAGTCTGGGCGGGGCAGGCCAACGGGGGCGCCGCCATCCTGTACCAGCGCATGCTGGACCGCGCTGTCCGCTGCGTTGATCCTTTCGTCCACATGGAAGGGCAGTGGATAGTCCGCCGCCTTTCTCCGGACTGCTCGCGTATCGAGCTAAGCTCTCTGCCAGTGAAGCGGGATGAGATGCGCCTGCTTTACAGCATGGGCTGGGAGACCGCCAACGTTCATCTGGGGACCCCGAGCGCCCGCGCTCGCCTCCTCGCCGATCTCAAGAAACGCGATGCCGGTTGGCTTCTGAAAGCTGCCCGCCAGATGGCCAAGGCCATTTCCAGCGACTGGAAAGAGTGGCGGAAGTCCAGAGGGGGCTAGCTTCCTGCCACTCCGCATAGCTTGTGACTGGAACATCTTATGCTGTCCATGCCTTTCGAGTCTCTTGGACCTTCGGTGAATGGCCGAGAGGGAAGCTTACGCTCGCCGCCACTCATCGCTTCCGATAGCGCGTCTAGGAGACTTACCTGCAATTCAATGTTGGCGCGGGAAGTTCCTTGCAGAGCTGAAGGGTCGATTGCAAGTTCGCCCACGAGATTGCCTGTGCCGCCCCGCGTGAAGTGCGGTGGGGGCTCGCGGACTGGAAGTCGGCTCGTGATGGGCTGCAGCGATACGACGGGCGTGGACTGAGCGAAGGTCATTCGCAAGCTGCCGGTGGCCATCCACAGGGCGGCGATCTCAACCGCATGTGCCGAATGGCAGGCACTGCGGGTCCCCGCAGCTTGAGCTAGGTTCTTGTCCCAGCGCTGAACTCGAAGCCAGTGCGTATAGGGCGCGACGGAGAGCAGGAAGGCGGCGGTGTTCGCCTCTACAGAGCGGCCACACACCGCGCAGCCAAGTTTGTGGTTCACGAAAGCCTCCGGTGTCTTGCGTACTCGTCCATTGTCAGCTAGGCCTGTCTCCAGCCGGAATTAGCGGCGCATACCCAAGATCGGTGTGCCCGGAGGCTGGAAGCCGGGCACACTCAGTTCAAGTCACGGCTGGGGGAGGCCGGGCCTGATCGTCAAGGGGGAAGGCTGGCCCTGCCGGCAGTGAGATCAGCACAGCCAGCGCAATCCTGAGGAGCAAACGCACGCCCAAACCGCTGCAGGAAGGCCTGTATAGCCCCCCAGTGTTAACGCGATGGGAGTTAGCGCGAAGCCAGCAGTGAAAGTCACCGCGAGGATCGGTGGCAGAGGTGACGGTCCGCCGTCACCTCTGCCGAGCTGCTGGCAAGGGATTCGAGCCTTACTGTCGGCGAGCAATCTCCAGCTTCTTCATCTTGTACTGGAGCGTCGTGCGCTTCAGTCCGAGGCGCGAGGCCGCTCCGTGCTTGCCTCCGACGACTCCGTTGGTGTCCCGGAGAACGCGTTGGATATGCACCCGCTCAACGTCATACAGGGTCTGGCCGGATGCTGAGTGCCGTGGGGTAACCTGAATCTCATCCATGTCGACCTGCAGTTCGGGGCCAGTGGAGAGGATGCCGCCGCGCTCGATCAAGTTTTCCAGCTCCCGAATATTTCCTGGCCAATGCCACTGCTCCAACGCGGCGATTAATTCAGGCGAAATCGACAGCGGAGGCCGGTTCATCCGTTGCGCAAATCGCTGCACAAAGTGTTGAGCCAGCAACGGAATGCTTTCCCTCCGGTCCCGCAGAGCCGGAACGTGGATGGGGAAGACGTTGAGACGATAGAACAGATCTCGCCGAAACTGACCAGTGCTTACCATTTCCGTTAGATCGCGATTGGTGGCCGCGATCAGGCGCGCATCTACCTTGATGGTCTGGGTGCCTCCTGGTCGCTCGAACTCGCGCTCCTGCAGCACTCGCAGAAGCTTAGGCTGGAGTTCGAGTGGGACATCGCCGATTTCGTCCAAAAACAAGGTTCCCTGGTGAGCTAGCTCAAGCCGTCCAATCTTGCGAGCGTGGGCTCCGGTGAAAGCGCCTTTTTCGTGGCCGAAAAGCTCACTCTCGAGCAGTCCAGCTGGTATGGCGGCGCAATTCATCTTGATAAACGGGTGGCGTGCCCGTGGACTCATTCGGCAAATTGCCCGTGCAATCATCTCCTTGCCAGTTCCGGTTTCGCCCAGCAAAAGCATCGTCGTCTCGGTGGGTGCGACCTTCTGGAGGTCGTCCACGATTTTCTGCATGGCAGGGCTGTTGGCTACCAAGTCCTCGGTGCGCTGATGTGCGCCGGTATGCATGCCGCTGGTTGCGGTCCCTGCGGCTGGCGCGAGGCGCCGCCGCTCTCGCAGGTCGACAACGATTGCTACCCATGGTGGATGCTCATTGCCTAGAAGCGAAGCACTCACCAGCACGGGCACGCGAGTGCCGTCGCGCAGTTGATATTCTTTTTCGAAGGGCCTGCAGTGTCCTTGTGCCAGCAGTTCGATCTGAGCCTGCTCGGCCAAAACCGTATATTCCGGTGGCGTTACATCCGAACAACGGATGCCTTGTTCCATTTCTGCGCGGGTGCGGCCGATCATGCGCAAAAAGGCGTCATTGGCATCGGAGAGGCGGCCATCGGCGCCCCAATGAACGATTCCCACGCTTGCGCTGGCGGAAAGTTTCTTGAAGTCAAGTTCCGTGTCCCCAAGCTGTTCGGCGAGTTTGTGTTTGAGTTGTTGTAACTGCTGCAATGCCAGTTGGTTCGCGAGGGCAAGAGAAATCTGGCCCGACGCTTCGTTGAGCAGCAACGCGTCGTCGGAGCGAAAAGCGCCCGGCCGTCCACTGCTGATCCAAAGAGTACCCATTACGCTGTTAGCCGTCTGCAGCGGAACCCAGCATCCGGACCGCTGACCCAAACGGACAAGTTCTTTGCTTGCTTCAGAAGCGAATTGAGGAGCCCGCAAATCGTCGACTAGTACCGGTCGGCGCATCCGGAAAGCTTCGCCAGCCGGAGTCCCTTCCAAAGGAAGAATGAAGTTCGCAGGCAAGGCCGTATCCCCGCTTGCCGAATTTTGGGCATGGAGCCGGAGATGCCCGAGGCCCGGCTCGTACAGAGCCAGTCCAGCGTAGAGGTGAGGGACGGCGCGTTGCAGCCTCCGGCAAATGCCGGGGAAGGCGTCTTGAATGTCGGCGTGAGTTAGGAAAAATCGATTCAGCTCGGGGAGCAACCGCAGTCTTTGTAGGTGTTGGTTGTCGTGTCCGGTTGTTCCTGGGGCCAGAGAATTCATCGGCGAAGTGGACATTGACTGCCTCATTTCTTGATTTCTTTGAGGGCCCAATGAAGCGCTGGTGTGGCGAAATCCACGCCAGTTCCAAAAGCATACACGCTCTTGCGCCGTCGCAACAAGTTTATTCGCATTGTCAATACAGTAATTGCTGTATTCGACGGTGAGCGCGATATGTGCCATGTGAACCGGAGCGGGAATGGTAGCCTAAATTCGCGTAGTGGAAGATGGAACGAAAGTGCCAGTCGCTCTCTGCGGTCACACTTGCTCCTCCAAATACCGCCGGGCCGAATTGTTCCATCTTTCGGATAGCTCCAAAAGCCCCTGGAAACTAGTCACTTGGCAGTTGTTCCAGTACAGGGGAGCCATTGCTGGATGTTCCCGAACAGGTTAAATTGACCGCGACCTATCCGGTCGAGGTAGCTTCGCCGCGCGAGATTCGTGTCGCATCCGTCGCCGATGCCGAGCAGGCACGGAGAGTATTCGGAGCCAATCTAGCGCTGGAGGGAAGCCTTTCACAGTCCGAGCACAGGATCCGCGTCAGCTACAGCCTGGTGGACACGGCTACGCGACATCAGGTGCGCGCGGATTCTGTCACAGTCGACGAAAGCAGCGGCGCGTTGCAGCTAGAAGATCGTCTGGTGGAAAGCGTGATGAGCGTTCTCGGTATGGAGCTCAAGCCCGAGGATCGGGAAGCCCTCCGCGCTTCCGTAACGGCCGAACCCGCAGCCTACGACGACTATCTGCGTGGGCGAGGCTATCTGCAGGACAACCTGAAGTTAGCCAGTCTGGAACGGCACGGGCCGATACGAGAATGCGGTGTAGGAATTCCAACGGGCGTTGTCGCTGAATGCTACGAATGACGATGCATTGCGTGGATTGGCAACAGCTTACGAAAAGCTGAACCGCCCCGAGGATGCCGAAAAGACTTATCAGAAGGCGATCAACCTGCGTCCACAATACTGGGCCAGCTGCGCGTGGCTGAGAAGTTACTACTTTCGCCATGCCCGCTATGACGACGCTGCGCGCATCTTTTCGGAGTGGATCGCCCTGACCGCGGATAGCTGTCAAGGCTACAACAATCTAGGCGCCGTCTACCTGAAGCAGGGGCGTTACGGCGAAGCAATACCTCAGTTTCGACGATCCGTTGATATCAACCCGGGTGCCGACGCCTTCGGCAATCTGGCCACCGTCTTTTTCTACCAAGGCAACTTCGCCGAAGCGGCACACCAATACAAACTCGCGATGGAAGTGGGCGGAGAAGCGTCCGATAATTACTCGCTTCCGGGGAATCTCGCCGAAGCTTACTACTGGACGCCAGGGAACAGAGAGCAGGCTAAAGAGCTTTACAGGCAAGCTATTTCGCGAGCGGAAAAGTCTCTCCAAGTTAATTCGCGGGAGGGCTCCGTACTATCGAGCTTAGCTTTGTACCATGCCATGCTTTCGGATCGACAAGAGGCAAACAGTTATTTACAACACGCTCTGCAACTCGCGCCCGGCGACCCTGAGGTTCGCCTCAACGCAGCTAAAATCCGAAAGGATAGCTGGCGGAGCTCTGTCCATTTGCCGGAGGCCCAAGCGTCCTGGCTTGGGCCTCCGGCAGTAGGGGATTTTTGTCCGAAAAACCTAGTGCAGCAAGAATCCACTGGCGGCCGCTACGATTCCGCTCGAGGCGGAGAGTAATCCCAAATACCAAAATGCCTTGTTGCCGGTTAGCAGGGTAATCGACGTTACGACCAGCGCGATCTCCAAGAGCACTTCGCCGAGATCGAAACGATTGGCTTTCTTCTGTTCGGCGTCACGCTCACCTTCCAACTCCTTCGCCTTAGTTTCGATTTCCTTGATCTCTTCGCGGTAGCGCTCGCTTTCGGCGGCGTACTTTTCCTTGACCTGCTCGGACGCTTCCGCTTCCTTGAGAGGTACAACCGCAAGAAGGGATGTCAGAACATCATCCGCGTGCCGCCGAATATTCTTGGCCTGGTAGTAAGACCACTGATCGGAAGCCTGGGCCTGCTTGAGAACTTCTTCCGTGTGCGAACGGTGTCCCATGAGCGATGCGACGGCTACCAGTACGGCCAAGACGGCCATGGTCAGCGTGACGGGTGCAAGACTCGGATCGTGCTTGGCGTGTTCCGCATGTTCATGCATTTCGTTCAGTTCTTCCGGCATGGAGGCTCCTTTGTGTTCCTGTGGGATCTTTAATCCTTGACCCAACTAGAAACCATAAACTGAGAATGACAACGACGGTCAGCCGATCTTACGCAATCCCGCCCGCTTCTCGCAACGTCTTAGACTCAACGCAACCGGCTTCGGCTTACTCTCCCATGACTTTCAGAATGACCCGCTTGTCTCGCTGGCCATCAAACTCGGCGTAGAAGATGCGTTGCCAGCGCCCGAGATCGAGCCTTCCTTTGGTGATGGGGACGATCACCTGGTGGTGAATCAGCAGCGCTTTCAAATGCGAATCGCCGTTGTCCTCGCCGGTGTCGTGATGTTGGTATTCCTTGCGGAAAGGCGCTAGCATCTCCAGCCACTCGTCGATGTCTTCGATGAGCCCACTTTCGTGGTCATTGACGTAGATGCCAGCGGTAATGTGCATGGCGGAAACCAGGATCATGCCCTCCGTCACGCCGCTGGCTTTGAGAGCGGCCTCCGCTTGCGGTGTGATGTGGACGTACTCACGATGCTTCTTGGTATGGAAAGTCAGGTACTCGGTGTGAAATTTCAAGTTACCTCCTCGGAGAACTGCGAGTAAAAACACTGTCCAGTTTGCCAGAGAATGCAGTAAGATTCGACGGTCGCAGGAAACGGCGTTCGAACTGACGGCCAATGAATCCATCCGACGAAGAGCTTCTTCGTGAACTGCAATTATTGCGGAACGCCGTTCGCGGCCTGACCGAGCGTGTCTACCATCTGGAGCAGGCGGCGGGACAGGCGCAAGGGGAAGATAGTTCTCCGCTGCCGGGGCGAGCGACGCCTTTGTCCGGCAGTGCGCCGTTGACCGAAGCTTCCGCCGCATCGGCGCTCGCAATCGGAAGCTCTGCGCCGAAAACAGCGGCTCCACCACCCATTTCTCCCCGGCCTCCGCAGCGCGATCTGGAATCCCAGATCGGCTCGCACTGGCTGAATCGAATCGGCATCGCCGCGTTGCTGATCGGCGCGTCGTATTTCCTGAAATATGCTTTCGATAACAATTGGATTGGTCCGTCGGGACGTGTTGCGATTGGATTGCTTGCCGGCATTGCGATCATTGTCTGGAGCGAATGGTTCCGCGGTAGCGACTACAAGGCCTTCTCGTATTCACTGAAGGCCGTCGGTATCGGAATCCTATATCTATCGCTGTGGGCGGCGTTTCAGGTTTACGCGCTGATCCCGTCCGGCGTCGCGTTTTTCGCGATGTTTGTAGTGACCGCAGCCACAGCCGTGATGGCGTGGTCGCAGGATGCGGAAATTTTGGCTGTCTTCGCTATGACGGGCGGCTTTGCGACGCCTCTGTTGCTCTCAACGGGGCAGAATCGCGAGCTCGAACTTTTTTCCTACGTCGCATTGCTGGATTTCGGAGCACTCGCGCTGGTGATCTTTCGTCCGTGGCGTCGTTTGCTGCTGATGAGCTTTTGCGGCACTCTGTTGCTGTACGCTGCCTGGGACGCGCAATACTATCGGCGTTCGGAGTTCACGCTCACCGCAGTCTTTGCAACGCTGTTCTTCCTGATTTTTGCCATAGCGCCCATCATCGCGAAGATTCCTCGCGGACGTCCCGGCACCTCGGCGCCGTTGCCGATGTTCCTGGGGTTCGTGAATGCGGGCGTCTACTTCTTCCAGATGTACGTGATGCTGCAGGAGATCGACAAGACCAGCAGCGCCTGGGTTGCCCTGGTTCTTGCAGGATTTTACATTTTCCTGAGTCGGCTAACGCGTGAACGCTATCAAGAACCGCAGGCCGCGCAAACGCTGCATCTGCTGCATCTGGCGCTTGCCATCGGATTTATCTCCATTGCGATTCCGATTTATCTGAATTCGCATTGGATCACAATGGGATGGTTCATGGAGGCGGGTGTTTTGCTGTGGGTGGCGGAGCGAATCAAGGCGGATTTATTGAACGGATTTGCTCTAGCTGCCTTGGCATTGGGAGTGGCGCGCCTGTTGACGTTCGATAATTTTGATACAACGCAGGTCATCTTCAACGCGCGCATGGCGACGTATGTAGTTGCGATTGCGGTGCTCGGCTTTGTCGTCTGGCAGGGGCAGCGTCGAGGAGGCGAAGCTGGAATGCAAGCCGCAGCAATCGGCAGCGTGGCTTTGAATGCGCTGGCTTTGTGGGCACTGAGTTTGGAGATCAGTGATTTCTATAGCGCTCAGATGGCGGCACAGAACACGGCTCGCCCTAGCGGTTGGCAGGCCTGGCAGGATATCGGAATTGCGCGCAACTTTACCTACTCTGCGTTGGGCATGGCTTATGGCGCAATGCTCATGGTGATTGGCTTTGTGAAGCGCTCCGCGTTCATTCGCTGGCAGGCGTTGATCCTGATCGCCGTAACGATTTCTAAAGTGTTTATTTACGATACGTCTTCGCTGGATCGCATCTATCGCATCGTCTGCTTCATGGTGCTGGGAGCGCTATTGCTGGGTATCTCGTTTGTCTATCAGCGCGACTGGCTGAAGCTCTCCAATAAATCTGCGGCGAATGCTCCTCCGAGTTCCATATGACGTTGCGTTTCGCAGCTCTCGCGTTGATTTTGCTGGCGACGGATCCTGGCGTCTCGTACTTTTCCCGCGCGCGGGACATTTCTATCGCGTCGCCACAGCAGGCAAATTACTTCATCGTCGATCAGGAAATGTTGCAGTATGCCCGGCCCGATCTTTCCGATCTGAGAATCTTCGACGGCGACACGCAGGTTCCTTACGCGCTGAGCGAGCAGCTGGGCGGTCTTCAAACTGCCGAGCATGAAGCGAAGATTCTGAATCTTGGCGTGGTTGCGGGGCGTAGTGAGTTTGATCTCGATCTGGAATCCATCACGCAGTACAACCACATTCGCCTGACTCTGGACGCCAAAGATTTTCTAGTCACTGCGCGAGCCACCGGCAAAGACGCTCTAGCAGCGGGGAATCGCGGTGTCGATTTGGGATCGTCGACGCTTTACGATTTCTCCCGCGAGAATTTGGGAGGGCACAGCACGCTAAAACTTCCGATGGCGAGTTTTCGTTACATCCACGTGAGCCTGACGCCTGGGATTTCTCCGAAGCAAGTGCAATCGGCTTCCGTCTATAGCTTGGAAGACAAGAAATCGCACTGGACTGAGGTGGGTTCCTGCGGCCAGCCGAAGCAAGTTCAGCCTAAAGATAAAGACAAGCGGGCCTCCAAGCCGGGCACGGTCATCGAATGCGAGATTCCCGCCAATGTCCGCGTTGATCGCATTCTGTTTCAGGTCGCGCCGGGGCAGATCAATTTTCGCCGCTCGGTTGAAGTACCGGAATCAACTCAGGGCTCACAAGAGAGCACCACGTTCGACGTAGCTTCCGGCGATATTAGTCGTGTACAAATCAAGCGCGGCGGGACAGTGGTGAACAACGAGCAACTTTTTCTGTCCATGCGGAGGCCTCGCGCCGAGCACTTCAGCGTGACGATTTCCAACGGCGACGATCCGCCGCTCGCCATTGAGCGCGTTCAGCCCCAAGCCGTCGAGCAGCGCGTGTTTTTCGAGCCGAAAGGGAAGACCCGCCTACGTCTCTACTACGGCGACGAAAAGCTCGGAGCCCCCGCATACGACTATGCAAAATTCTTTAACGACGACAACGCGGCTGCTCAAGCGCAACTCGGCCAGCCCGAAGCCAACGCTGCCTTCACCGGGCGCCAGGATGATCGTCCCTGGTCCGAGCGCCACAAAGCTGTACTCTGGCTGGCGATGATTTTGGCGGTTGTCGGGCTAGGCGCGCTGGCCCTGCGGGGAATGAAACAAGCGTAGGGAACATCCTTGCCGTCTTCTGTTAGTCTCTAGCGGTTATGCGAAACCGCATTGTCCTGCTGCTCCAACTATCTCTGTTGATCTGCGCTGGAGCGCAGACGCAATCGCGAAGCCACCCCAGCGCACAGTCCTTGTCTCCGGTTCCAGCCTCGCGACTCGCGCATTTGCGCCGCGGCATCAACGCCAGCGAATGGTTTGCGCAAGTCGTGCCGCCAGCGACCTACAACAAGGAACACTACTCCACACACACCACTGCTCAGGACGTCGCGCTCATCGCGTCGTTGGGATTCGATCACATTCGACTCAGCGTGAATCCGCAGCCAATTTTCCCGGGCTGGGGTTCGCGCGAGGAATATTTTGCCTCGTTGGATGCGGCGGTGAAGATGATTCTCGATCATGGGCTGTCGGTAATAATCGATATCCATCCCGAGGGCGACTTCAAAGCTCGTCTGCGCGACGACGGCTTTGTCGAGGAGTTTACGAATTTCTGGCGCACGCTGGCCAAGCATTATTCAATCTGGGATCAAGAGCGCGTGTTCTTTGAAATATTGAACGAGCCGGAAGCCAGCGACCGTTACCGCTGGTTGGGCATTCAGGCGAAGCTGGCGGCGGCGATTCGCGAGAGCGCGCCGCAACATACGATTATTGCGGCAGGAGCTCGGTGGTCCGCCGATGACGAACTCATCTTCATGGAGCCGCTGCCCGATGGCAACGTGATCTACAACTTCCATTTTTACGAGCCGCACACGTTTACGCATCAGGGAGCAACGTGGGGATCGCCGTACTGGATATGGATCAAAGGCCTGCCCTATCCTTCGACGCCAGAATCAGCCAATAAGGTTGCAGCCGAGGTTCCAGATGAATTAGGGAAACTCTGGGTCACGCGCTACGGCCGCGATCATTGGGACGCTGGGCGCATTGAAGCGGAAGTGAATCAGGTAGTAGAGTGGGCCGCCCGTCGCCATCTGGCAGTAACCTGCAATGAGTTCGGCGTCTATAGAAAATATTCAACCCCAGACGATCGCGCGCGTTGGATCACCGACGTGCGCACAACTCTGGAACGTCACGGAATTGGATGGACTATGTGGGATTACGCAGGGTCGTTTGGGGTCGTCACGAAGACCAGCGGCGTGCCGACTCCGGACCCAGTGACCGTGGGGGCGCTAGGTCTGAAGATGCCCGCGAACTAAAGTCCGCCCAAGTGAGAAGGCGATGCTGGCGGATTGGCTGCTCAATTCTACCGCCAGCGTCAATGCATCCGCTGGCGGAGCGTCAACTGGCTCAGTTACGTCGTCACCAAGTCCGGTTGGTAAGCCGGGTAGTCCGTGTAGCCGTGAGCGTCGCCGCCATAAAACGTTGTCTGGTCCGGCGGCGTGAGCGGCCAATTGTTCTTGAAACGCTCCACCAGGTCCGGATTCGAAATGTAAAGGGAGCCGAACCCGAACAGGTCCGCGATATTGTCAGCCAGCAACTGCTCCGCAATTCGCTTCGTTAGACCGCCAGTGACGATGATCGAGCCTTCAAACGCTTTGCGGAACTTGGCAAAAAATTCCGTCGGAACCACAGGCTCGGGATCCATCTGGCTTCCGCGCACAAGGTGGACATAGGCGGCTCCGCGCTGTGTGAGTTGCTGCGCCAGGTAGAGGAAGGTTTCTTCTACTTTGGGGTCGGGAGCCATGCCGCTGAAGCTGCCGTACGGGGCAATGCGTACTCCCACGTGAGCGCTACCCAGCACGCCTGCCACTGCTTCGAAAGCTTCCAGAATGAGTCGCGTGCGAGTTTCCTTCGCTTGATTGCCGTATTCATCGTTGCGTTCATTCACAACCGAATTCATAAATTGATCGAACAAGTATCCATTCGCTCCGTGAATTTCTGCGCCGTTAAATCCTGCCTTTTCAACGTTATGAGCACCGCGCTCGTAGTCGGCGATCACTTGCTTCAGTTCGGCCAAAGTTGCGTTATGCGGCTTGCTGGTGGGGAGCTGGGCTGGCTTGCCCGCTTCGTCATAGGTGAACGAAAACGAGTTGGCCGCGGCTTTGTCGGTCGAACTGATGGGAGAGGCCCCATTTGGCTGTAACCGCGTGTGCGAGATGCGACCCACGTGCCACATCTGGAGGAAGATCTCGCCGCCGCGACTGTGGACCGCAGCAGTGACTTTCTTCCATCCTTCTACCTGTTCCTGAGTGAAGATTCCGGGTGTCCAGAGGTAGCCTTGGCCCTGTTGCGAGACCTGCGTGGCTTCGGTGATGATGAGACCCGCTCCGGCGCGCTGCTTATAGTATTCGGCGTTCAGTTCGCGCGGAACTTCTCCCTTGCCTGCCCGCGAGCGCGTGAGGGGGGCCATAACAATGCGGTTTTTCAGCGTGATTGGACCAAGTTGGTAAGAATCAAAAAGAGCTTTCATTTCAAATCGTTCTCCTGCACGGTTTGATTCTCTGGATGTGGAGGACGATTCGACAAGACGGCCGGTTTAGAGAATGTGTTGCCAGGAGGGGCGTCGAGTCCGACGGCTTCTTCTTCAACTCCAACTGCCGCTTCCGCGACGGCGCCGAGCGCCAGTCCGTTCGCGGCCGATCTCCTGCAACTTGGGAAAGACTTGAAAGCCGGGAACCTTTCTGCGGCGCAGCAGGATTTCACCAAACTCCAGACAGATGCTCAAAGTGAGACGCAGGGAGCTTCGGCCCAGCATCATCACCACCACGGCGGCGTTGCAGGGGCAGTCATTGACCATTTAGACCCGGCAGCTAAAACTGGAGGCCTCACAGCAACACAACAGGGTTACAGCGCGCTGCAGGGGGTCCTCCAGCAGTTTGTGCAGAATAGTGGAGTGGTCTGCCCAGCCAGATATCTCCTCGCTGCTCAGCGCGTTTCTGTGAGCGCCTAGAGCGTTTGTAAATCTGGCCCCGACGATTTCGAGAGGTGCCGAAATACCGGCACTTCTCGCGTTCGCCCGCACCGGTCTAGGTTACAAAAATCTCTAACGCTCCGTTCGCGTTGCGTTCGGCGCGAACGTCGTGGAAGTTCGTGACGATGGCTTCGGCTTCACGAAGTTCCTCGCGAGGGAAGGTTGTTGTCAAAGCGATGACGCGCATTCCAGCGGCGTGAGCAGCGCGGATACCAGCCGGCGCATCTTCGAAGACCAGGCACAGCTCAGGATCAATGCCGAGGCCCGCAGCGCCTTTCAGGTAAGGTTCGGGATGGGGCTTGCCGTCGACTACATCGTCGGCGGTTACCAGGACTGGTGGAACGAGGTGGCCAGTGTCTCGCAGGCGTGCCGTTGCCATGGTGCGGGTGCCGGAGGTGACGATGGCCCACTGGCCAGCGGGCAAACTGCGTAGCAGCGGATCCGCTCCTGGAATTGTCGTGACCCCTTCCATGTCGCGGGCTTCCTCGTTCTCCATGATTCGGGCCTCACCGTCGCTGTCGAGGTGCGGAGCGAGGGCGCGCATGGTCTCAATTGTGCGTCGTCCGTGGGCAGCGTGAATGACTGCGCCTGGTTCGAGGCCGTGTTTCAAGGCCCAGCGATGCCAGGCACGGCCCACGGCCGCGGTCGAGTCTACCAGCACTCCGTCGAGATCAAACAAGATGGCACTGCATTCAAATTTCTGCATGAGGTGCGAGAGTCCTTCAGGTTTAAGAGTGTGTCGCAAGGTTCGATCTGTTTCAAGGACGCAATGTTCCAGCAGTGGATGGTGACAAGGCGATGACTCCGTTGATCGCGGGCTGAACATCCCCGGAAACCGTTGGAGGCGGGGTGGCGTTCCGTTGCCGCATCTCCAAATGCTTAAAGCGAAAATATGTTTTGGCGCGTCGCCCCCAGGCTCGGATGAAGTAGTAATTCAGGCCCGCTCCGATTACGGAACTTACCAACGGAATTAGGCGACCAGCCCACTTCTCGACGACTTCCGCGCTGGCCTTGACCGCGATACGCTGGATTACGCGCGGCACGAAACGGCTGACCACTTCTTTTTCAATTAGCTCGCGACTGATATCGACTCCGGCGGCGGTTGCGGTGGCCACCCAGAGCTCCGTCATTTCACGATCGCTGTTGAATTCGAAACCGTAGACTAGACTAAGTTTTTGGATCGTGCGCAGCGTGATGGCGGCCATGATGCTCATATCCGGCAGTAGGGTCAGTGCCCCGCCCAGGCCGAAGCCCGCACCTTCGAGCGCGGCCAGCTTCATTCCACTGCGAATGGTTTCTTCGGCTACGCGGTCGAGCTGCCACAAGTCTAGCCGGAACATATCCGCATAGCCTTGCACGGGCAGATTGTGTGCGGAGCGCAGATGCGCGAGAAAACGTGCCGGGTCGACGCGCACGCTATGGTAGGCGCGAAGAAATCCCTTCTGGATTGCGCTCTCCAGTTTGAGTGCCAGCCAGGAACGTCGGACTTGATCCGCCATCGCCTCTCCTTGTAGCGTCGAAACCCAGCAGCTACCAACCTAGGGTATAGATCAACCCTACAACATTGGATGCGGAACTGAGAAGTGGGGTTCAATGCACGCTTGTGCTAGCATCGAAGCTTCGAATGTCTACCGCAAAACTTCAACTCATACCTCTAGGCGGGCTTGGCGAGTTCGGCATGAACTGCATGGCCGTCCGCTATGGCGACGACATTATTGTCATTGATGCTGGCCTCATGTTCCCCGAGGCCGAACTGCTCGGCGTCGATATTGTCGTCCCCGATATTTCCTACCTGATGGAGAACCGCAAGCACGTGCGCGGCATCTTCCTGACGCATGGCCACGAAGATCACATTGGCGGATTGCCGTGGATTCTTTCGGAGCTCAACGTTCCTGTTTATGGAACGGAGTTTACGCTGGCCTACGTCGAGGAAAAGCTGGAAGAGCACGAGTTGCTGCGTGATGCCGATCTGATCGAGATTGAACCCGGAAAGCGCGTAAAGGTTGGCGTTTTCACGATAAACCCGATTCGAGTGACGCACAGTTTGGTCGATTGCGTGGCGCTGGCGATTCATACGCCGCTGGGCGTGATCATTCATACCGGCGACTTCAAAATCGATCCGACTCCGACGGACAATCATCTTTTTGATTTGCACACGTTTGCGGAATACGGCAAGCAAGGTGTGCTGGCGTTGCTGCAGGATTCTACGAACGTCGAGCGCAAGGGCTATACGCCGAGCGAACGCGCAGTGCGTCAAAAATTTGATGAAGTCTTCGCCACTACAGAACGGCGGCTGTTCATTTCCTGTTTCTCGTCGTCGATCCATCGCATCAAGCTGACCATCGACATGGCCTATGCCTATGATCGCAAGATTGCCTTCATTGGGCGGTCGATGAATACGTCGGCGGAAATTGCGGAAGACCTGGGCTACATCGAGATTCCGGAAGGCATGTTGCTGAATCCAGGTGACATCAAGAGCACGCCGCCCGAAAAAGTTTGTGTGCTGATTAGTGGAACGCAAGGCGAACCTATGTCGGGGTTGTCGCGCGCGGCTGTCGACAATCACAAGCACGCCAAGATCGAAAAAGGCGACACGGTTGTGCTGTCGTCGCGCATCATTCCGGGCAACGAGAAGGCTATCTATCGCGTGGTGGACCATCTATTCCGGCGTCAGGCGCACGTAATTTACGACGACGGTTCTTCACCGCCGATTCACGTCAGCGGCCACGCCAGCCAGGAAGAACTGAAACTGCTGATCAATCTGGTGAAGCCGAAATACTTTATCCCTGTGCATGGCGAATACCGTCAGCTCAAATTGCACGCGGAGATGGCGGCCACGATGCGTCCGGCGGTTGGCAACGTAATGCTGATTGAAAGCGGCGACGTGCTGGAGTTCGACGAACTCGGCGCCCGCAAAGCGGGCAAAGTGAACGTTGGACGTGTGTGTATTGATTCCGGATCGCGCACCGATGTTGTGGAAGATCTGATTATTAAAGACCGTCGCCACATTAGCGAAGACGGGATCGTGCTGCCTATCATTGCCATTAACAAGCTGACGGGGCGGGTGGAATCGACGCCCGAAATTGTGACTCGCGGATTCGCTCCGGATCACGAAGAGTTTGTCGATGAGGCGCGCGAGATCGTGATGCAGACACTGGAGCAATCGAGTTCGGAAGAGAAGACGGATTACGGCGTGATCAAAGAAAAGATTCGTGCGGACTTGAAACGATATATTTCCAAGCAGACGCAGCGGCGACCTTTGATTATGCCGGTGATCCTGGAAATCTAGGGAGAGGTTCCCATCGTTACCCTGGACGATATTCGCGCGGCTCAATCGCGTATACGAGACGTGGCGGTTCGCACGCCGCTGTTGAGTGTTCCCGTTCATGAAATGAAGCAAGCGGCGCAGCCGGAAATATGGCAACTTTGGGCTAAGCCGGAGAATTTGCAGCCGATTGGTGCTTTTAAGCTGCGTGGCGCATATAACAAGATCGCAGCACTCCCAGAAGCAGAACGCCGCCGGGGCGTTATTTCCTATTCCAGTGGCAATCATGCACAAGGCGTGGCCTATGCAGCCCGCGCGCTTGGCCTCAAAGCCGTGATTGTGATGCCCAGCAACGCGCCGAAGATCAAACGCGAAGGCACTGCGGCACTGGGAGCGGAGATTGTAACGGTTGGTCCCGGAAGCGAAGAGCGTCAGATCAAAGCGGAAGAACTGGCTGCGGCACACGGCTATGCGATGGTGCCGCCTTACAACGACGAATTCATCATCGCGGGGCAAGGCACGATGGGGCTGGAAATTCTGGAAGACCTCCCCGATGTGGAGACCGTCCTTGTCCCGGTTGGCGGCGGCGGCATGATCAGCGGGGTGGCCGCTGCGCTGAAGCTGGGCGCGCAGCACAAGGTGAGCGTGATCGGTGTCGAGCCCGAGTTTGCCGCTGACGCGCGGGATAGTTTTCGCACGGGGCATCTGGTCCGGTGGACAGCGGAGCAGATCACTCGAACCTTGGCCGATGGCCTGCGCACTCAGAGCCTGGGAGACATCACCTTCGCTCACATTCAACGCTTCGTGGATGATATCGTGACCGTGACCGAGGACGAAATTCGCGAAGCGGTGCGCAGATTGTCCGTAAACCCAAAGCTAGCGGCCGAGCCGAGCGGCGCAGTCGCCGTCGCGGCGTTCCTGTTTCATCGCAATGAGCTGCCTCAAACCATCCGCAATGTGGCCGTGGTCAGCGGCGGAAATATCGATCCTGCGTTAAAAGCGGAGATTTGCGGCTAGGGACTGCATGGGCGAGGACGCCCGCGCCCCCAGCGGGATCTCTCAGCTCTCCAACGGAGCAAGCTCCGTTGCCACACGATCTCCACCTTGCGTCCCGCACCCTTCTTCGGCCATCATCGAATCATGCATCAAGTCCTATTTTCTCTCTTCTTGTCTTTTCTGCTGCTGGGTTCATTCGCTTCGGGCGCTACTTTTGAGCGTGGGGCCTTGATTCGCGAGGCGACGATTTACGTATCGCCTGACGCCAAGTCCGCGAAGCTTGGGTTGATCGCCCGCGGGTTCGAGGTGGTGGTGATCGAGTCCAGCCGCGACTGGCTACACGTGACGGCCGACCTTGCCGAGCCGAAGAAGGGCAATGACGACGACCAGGAAGACATAGAAGGGAAGACGATTACTGGTTGGATTTTGGGCAAGGGCGTAATTCGCGCCACGACGCCGAACGGCGACAGGATTCTTTACGGCGAGGCCATCGATTCCGAGGACCAAGCCAGCCGTCGTCGTGGACGCAAAGGAGCCGCTGGAGATGCGATGAGGCTCTACGCCCGCGTCGCAGAGTACTTTCCAAGCTCGCCGCTTGCTGCGGAAGCCTTGTACCGCAGCGCCGATGACCGGTGGCAGATTGAGAAGGATCGGATTGCGGCACGGCCATCCGCCCACGAGCAGGAGGCTTACCTGCGCGGGCAGATGGACGAGCACGGATTCAAGGAAGTGATCAAGAAATTTCCTGCGACGAAGTGGGCCGATCTGGCGGCGTTCCATTTACTGGACAACAAGCTGTGCGGCGACTGGCAGGGGACTTCGAAGTGCCCGAATAAAGAAGCCGATCTCTATGAGAAATATGCTGCCGATCGGCCCCAGTCTCCCTCGGCCCCGGAAGCCCTCTACAACGCAGCGTGGCGGCGCTCGGCTCTGATTGAGATTTATAAAACGGAAGCCCAGCCGAAGAAATCCGCGGAATCCAAAACGGCGGCGGCGGACCTTTGCCGACGGATTCTGGACAAGTACCCGCAAAGTGATTACGCTGATCGCGCGCAGCGGCTACTTTATCTGGTGGAGCAGGAAATTCCGACCTACGGGAATGCGGAAGAGTAGAAATCCCAATCAGGCAGTGGGTTGACTTGCGTCTGACTTTTCGCGGATAGGAGTGTCCACGCCACGTTCGAACATCTGAGATACTATTGATTCGTTTTCGGGAGGCTGCTTGAACGACTATTGGCTGGCACTTGTTCTTGGAATTGTGGAAGGACTGACGGAATTTCTGCCGGTCAGTTCGACCGCGCACCTGCGTATTGCAGAGCGCCTTTTAGACGTTAGCCTGGGCGACGGCTATTGGAAGATGTTTTCCATCGTGATTCAGTTGGGCGCGATTATGTGTTTGCCGGTTTACTTCGGGCGGCGTTTCTTGAATTTGCTCGCAAATTTTCCCCGAGGCGAACACAGAGATCGCACCATCTTTACGCATCCACTGGGCTTGGTCACGCTTGCGTTTGTAGTGACCGCAATTCCGGCTTTTCTTCTGACCAAGACTATTGGCAAGAATCTTGAGAATCCCCGAATTTTTGGAGCGGCATTGTTGATTGGTGGGATCGTAATGTGGGTCGTGGACAGGATGCGCGCCCCTTGGGAACTTGCCGGACCGAAGGCTCCCGGGAGCCCGATCCACACGTGGAAGATGGACGACATGGGTTCCGCACAGGCGTTGTGGATTGGCGCTTGCCAGATTCTTTCGGCGGTGTTTCCGGGAACCTCGCGCTCCATGTCGACCATTGCGGCGGGCCAGATCATGGGAATGTCACGGGTTTCTGCGTTGGAATTTTCATTTTTCCTTTCTATTCCAACCATGACCGTGGCGACTCTCTATACGCTGTTGAAGTCGATGTTTACGCAAGAGAAGGGCACAAATTCTTTGGGCGTAGCGCAGATGACGCCACACGATTGGGCGATTCTCGGCATCGGGTTTGTGGTGTCGTTCATCGTGGCCTATGGGTCGGTCGCATGGTTTATGGCCTGGGTGCGTCGCCGCGGATTCGTGCCGTTTGCCATCTACCGCATCTTGCTGGGGATCGCAGTGCTGGCCTTTGCCGGCAAACTGGCCGGGTAGGTCGCCAGCAGTTGGGGAACCCAACTCGATATATCTTTTCCTCCTTGCTGCATAGCCCCGCAGTCGGTTTCTTGGCATAATTGAAAGGCTCTGGTGTAGTTCTGCGTGTCCGGCGTCAGCGCTGAGCCGGGATGCGAAATACGCCCATGAAAGTTATCGCGAAGGTATTTACTCCGACCGCCAACCGTCGGCTCAATGAGCTGATCGGATTTGTGTGGTGTGTTTTCGCAGGCCTCCTCCTCCTCGCACTCGTCTCGTATTCGCCTCGAGATGCCTCCTGGAATAGCGCTTCTAGCTTCCGCACGTCCGGCAACTGGATCGGCGTAGTCGGTTCTTACGGCGCGGACTTGGCCTTCCAATCCTTCGGGCTGGCGGCGTTCTTGCTGGCCGTCTTTCCCGCTGTGGTTGGCTTGCGCTGGTTTCGTTCACGCAAAGTGCAGACGCCCGTAGTAAAGGTGTTGGGAGCGGCGTCGCTCTTGCTATTTGTACCCGCGTTGCTGGGATTGCTTCCGGGACATCTGCGTTGGTTGCAAGCAATTCCCATAGAAGGATTGTTGGGAAGGCTTCTCGGCGATTTCCTCGTCCATTACTTGAATGTTTTGGGAGCCTACATTGTCTGCGGAGCGCTGGTGGCAGTGGCGCTCTATCTGACAACGGCATTTTCGTTTTCCTCGATGCATCTGTGGCTGCCGACGCGATTTGCGTTTGTGCAGGCGTTGTGGCAGCGCTGGGAAGATTGGCAGGCTTCTCGCGCTAAACGCAAAGATCAGGAAGAATTGCAACGGCGTCGCGCGGAA
Source organism: Acidobacteriaceae bacterium (assembly GCA_025352065.1). Taxonomy (GTDB): domain Bacteria; phylum Acidobacteriota; class Terriglobia; order Terriglobales; family Acidobacteriaceae; genus JANXUC01. The sequence continues at coordinate 5,493 of JANXUC010000151.1, read as the reverse complement.
AAGCCGATTGTTACCGCGAAGCTGGTCCCAGCGAAACAGATGGAACCTGAGCCTGCGATTGCTCCGAGAGTTCCGTTGTACTCTGCGGATGGATCGGCTGGGACGTCGAAGCGGACGGGTATCGAACGGATGTTGGAAGAAGAACCCGCTGCCGTGGGTGCCGCGTCGACTGCAAGTTCAGCGGAACCAGAAGTCACGAGCCGCGCCGATGTAGGCTTGAAGGCGAAGACTGTCATGCCGCGTGCTGCAGGCACTTTCAAGCTGCCGCCGAGCAGTTTGCTGACCCGTCCCGATGCCCAGCATGCTGTTGATGAAGAAGAGTTGAAGGTTCTGGCACAGACGCTGACGGAAAAGTTCGCCGAATTCGATGTACACGGCCAGGTGACGCAGATTAACCCGGGTCCCGTGGTGACGACGTTCGAATTCAAGCCGGATGCAGGAGTAAAGTACAGCCGCATCACCGGATTGGGTGACGATCTTTGCTTGGCGCTAAAAGCGGAAAGCATTCTGATTGAGCGTATGCCGGGAAAATCGACGGTCGGCATTCAGGTTCCCAATCGAGAGCGCGAAATTATCTGGCTGCGCGAAGGCATTGAGACGCCGGAGTTTACCGGTGGCAAATCGAAAATTACACTCGATCTGGGCAAGGACATTAACGGACGCATCGTGGTAGCGGATCTGGCTTCCATGCCGCACTTGCTGATTGCCGGATCAACCGGCGCGGGCAAGAGCGTGGCCGTGAATGCGATGATCATGTCGATTTTGTACAAGTCGACGCCTGATCAGGTGCGCATGATCCTTGTCGACCCGAAACGCCTAGAGCTGGGCGTTTACGAGGGAATTCCGCATCTTTACACGCCCATCATTACCGAGCCGAAGCTGGCTGCGAATGCTTTGCGCAACGCTGTACGCGAAATGGAACGTCGTCTGAAATTACTGGCGGCGAAGGGAGTGCGTAATATCGACCAGTACAACCGGCTGTTCGACGACCAAGGCACTCCAAGTTTGTTTGAAGAAGCTGAGGAAGAGAAGCCGATTCCGTACTTGGTCATCATCATCGACGAGCTGGCCGATCTGATGATGCTGGATTCCAGCAACGTGGAAGAGTCGATTACACGCTTGGCGCAGATGGCGCGCGCGGTTGGTATCCATCTTGTGCTCGCGACGCAACGGCCTTCGGTGGATGTGATCACCGGCTTGATCAAAGCGAACTTCCCGGCGCGCATTTCGTTCCGTGTGGCGACCAAAGTCGATTCGCGTACGATTCTCGACGCCAACGGCGCGGAATCGTTGCTGGGTCGAGGCGACATGCTGTATCTGCCTTCCGGCTCGGCGAGAGTGCATCGTTTGCACGCTCCTTTTGTTACCGAGAAGGAAATTGCTGCCGTGGTTGAGTTCTGGCGGCAGCAGGGTACTGCGGAATATCAGGAACATTTCCTGCATGCGCCGAAGGATGAGCGTTCCTCGGGCGAATCTAGCGCTGGCGGTGCCAACAGCGACGAGGATCAGGACCCAATGTATGAGGACGCAGTTCGCCTTGTGCTGGAGTTTGGCAAAGCATCGACTTCGCTCATACAGCGCCGTTTGCGCGTTGGCTACGGTCGCGCCGCACACCTCATCGACATGATGGAACAAGATGGAATCGTAGGCGCAGCCGACGGTCCCAAGCCGCGCGAAGTGCTGAAGCGCCCGGATTGGATTACTGAAGTTGAACAGGCGCTAAGGTAAGCAGTGCGCCTGTCTCTAGCATCTCCTAAGGCCGTGTGTCGAGCGGATGCGCGGACTTTTCGTAGAATTCATTCTGTAGCTTCAGGCTCTGGTTGTCGGCCTTCACCGCTCGAATGGTTTCGCTAATCACGCCAATCCAGTTGTTCATCTCAAACTCTCCCAGCTCTTTCGTTGCCACAGAACCGTCTCCCGAATAGTGATTGGGAAACCGCGCGTACCACCAAATACCGGTGTAGACGGAATCCGGAAGATGGAGACGCGCTTGATCCGCGCCAGATTCGCTTGCCGCGCGGTCGATATGCACCAGGTCGGGACGCGCGATTAGCATGCTGGAGGTTTCAGCTTCTCCGGCGTGCATGTCCATGGAAGTCTTCCGGGCCGGTCCTTTGACCCCGGGTTTCGGGTCCGATCCCCACTGCACGTAGACCACATAATCATGCGGCTTTTCGAGCTGCGATTGCCCGAAGAACGGCAACAGGCTTTCGTTGCCGCCATGACCGTTCACAATGATGACCTTTTTGCAGCCATTGCGTGCCGATTTCATCGGTGGTTTCCTGCAACAGCTTAAGCTGAAGGTCACGGCTGTATGCGATGGTTCCGGGCTCGTGCTTCGCTTCGAAAATCTGTCCGAAATAATATTCGGGAAACACCACCGCGAATTCCTGCTGCGCGGCATGCAGGGCGGCGTAACGCACATCAAGCAAGTCCGTCCCTAGCGGGAGATGCGGACCGTGCTTTTCCAGAATGCCAAAGGGTAGCAGGCAAGTGCCCTGCGCAGATTGGATCGCGTCGCGAAAATTTTCCGCTGTTAGTTCTTCCCATTTCACGGAGAGTTTCGTTTGGGGAGATGTTGACTGTGCCGGAGCCAGTCCGGTTGCAAGCATCAAGAGCAGGCACGCTACGAATCGTTCGCATCGCATGTTGGGGTTACCTCAGGCCGTAAATTCTATCCTGAAATACTGCGATGCGGTGCTATTGAATCGATTCGGTGGGAGGGATGTCCTGAAGGAGGCTAGCGCAACAGTTCTTCCAACTCCAAAGCCTTGTCGGTCTTCTCGTCGCGGTATTTCACAATCACCGGAGTGTAGAGCGAAAGATTCCACTCAGCCGCTTTGCCTTTGGTGATGGCGCGCGAGCCGGGCACGACGACGGCATTCTCTGGAATTTCGAGAGGCTTCTCCGGCGTGGCACGATATACTTCGCCGCGTACGATGTCATAGACGGGGGTGGAGCGGGTCAGGATGGTTCCCGCGCCGAGCACAGCGCGTGCCCGCACCAGCGTTCCTTCGTATACGCCGCAGTTTCCACCGACCAGCACATCGTCTTCAAGAATCACGGGGGAAGCATTCACCGGTTCCAGAACGCCTCCAATTTGTGCGGCTGCACTGATGTGGACACGCTTGCCAATCTGTGCGCAAGAGCCAACCAACGCGTGGGAATCGACCATAGTCCCTTCGTCCACGTAAGCGCCTACGTTGATGTACATGGGAGGCATGCAGACTACGCCAGGAGCGATGTATGCGCCCTCTCGTGCCGACGAACCTCCGGGCACGACTCGTATGCGATCAGCTAGAGTGAAATGGCGGGCCGGAAAAGTGTTCTTATCCACGAAGGTGAGCGCATCTCCGCTTTCTTCCAATGCTCCGAGGCGAAAGCCCAGCAGGATGCCTTGCTTTACCCATGCGTTGACGATCCAGATCGTGCCGTGCTTTTCAGCGGCGCGTATCTTGCCCTGGGTCAGCTCATCGCGGAACTCGCGGAACACCGCAAGGGCCTCCGCTGTAGGCTCCACGCGGCCAGTGCACAAGCATTCAATTGCGGATTGCAGGGTTGTCATGGAATGAAGCGGCCTCAGGGGCTAAAGCCCAGTCAATTGTGTTGCTAATCGGCACGACTGAAGCCGTGCCCTGATACGAATCAAGATCAAAGAGCGGGGGCAAGCGCGTCCACCCCACACGATCCAACGGAGCAAGCTCCGTTGCCACACGATCTCAGATACCTGTCATCAGACACACTTACACTCGCTACGGATTAAAACGTTAGGCATGGATTGGAGAGCGTGCCGGGCTTCGGTCAGCGTTGAGTACGGCCCGTGCCAGTTTGCATGCGCTGGATCATGACCGGAAGGGCGGCCCTTCCCGTGATTGCATTGCCCGCAATTGGAGCGGTGCAACACGGCTTTATATGGTCCAGCTTGCCAGTTTTCGTAGACAAAGAATTCCGTGGCTTCACTGTGCGCCGAAGCTGGCTTGTCGATCAGTCCGGCTTCAGCGGCAACGCGCTGTAACTTTGCCCTCGTATCACGCTTCATCGGGAGAAGAGGGAGACGATAGATCTCCTCGATCTTTCCCATCATCGCGAGCACGGCCTTTACGGGCAGAGGGCTGGACTCGATGAAGTTGGCTTGCATCAATTGGAAATACTTGCGATGCAGCGTGCGTGCCTTGTTCCAATCTCCCGCCAGCGCCGCGCGCGTCATATCAGCCATCTCGCGAGGAATTTCGTTCGATGCGACAGAGATGATTCCGACTCCTCCGAGCGAAATCACGGGTAGCGTAACCGCGTCGTCGCCGGAGAAAACGAGAAAGCTTTCCGGGACAAGGTTGAGCACTTCTGCAATCTGAGAGATGTTCCCGCTAGCTTCCTTCACGCCAGCAATATTGGGAATCTCGGCTAATCGCGCTAGGGTTGCGGGCTCAAGGTTGGCACTGGTGCGCCCAGGAACGTTGTAAAGAATTAAAGGTTTATCGACCGCCTCGGCGATGGCACGAAAATGCCGGTACTGGCCTTCCTGCGTCGGTTTGTTGTAATAAGGCGAAGCTGTGAGGATCGCGGTGACACCGGGCCTCGTCGCCACTTCCTTCGCTTTGTTTACTGCGTCATTCGTTGCGTTGGAAGTCGCACCCGCCACAATAGGAACGCGGCCAGCCACCACTTCAATCGTCGTATCGATCACGTGCAGCCATTCGTCGTGGGACAAAGTCGGTGTTTCGCCAGTAGTGCCACAAGGAACCAGAAAATCGATACCCGACTCCACTTGCCAATTAACAAGCTTGCGCAGCGCGTCGTCGTTGATCGAGCCATCCGCCTTGAAGGGAGTTACCAGCGCGGTGCCGCAGCCACGAAGATTCATTTTAGTCGCCGATCTGAGGGCGAAAGGCAATGCAGTGTTGCATCGCGCCCCGCCGCCAAGTGCCAAGAATGATTTGTAAAGATTCCATGATTCTAGAATAGCGTTCGCCGGAGAGCGGCGCAATTACGAGATTGGTTTCCCGGAGAAGGTTGACGCGCTAAACTTCGCGCCAGACATCCTTGAAATCGTAGAAGCCCTTCTTGTCGGCAATCCACTCGGCCGCGCGTACTGCGCCTTCGGCAAAACCTCGCCGAGACTTCGCTTCGTGGCAGAGATAGATTGTGTCGTGCGGGGAATCCAGAACCACCTCGTGCATGCCGACAACATCGCCTTCGCGGAAAGATGTGATCTCAAGCTCGCGACCATTGACTTCCCAAATTGCATTTTGAATAGCGATCGCGGTCCCAGATGGCGCATCCTTCTTGTGGACGTGATGCCGCTCCGAAATCTGTCCAGCATAGCCGTGTGCCAAGGCGGCAGCACCGACGCGCGCAATATCGAAAAATAGGTTCATCCCAATTGAAAAATTCGCGCCGAATAGAAACCCAGTAGTTGTTTTCTCTACGAGTGCTTGTACTGCAGGGATACGCTCGTACCATCCGGTTGTGCCAACTACCAGGGGTTTACCCGCG
>JANXUC010000132.1 GCA_025352065.1 Acidobacteriaceae bacterium | reverse complement strand
AGCGGGTCATACGTATACCCTTCCGTAACGTTGCTGGGCAGCGTCGTCTTGCTGTTCCGGTTTCCCGCGTTGTCGTAGAGGTAACTCGCTCCGTCCAGCGTCGTCGAGCCCGCCTGATGCAGCACGCTCAGCAGATGCGATAGCGCATCGTAACTGTAGTTTGTGTTAACTCCGTTGGGCCGCGTGAGCTGCGTCCTCCGGCTCAGCGCGTCATAGCCAAATCCAAAGTGCCCGGTCAGCGAGTTCGTCAAGTCCGTCAGCCGATTCAGCGTGTCGTAGAAGTAGGTGTTCGTGCTGCCGTCCGGCGCCTGCATCGTCGTCCGGTTGGAAGCCTTGTCGTAAACGTTCACGGCCGAGTACGTCTTCCCCGGCAGGAACGCGTATTGCGTCGCAGTGCCCAGCAGTCGTCCCATGTTGTCGTAGGCGATGGTGTAGCCGCCGGTCGGATCGTTCACCTGATACACCCGGCTCGCCAGATCGTAGTAGTAATCTACTCCGGTTGAGTTTGGGTATGTCCGACCCGCGAACATTTCGGTTCATTGTCAAAAATTCGACAAAGACACACAAAAGCGTGCCGAACTACCGTCCCGTCTTGTGCCCGTAGTTGGGCAGCTCGAATCAACAGCATTCCCAAAACCGTAAAATAGTTTGGAACTGAGCGATTTTCGTGCCATAGTGAATATGTTATGCAAGTTTTGGGGAGAACTAAAAATTCTTTAAAGGGAATATTCCCAAAATTGCAAGAATACTTTGGACCCATCACTTTCTTTGTGACATAGTTGAAATTGTTGTTCCGTTTTAGGGAAAGCCTTCCGGTTCCTCAACCGGGTTTTGGCCCTGTCCTTCCTTGAATCGGCTCCCTAGGCCCCAACCCCGAGTGCAAGTGAACTAGTGGTTTTCAATTTGGGACAGACTGTCTGGCTTCGCGGATGACGCGAAACCTGGTCGGCTTGCACGGGGAACACGTATGCCTAAAAACTTAGTTCGGACGCCGAGCAAGGTGGTGCGAGGCACTCATTTAGGAGCCTTCAAGAAGCCGCATGGACTCGGTGGAAAACCTGCTATCGATGAGGCTTTTCCTTTTGGTCCGACGAATCAGATCGCTGCCGAAACAGCGCATGATCTGAACAACGCTCTTGGATCAATCCGGTTGTTCGTGGATCTTATGGAAGGCGAATCTAGCGACGCAGCAAAGATACGGCGACACCTGCAGCAGATGAGACCTGCGGTGGAGCATGCGGTGGGGCTGGTGCGACAGCTATCGGGCTTGGACTCGATTCGGCGCGTATCTCCGCCAATCTCGCTCAATTCGGTGTTGGAGGGCATGGGGCCCATGCTTTTGACGTTGCCGCGGCGGGATGTGGCACTGCGGCTGCGCTTGTCGCCGAGCCTGGCGTTCGTAGCCATCGATCCCGCACACGTGATACGGATTGTGCTGAACCTGGTACTCAACGCCTGTGACGCAATGCCTCAGGGCGGCGAGGTCATGATCGAAACTGCGAATTGGCGCGTTGAGAGCCAGTCGACCAAGGGCAGAACGGGTTCGAAGCCGATGCCATTGGACGACACACTCCCTAAACCAGGAGAGCGGAGCGCTGGCTGGGTCATGATGCGTGTCCGGGACACGGGAAAAGGCATGTCCGACACGACGAGGGAACGGGCCTTCCAACCCTTCTTCACATCGAAGCTGGCGGCCAAGGCCTCGACCAAACCCGCCGCCAGTCTTCGAAGCGAGGGCGCAGGCTTAGGACTGCCCAGCGTTCTGCGGATGGTAGAGAACGCGGGCGGAACCATCCAGGTCGAGAGTACGACCGGAAAAGGAACCGATATCACCATGTTGTTTCCTGGCAGCGCTCAGAAAGTCAGACTGCGGCAAAACAGGCAGCAGCGCAAGAGGTCGGCGTCAGTGCAAGCGCCGTCGGGCTTCGGGCCCCTGAATTCTGTGAAGTAGCTCGTCTGAATCGAGGAAAGTGTATGCCTGTAATGGAAGCTAGCACGAGCACCGAAGTTGTGGCGGGCCCAGCGAGCAATTTGCTGAGCCTACTGGTGATCGACGACGAGCGGTCTATTCGCGACGCCTGTCGGGAGATTGCAGACTCGCTGGGGTATGGCGTTTCAATAGCGGAATCGGCTGAGCGCGCCTTCCGTATGCTGAGCGAGAAACCGCATGACATCGCCCTGCTCGATTTGCGTTTGCCCGGCGCCAGTGGCATGGAGGCTCTTCACAGGCTGCGCGAGTCGAACCCGGAGATGGTGATTGTGGTGATGACGGGCTATGCGACGGTGCCTTCAGCGGTGGAAGCGATGCGGCTCGGCGCCTACGACTATATGACCAAGCCCTTCAGCATGGAGGATTTGCGCGGTAAGCTCGACCGCGTCGCCGCACATCTGAAGCAGAAGAACGAGAGCCGGAGGATGCGGGAGCGCTTCAAGTCTAAGCTCGGGTTTGGATCGATGATTGGGCAATCTCCAGAAATGGAACGCCTGTATCGGATGATTGCCAAGGCGGCACAGAGCACGCATCCGGTGTTGATCCTCGGCGAAAGCGGCACGGGGAAAGAGATGGTGGCTCGATCCATCCACTACTCAGGACCTTTCAAAGACAAGCCTTACATTCCGGTGGATTGCGGCTCGCTCGTACCGACATTGATTGAGAGCGAACTATTTGGACATCTGAAGGGTTCGTTTACTGGCGCGAATCAAAACAAAGAAGGCCTCTTGGCAATTGCAGAAGGCGGCACTGTGTTTCTGGATGAGATTGGCGAGTTGCCGGTAGACTTGCAGTCGAAGCTGCTGCGAGCCATTCAGGAGAAGGAGATACGGCCGGTAGGCAGCACGAAGCGGATTCCGATCAATGTGCGAATTCTGGCGGCCACGAATCGCGATTTGGAACACGCAGTCACGCAAGGCGAATTTCGCAGAGACCTCTATTTTCGCCTGAATGTGCTGACGTTGCGGCTGCCTTCGTTGCGGGAGCGGCGGGATGACATTCCGTTGCTGATTTCGCATTTTCTGGAGCGCCTAGCTCGAACGACTGGTCAGGTCAGGTCTTTGAGCGATGAAGCCGTCAAGCTATTGCTGGCACACGATTGGCCAGGCAACGTGCGCGAATTGGAGAACTGCATCGAACGGGCGTGGGCGCTGAGTTCCGGACCTGTGATTTCGGTGGCGGATTTGCCGTCCGACCTGCGATCCGTTCCAGGCACGAATGGATTCCGCCGGGAGACGAAGAGCCAAGTGATCTCAATGGCCGAGTTGGAGAAGCAAGCGATTTTGGCGACCATCGACCATGTCAAGGGCGATAAGCTGATGGCGGCGCGTCTGCTGAAGATTGGGAAGACGACTTTGTACCGAAAACTGAAGGAGTACGATTCCCGTGCGTGAGCGCCAGATGGGTGGGGGTAGTGCCTGAACGGGAATGAGGCGGATTGGCGGAAGGACTAAGTCGCCTGTTTTCAATACTTAGCGATTGGCTATGCCCTTGCACGAAAGCATGGCATGATCCTTCTAGTAAGCCGAGTCGCGGTGAGCCGAGATGACACCGTTCGGCTGAGTTTGGAAACCGGAATGGAAGTACGCGCCGCCACTTCGGTAGAGCAGGCTCTCCATATCCTTCGTGGCGCGGTATGCCGTGTGGCAGCCGTCGACGCTGGGTTCTTAGAAACCGATCCCAAAGGTGTGGACGCACTCTTGTTTGAAAGCGTGTCCGCCGTGCCCGTTTTCCCCAATCTTGCGGTTTGCGGTTCGGAACGCCTGGCAGCAGAAATCAAAGCAGCGCTGCGGCGCGGCGAGAAAGAACGCCAGCAGGCCAGTGATTGCGCTCGCAACGAGTTTCGCAGCGACCTGAAAGACACGGTGACCGCGCTACTCCTAAACTGCGACTTGGCGTTTCAAATCCCCGAACTCCCCTCCGAAGCCGCCAAGAAGATTCATCAGCTCCATGACCTGGCTAGCAAGATGAAGGATCAGCTGGAGATTGACGTAAGTCACGCGGCGTCGGCGTAGGGGCGCTCTCGGGCGGCAGGAGTCTGTTGAAGACCTGCAAACGGCGAGCAGGAATGCTCGCCCTACACAAGCGTGCTGCACTGAGTTGTATTGGTTCAAATTCGGCCCCAACTGACACCGTTGGCGAGTCTGTAGTTGTCGGCACGATCAGTATTTCGATTCTGAGTCCCCAGCTGTTCCGGAAGTCACCGTCGTGGAGCGCTTGTTTGCTGGATTGCTTCCGGTTAGCCGACCAATCGGGAGTTGGCCGTGCGAATGATCAATTTGCGGTGTCTAATATCAGCATGACCAAGCCAAACCACTGGATCTTGAAGGCCACAGTATTTCTGTTTTTGCCTTCTTTGGTCTTCTCGCAAGGCACGCAGGGTGAGGCTCCAGTGACGTCAGCCAAAACTCCCGAACTGTACTTTTATGCTCTTCCCTCGAAGCAGCTCTTCTCGCTGGGCGAGAGCGTAGTGATCGTCCTTCAGCTTTATAGTCGGTCGGAACAACCGATTTTGGTCAGTCGCCTGCAAGGTGATGAGTTTGTGAGTTTCAAAGTAATTGGGCCTGACGGCAAAGAAGTGGCGCGGCAGAGCGAGGCGCTAGCCGCTTCTAAGGGACACTCCCCCTCAGATTTCACTGTTTTGGGGCAATATAAGCAAATCGCTGGAAACCAGATCATTTCGCTGAAAAACGGAGCAGGGTTTGTCTTCGACAAGCCTGGTCAATACTCGCTAACCGCCGAATTCTCAATGGATCCCCAAGATAGGTTCGCTTCTTTTGCAGGTCAAGCGAAGACTCCAATAGGCTCCTTCCATTCGAAGGTGGCGTTTTGCATAGAAGCATGCGTTCTCGAACCTCTTCAGATACGCAGCAATGCCCCACGATCTAGTCTTGATGCTGTGCGAGTGTTTTACACCTACATCACCAGATATCAACAGCTCGGCGTTCCCTCTGGACGCGCAAAGAAGGCGCTCTCGCCACTCATCAGCAAGCGGCTTGCTCAGCAACTCAGCAGCCTTGAAGCGTGTGACGCCGATTATTATCGGCGCTATGGCAAGATTCTTCGAGCCAAGACATACAAGCCCGCAACACCTTGGTTGGAGGAAGGTTTGTTCACGGGTCCCAATGATGCCGCAACTCCACGCATTTTTCGGATCCTTGGCAGTAGAGTTATCGGAGACAACCGCGTCGATGTTGAACTCGAATTCACAACTAAGCAGACCTACAGCCCTGACCTCGCCCTTCCCCCTTCTTATGACCATTATGAAGGTGTTGTCACCGCGATTCTGGAGAACAACCGGTGGGTCATCGATGATTACGTAGCGATGTACGAGAACGACGAACTGCAACGTCTATCTGCTGGATATTCGGAGTGCAAAGGTGGTCAGTGGGTGGGTAAAACACCCTATTGAAAGGCCGTTCGCGACTCTTGGCGGGCGTACTGGGTGTATCACGAGCAACACGGAAGTCTTGATGTCGGTGCCGAGTGTCTGACCCACCTGACTTAATCTGCCAGCCAGGCGTGCCAGGCCAAGTCCCAGCACCACCACTGAGTGCAATTTTTTGCATTCTTATTTTCCACGAAACACCTCGTATCCCATCTCAGCCCGCGCTACAATTGCGCACATCAGCTTGGCGCTGCGGATGCTTGCGGCGTTCGGCTCTCCCTCTTGCACACATGCACATCCTCCTCACCGCCGACACGCTGACTGGAACCTGGACCTACGCGCGCGAACTCGCGACTGGCCTGGCGCAACAAGGCGTACAGGTTACACTCGTGAGCTTTGGAGACGTTCCACTTCCGGAGCAAACGACGTGGATGGACAGTCTCCCCGGCTTCGATTATCGACCAACCGCGTTTCGCCTTGAATGGATGCAGGAAGGCGAGAGCGATTTGGACGAGGCCAGCGCTTATCTTGAATCACTGATCGAAGACTGCAAGCCTGACCTGCTGCATCTCACGCAATATTGTTTTGGTGCGCTGCCCGTCGACCTTCCGCGGATCGTGGTCGCGCACGGAGATCTTTTAAGCTGGTGGATTGCCGTGCATGGGCACGAGCCGCGTGAAACGCAATGGATGCGCTGGTATCGCGGCATGGTCGCGGATGGCATTCGTGGCGCGTCCTACCTGGTTTCTCCGTCCATGTTTATGCTGGATTCTATTCGTTTGTGTTATGCGAAGCCCTTGAACAGCCGCGTGATTCACAACGGACGGAATCCTCTGCTCTTTAATCCTTACATTTCGAAAGACGATGCCGTGCTTTCCGTCGGCAAGTTTTGGGATGCGGGAAAGCAAGTGTCATTGCTTACGCAGCATTCGCATCCGCTACCGGTTTGCATTGTTGCTGCCGACCAACCCGTGGATTTGGTGCGCGTCCCTTTGCGCGCCGACGTTAAGCTCAAGACAGAAGAGTATGACGTGGCGTTTCGCGGGCCGCAGACCGAAGCCCAGTTGCGGTCGCTGTACAGTCGGGCATCGGTGTACGTTGCTACCTCACGCTACGAACCGTTTGGGATGGCACCACTGGAAGCCGCTCTTTCGCGCTGTGCGATTGTCGCCAACGATATTCCCGTGTTCCGCGAGATTTGGGGTGACGCGGCAATTTACTTTCGCACCAACAACGCTGGCAGCCTAGCGGACGCATTGCAACGACTGAGCGACGACCGCGAGTTATGTCGAGCGCATGGTAACCTTGCATATCAGCGTGCGCGAACACGATTCAACGCTCGACGCATGGTAGATGAATATATGGACCTGTACCGGCGATTGCTACTATCCCGTCGATCTGCGGCCTAGATTTAGAACGAATTCCCAGTATTATCGAAAAGGAGCACTTAATGTCTGACGTGACGATTTCCGTAAAGAAGAACGGTCCCTTCCGCGTGGAAGGCCAAGTACGACTGTTGGATGTGGAAGGCAACGAATACGACTTGACGGGCAAGCCTGGCATTTCTCTGTGCCGCTGCGGCCATTCCGCGAACAAACCGTTCTGCGACGGCAGCCACAATCGGATGGGCTTCCAGTCGGCGGAGACAGCTCCGCCGAAAGCGTAGAGTCTTGGGCACGCAGACTTTTTTCAGGTAAGTTTAGGGCTTAGCAGAGGCAGGTATTTCCGCAGAGGCTGGCGGATCTACCTGCTTTTTGCGCTTAAGTTTGCGCAGGATGTCCGGGGCAAATTCTCTGAAGATTAACCCAATAGCGTCGCCCCCGATTCTAGATCCGACGCGTGAGAACACGTCTCCCACTCCCCGTTCGCGATCTGGATAGTAGGCATTCGATATGCCGGAAGACGTCAGATTTCCTAGGAATTCGGAAAAGTTATAGGTATTGTGGCTGGAATCATTCCGCGTAACCACCACGTGGGAAATTGCATGGAAAGTGCGGGAAGAAAAACTTCCTGTGCCCTGCCTGAAATATCTGGGATCTTCGTGCAGCAGAGACGGAAACACTCCAGTTACAAACACGTCGGACGTGAAGTCATCGCCGAGTTCAGCGCCGAAACGTTTGCCATAACCTTTGGCGCCCTGCTGTTCGTAGTTGGGTGGGCCGCCTGTTGCCTGCGTAATCCCTGCGCCAAGAGCGCCGCCCAACAACGTTCCAATATCAAAGAATTCGCGGACGAGCTTAAACTTCTCCTTGGAGGTCAGCGGATGGAACGGAGTACTCGGGTCGGTCACTATTTTAATGTTGGAAATTACGCCAAAGATGCGCTTCTGATCCGCCGAAGGAGCATCTGGAAGGTTGGCTTGCGCTTGACTATTGTCGGTAGCGGGTTTGGGGAGGTCCGAAGATTGTCCGGCAGCAATTGTGGCTGCGAACAACAATCCGAACGTGCCGCCGAGAAGTCTTTTGGTGCAATTCAATGCAATCTCCCCTTGCCAACAAAGTCAAAGTCTTACTGATTTGCAGCGTTAGATGCTGATGCTTCACGTTACGATTCGGATGCGGCGCTCGGTTTCTCCCAAGCGCTCGATTTGAATTTCAACGTCGCGTTCGCGCACGAAGCGTGAAAACTTCTCTCCCCACTCTAACAAGAGCAGCGAGTTTTCCGACAACAGATCATCAAGGCCCAAAGTTTCGAGCTGGCGCGGCGTGTCGATTCGATAGAGATCAATGTGGTAAATGTTGACGCGGAAACCGCGATACTCGTGGATGAGCGTGAAGGTTGGACTGGTGACGTTATCTTCCTCAGCGGCGTCGAAGCCTTTGGCGATGCCTTTGACCAGCGTGGTCTTGCCAGCGCCAAGGTCGCCGCGCAGGAGAACGAGTTTGGGAGGCATCAGAATTGAAACAAGAGAACGCCCCAACGCAATCGTCTCTTCGGCGGAGTGCGTAACCACTTCGCGAACACTGGTTTGTGCCGACACAAAACCAGTATAGCTGTGTGACACGACACTCTTATCCGTGTGATACGAACTAGCGTGGTGGGCTCGGGTTGCGTGCCTCTAGCGTCTCTGCTTCATTTTTTCGATGGAACAACTCTTGGTCGAATTGCTTCACAGCAGAAAAGGCTGCTTCTGCAATCCTCAGGGCGTTGGCAACATTCTCGAAAGCAGGGTGGGAAGGATCGAATTCCTCGTGCGCGAGTTGCACGTACCCAACAACGCCGAGGAGACCGTTCCTAACATCAAAGATTAAGCTTCCAGTAGCCCGCAAGTACTCTTCGATGGTAAAGCCCTTGATCGAGTCATGCATGGGGTCAGCCTCCATTCCACTCAACAAATGGAATGCGGCAATTGTGCCACAGCATAGCTCTTGATCTGAAATCCGCGATCGGTTGTAGGATTGGCGCGGACAGAGCGTCCGCGCCATGTGAGTCGTCTATGTCGACCAGCGGGCTGGCCGGTCTTGCTTGAATCCCAGCATCTCGTTGTCGTTCGAGGTTTCCAGCGAGCGGCAAAGATTTTGATGATCGTGATCGCCCAGGGCTACGAACCGGAATGGCTGGTGATAGCCGAGAGCGAATTGTTTCTTCGGAGTCAGCATTTCCGCCATGCCTTGTACCGCACCGGCTGGCGTCTGAAAGGCAATCTCGACAAAGTCTCCCTCGCTGAGCGGATTATTCAATGTGACCATTCCGCCAGTTGCAGAAACCGTTTGCAGTTTGCCTCGGGAACGTTTCCCGTCCATCAGCCGAATGGCTGCCTGGATGGAGCCTCCCAATTGCATCCGGGGAGAGCGTCGTTGGGGTATGGGGCGGGGAAAGTGTGTCATAGAGAGTGATTGCACTATGACAGGATACGGCGGAAATCGTTAGATTACGGAAGCCGCACAGGGAAGGGACAGAGTGCCCAAAACACGCGCTACTAAAGTGATGCAGCGGAAGGAGATAGAGGGAGGTTCGAAGAGGTCAGTGTCCGAGTGGCCACAACGAGGCGGGAATGTAGGCCCCTCTGCTAGCTGCCGACATGTACAGATGCGGCCTTGGCATCCGCACGAGCGCGACGAAAGGCCTCCGGCAGATAGCCTAGAAGATCGGTCGCGATGAGTGAATGTTCGCCGACGGCATCGCGCGCCGCATCTCCCGCCAGACCGTGTAAGAAAACGGCCGTGGCCACGGCCTCGAAAACTCGTTCCGGATTCTGCGCTACGAATCCAGAGATGATTCCCGTCAAAATATCGCCGGTGCCGCCAGTAGCCATGCCCGGATTGCCGGTCGGGTTGACCCAAGTTGTGCCGTTCGGCGCAACGGTTAGCGTGCGATGGCCTTTGAGGACAACAATGACATGGTGCTCCTGCGCAAAGGAGCGCGCCAGGTTGAGCCTGTCTTTTTGGACATCGTCAACCGTTGTGCCCAAAAGCCGGGCCATTTCACCGGGGTGTGGAGTCAGAATCACGAAGCGGCCGTTACCGGTTAAACGTTCGTTGCACCCCCGGAACGCATTGATGGCATCGGCATCCAGGATGAGAGGGCCACGATAACGTTCCACGCAGGTGCAGACAAGCTCCTCAGTTTCAAGATGACGGCCCATGCCCGGGCCAATCGCGATAGCGCGTTTGCCTTCCACCAGGCTGTCCAACAAGCCAAACTCGAAGGACCGCATGCCAATGGTTCCGGCATTCGTTTGGGCCAGGGCCTCGGTCATGATCTCGGGAGCGAAGCCAGCCACAGTAGGCAGGACGGAATGCGGCGTTGCTACGGTTGCCAAGCCTGCTCCAGCGCGCAGAGCGGCGATGCCGGCCATGGCTGCCGCACCCGCTTTGCCAACGGAACCCCCAACAATCAGGACGTGCCCAAAACTACCTTTGTTGGCGTCGGCTGGACGTGGAGCAAGGAAGTCCGCGATATCACGAGCGGTCGTCAGGTTCAGTTTCAGATCGGAAGCAATGGCGTCTTCTGGCGATCCGATTGGCGCAATCATAGTGGGACCTTGTGTCATATTCAGAAATACGTGTGCTGGCCGCGGCGCTGTAAACGTAACCACGGCATCGGCGCGGGCCACTGAGTCTGACCCTGCTCCAACAACCGCGATGATGGCATCCGCATCCGTGCCGGAAGGAATATCCACCGCCACCACGGGCGCATGACTTTCATTCAGTCGCGCTATAGCTTCAGCATACACTCCAGCGACGGGAGGCTGAAAGCCTGTTCCAAGAATCGCGTCGACCAAAAGGTCGCAGTCAAATTGTTTTTGTACGCTTTCTTGGTGGAGATCGGCGCTCGAGAGTGCTTTCACGACCGGGACGGGAAGACGGCGAAACATCTCGGCAGCATCGCCCATAAGTTGCACGGGGTCGGCTAGAAGCAGAACCTGAACGCTCTTCCCTGCCTCGTGCAGTTTGCGCGCGATGACGAAGCCATCGCCGCCGTTGTTGCCTTTGCCGCACAGAACCGTGATTCGTTGAGCCGACTTATACCGCTCCAGCACGAAGGCAACCACTGCGGTGCCAGCGTTTTCCATCAGCGTGAGCGAGGGTACGCCGAAGCAAGAGCTAGTGACGCGATCAATCTCGCGCATCTCGGCTGCGCTCACGATTTTCATGACGGGAGTGGAAGATTGCAGCGTCGGCACGATGCCGGCGCTGCGCGTTCTTCCGCCTATCTCCGCGAATCCGGCAGGGGCAGCGCTTGCATGGCCTGCACTTTACTGTGGTGCCGACTATAGCTGAAGTAAATCACCATGCCGATGGCCAGCCAAATGATCAACCGAGCCCAGTTGACCCAGCCCAACTTGTACATCATAAAACCGTTAAACAGGATGCCCATAACCGGAACAAATGGAACCCAAGGTGTGCGGAACGGTCGTGGCTGCCCAGGATTTGTATTTCGTAGCACCAGCACGGCCACGCACACAATAACAAAGGCTAGCAACGTCCCAATGTTGACCATCTTCCCGATGTCATCAATGGGAGTAACACTGCCCACGATAGCGGCCAACAGTCCGACCAACATCGTGTTTTTCCACGGCGTTCTGAATTTGGGATGAATGTCAGCGAAGAACTTCTTCGGCAGTAGTCCGTCGTTCGCCATCGAATACAAAACGCGCGTCTGGCCGAGGAGCATGACCAACATCACGCTGGTCAATCCGGCCAGCGCGCCCAGTGTAATGATGTGCGAGGCGCCGGTGAGGCCGCGATCCAGAAAGGCGCGGGCGATGGGGGCCTCGATGTTGATTTCGCGCCACGGGACCATGCCGGTGAGAATCGCCGCGACGGAGATATAAAGTGCAGTACAAATCAGCAACGAAGCGATGATTCCAATTGGAAGATCTCTTTGCGGGTTCTTCGCTTCTTGTGCCGTTGTTGAAACAGCATCGAAGCCAATATAAGCAAAGAAAATATAAGCCGCGCCGGTGCCTATACCCGAGAACCCGAAGGGCGCAAACGAATGCCAATCGCCTCCCCAGTTGCTGGCCGTAACGTAGCGAAAGCCAAGACCGATGACGAAGATCACAACTGCCAGTTTGATCACAACGATGGTGGCATTAAAGCGGGCGCTCTCTTTGATACCAATCACGAGAATCGCTGTGATGACCAGCGCAATCAGGAAGGCTGGCAAGTTGAAACCAATCTCCACGCCGAAGATTGCAGGTGCGTTGACCAAATCGTGGGCACGTTGCATCAACTCGGGAGAATGTGCTCCCGCAATCGCGGTGACCTTATCGAGGAATGCCTGTGTACCGGGGACAAGGCTAGAGTCCGAGGCAATCGCCATCTGCCGGGCAATGGTCTTTTCCGCTACGCCAAGTGCCGTCCAGTGGTCGTAAGCTAACCAGAGCGGCATTTTGATATTGAAAATATTCAGCAGCTCGATAAAGTGATTCGACCACCCAGAGGAAACCGTGCTGGCACCCATGGCGTATTCCAGCGTGAGGTCCCAGCCAATGATCCAGGCAAAAATCTCACCGAGCGTGGCATAAGCATAGGTGTAAGCGCTACCCGCCAAAGGAATCATGGCCGCAAACTCCGCGTAGCAGAGACCCGCAAAAGCACAGCCAAGCCCCGACATCACAAACGAAAGCATCAGCGCGGGACCAGCATAGTGCGCGCCGAGGCCGGACAGGACAAAAATTCCGGCTCCGATGATTGCGCCTACACCTAGTGCGGTTAGCTGGAAGACACCGAGCGTGCGCTTCAGACTGTGTTCGCCCGTCTCTTGTGATTCTTTAATCAGAAGATCTAGCGGTTTTTTCGCCAGCAGATTTGCCATGTAGTTTCTCTGCTCCTCTTAAATGGATACCAAAAATCTATTTCGAACTTGTCACTAGTTTGTCATTCTTCGAGCGCGCTCTTTCGCCCTAGTCAACTTGCTCGCGCAGCCTCAGCCCCTGCGCTCCGCGACCACAGAAAGTACACTGGAATCCCCAGCAACACGATAATCAGCCCCGGCCAAGTGTACTGCGGTTTGTAAAGCAAGAGCACGATATCGATAAACAGAGCCATCAAAATGTATATCGCCGGCAAAAACGGATATCCAATCGCCCGGTACGGGCGCTCGGCGTTCGGACGAGTACGTCGTAACACGAACAATCCGAAGATCGTCAGTATATAGAACACCAGCACCGCAAAAACGATGTAATCCAGCAACTGTCCGTAGCTTCCGGAGATGCAGAGGAAACAGGTCCACACCATCTGCACCATCAGCGAAACAACGGGCGTTTTGTACTTAGGATGCAGTTCGCTAACCTTGCGGAAGAACAATCCATCCTTCGCCATGGCGTAGTAAACGCGAGCCCCGGAGAGAATCAGGCCGTTGTTGCAACCGAAGGCGGAAAGCATAATCGCAATCGCCATAAGCCTGCCACCGACGCCACCAAACATCTGCTGCATGACGGCCGTGCCCACGCGGTCCTCGGCAGCAAACTTGATGCCGCGATCCAGAAGAGTCGCGCCAGCAGCTGTGCCATCCAGAGGCAGGACGCTCAAGTAGATAAAGTTACAAAGAACGTAAAGCAGGATAACGACGCCCGTCCCCAACGCCAACGACAGCGGCAGGTTACGGCTGGGGTTCTTCACCTCGCCAGCGGTAAAGGTAACGTTGTTCCAGGCATCGGCGGCGAAGAGCGATCCGACTTGGGCTACGGCGAGAACAATCAGAGTACCGACGAGCACAGTCGGGCCGCCCGCTCCGACCTGGAGCGGATGCATCGCCGACAAACCCGCGTTGCGCCAGAAATGTCCGTTGAAATTCGCAGCCAGCGCAGTGGCATTCCGTCCCAGCAAGACTCCGAAGGTGACCAGGCCGGCGAGCGCGGAAATTTTTGCGATAGTGAAAACATTCTGGATCAAAGCCCCGAGCTTGACGCCAAAAATATTGACGACCGACAGGAAAACAACAAGCAGGACGCCCACGAAGTTCTGCGTATTGAGGCCCACATCCATGTTGCCCAACACCATGGGGCCAATACGGAACTCCGGCACCTTCGCAAGGTGAAGAATCCAGTTGTGCGAGTTTATGGCAGGAAAAAATACGCCGAGAAACTTGCCGAAACCTACTCCGACCGCCGCGATGGTACCAGTCTGAATGACGAGGAAGAGTGTCCATCCATAGAGAAATCCCCAGAGTGGACCAAGAGCTTCACGCAGATAAACGTATTGGCCACCCGCGCGCGGCATCATGGCCGCAAGCTCTCCATAGGAGAGTGCTCCGACGATGGTCATGAACCCGGTAATCAGCCAGGCGCCAATCAGCAGCGCGGGAGAATCCACCGTGCGGGCAATGTCGGCGGACACAATAAAGATGCCGGAGCCGATCATGGACCCCATCACCAGCGTGGTGGCGCTGGTCAGGCCCAGGCCTTTTACAAAACCTGCGTCTTGAGCAGCCAAGTTTTGGCTTGCGGCCTCTTGACTAGCCATTTGCCTCACTTGCCGCGGGAACCAGCTCAGGACGAGTACTTCGATCTTGTGAACTCACGCAATCCTCGGGCGAAATAGCAGCTTCAAGAATTTACCTTAAGAGGAGGCAAAAAGGCCAAAAATTCCTGCGCGGCGGCCCGGGGGCCGTTTGGACCTCCGCTTCGCCCACCTATGAGGTCGGAGATGACGGCCACGCTATCAGCTCCAGCCTCAACGACCGAGCGGCAATTTTCACGGGTGATGCCCCCAATGGCAACCAAAGGCTTGCGCGTCAGTTCCCTCGCCCGCCGGATGCCTTCCAGGCCGACCACCGGGTCGGGATTGGCCTTGCTGCTGGTCGAGAAAATCGGGCCGATGGCAACATAATCGGCGTCGGTAGCGTCAGCGTCGCGGACTTGTTCTGGATTGTGCGTGGAAACTCCCAGCCAGCGGTCGTTGCCGATGATCTGGCGCGCGGCGGCTGGAGAGAGGTCGTCCTGGCCAATGTGAACTCCGTTGAAGCCCACGGCTAGGCAAAGGTCGGCGCGGTCGTTCAGGATTAGATTGACATGAGCGGGAAGGCTTTGGCGCAGGGCTCGCGCCTGATCGAGGATTTCGCGGGCGCTGCCGGTTTTGTTGCGGTATTGGATCAGAGTGACCCCGGCGGCCACGAGTTCGTTCGCCATTAAGAGTTGATCCTTTTTTTTCGGAACAAGCCCGGCGTCCAAGATGGTGTAAAAGCGGGGGAGGGTCACAATTCGTCTCCGCTCGTTCATCTCGTCCCGCGTGAAGGTACGGCCTGCGCGGATGTGTCGGAAGCTTTCCAGGTCAGGCGTAGTCATACGCATCCACTTCGCGCTCGATCTCTTGGAAGAGTTCAATTCTCGTCTTCGATAGATCGTGCATCTGCTGCAGATTCAACCAGAACTCAGGACTATTGCCGAAGAAACGACTGAGACGCAGCGCCGTATCCGGCGTGACCGCTCGTCTGCCATGCACAATGTCGCCAATCCGCGTGGCGGGCACATGAATCTTCATTGCAAGCTTGTGTTGGCTCAAGCCAAGCGGCGTCAGAAATTCGTCCCGCAGAACGATACCGGGATGCGTGGTCGCGCCATGGAAACCCCACCCGCTGGCAGGCCTGACATGCGCTGCGGTCTTCCCTGTTTTCTTGATGGTCCTCTTAGTGGTAGTCGACGATTTCAACATCGTGGGCTCCGTCCTCCTGCCAGGTAAAACATATGCGGAATTGGTCGTTGATCCGTATACTGTGCTGCCCAGTCCGATCTCCCCTGAGCCGCTCCAAGCGATTCCCGGGAGGCACTTGCAAATCATTCAGATGAATCGCAGCTTCCATCTGATCCAGCTTCCGAAGGGCACCAGATTGAATACTTCGCCAGCGTTTGCTCTCTCGCTGCACGAAAAGATCGAACGTGGCGCTGTCTTTGAAGCTTTGAATCACTAGTGCGTAGTATATAACGCAATACGTTATATGTCAAACGGTATACTATCCACTTGTGGGATCACCCCATACCCGCACTGTCATTCCGAGAGCCTGTGACTTTATTGGCTTCCGCCTTGCCAGTTGGCAAAGTTTCTTTGCGTTTCGGCGGGGCGGGCTCGATTTCGACGATCCCAGCGTTGCCGACTACGGTGGTTTTCCTTTCGCCTCTCCCCTTTT
>JANXUC010000100.1 GCA_025352065.1 Acidobacteriaceae bacterium | reverse complement strand
GGTTTACTGAACCCTACAACACGCCGTGTAGGGCGAGCATTCCTGCTCGCCGCTCTTAGGCGGATGTAAAAAACAAACCTGAGGGTGCCCCACGTTCGCGTTCTTTGCTAACCTGGGAGTCGGCGACTGCATATCCTTGCGCAGGGGCAACAAAAAAAGGCGACGCAAAAGCGTCGCCCCTTTAACAAAATCAAACCCTAGGCCCGACCCCGGCCACCACCGCCGCCAGAGCCTCCGCGACTGCCGCCGCCCGGTCCTCGACGCCCACCGCCGCCTGGTCCGCCGCTACGTCCTCCACGACGGGGAGGACGACCGCCGCCACCCGGGCCGTCACGACGCGGGGGAGGCGCCTCGCCTACCGGAGCTTCCGAAGGAGCGCCATCGACACGATTGAAGTTCGGCTCATCGTCAAAATCCGCGCCACCTTCAATCACCAACGACTCACCGCGAGGTGCCGCAGCCCGCTCCGAAGTCCGTGCCGTACGATCCGACGAATGATCCGCATGATCGTGACCGCCATCGTCGTGACCAGCATGTTCTTCTCCGCCATCAGCAACGCCGCCTTCCGCCGGAGCCGCCCCGCCGCCCATCTTCGCGCGCTGCTCAACCAAAATCGCCTTGCGCGACAGCTTAATGCGGTTGCCTTCCACGGCTAGAACCTTTACCAGCACCTGATCACCTTCGTTCAACTCGTCGCGAACATCTTTGATCCGATGCTCGGCCACTTCGCTGATGTGCAGCAGGCCATCGAGTCCCGGCAGAATTTCTACAAACGCTCCGAAATCCGCCAGCCGTGACACGGTTCCCAGATAGGTCTTGCCCACCTCGGCCGTCGCGCACAGGTCGCCAATAATCTTCAGCGCCTTCTGCGCCTGTTCCTGATTATTGGACGACACGTTGACCTTACCGGAATCTTCCACATCGATCTTCACGCCCGTCTGCTCGATGATGCTGCGAATCATCTTGCCGCCCGGCCCAATCAGATCGCGAATCTTATCCTGCGGAATGTTCAAGGTATAGAACCGCGGCGCGTGATCAGAAACAGCCTCGCGTCCTGCAGTCACCACTTCCGTCATCTTGCCCAAAATGTGCATGCGACCGTGGAAAGCCTGCTCCATGGCTTCGCGCATAATCTGCGGCGTGATGCCCTTAACCTTGATATCCATCTGCATCGCGGTGATGCCATCTTTGGTGCCCGCGACTTTGAAATCCATATCGCCGTAGTGATCTTCCGCGCCGGCAATATCGGTCAGGATGGAATATTTGTCGCCTTCTTTGACGAGACCCATCGCAACTCCAGCGACAGGAGCCTTCAAAGGCACGCCAGCATCCATGAGCGACAACGAAGCTCCGCAAACCGAAGCCATCGACGACGACCCATTCGACTCAAAAATATCCGATACTACGCGCATCGTATAAGGCCAAGACTCTTCCGGAGGAAGAACCGCCACCACGGCCCGCTCTGCGAGCGCCCCGTGTCCAATCTCGCGGCGTCCCGCTCCCCGCATAAACCCAACCTCCCCAACAGAAAACGGCGGAAAATTGTAATGGAGGAGGAAGCGTTTTTTGGATTCGCCTTCGAAGCCTTCGAGGCGTTGTTTGTCGTCGGCTGTGCCGAGTGTTGTTGTGACCAGGGCTTGGGTTTCGCCTCGAGTGAAGATTGCGCTGCCGTGGGCTCGGGGTAGGACTCCGGCTTCGATCCAGATTTCGCGGACTTGGTCGAACTTGCGGCCGTCTGGGCGGCGGCGTTCGCTGGTTACGCGTTCGCGGAAGATGCGTTCCAGAAGTAGTTCGTAGTAGCGGGAGAGTTTTTCGTGGGCGGCTTTGTCTTCTTCTGGGATCGCGGCTTTGAGTTCTTTCTTCAGCGCGGCGACCAGGGCGTAGCTTTCGGATTTCGGATGTTTTTCTGTGTCGACACAATCGGTTAAGCGGGCGCCGATCTGATGCTTCAGTGCGTCGAAGTAGGTTTGGTCGAATTCGACTGCGGCTACAGCGCGCTTTTTCTTGCCCGCCTTCGCGGCCAGTTCGTTGATGGCGGCGCAGATTTTCTTGATTTCTGTGTGCGCGAACTGGATGGCGTCGAGGATTTTCTCTTCTTTCACTTCTTTGGCGCCCGCTTCAATCATGACGATCGCATCGGCGGAGGCCACGACGATCAGGCTCAACTGGCCTTCGCGAATTTCCGCGTAGGTTGGATTGATGATGAACTGTCCGTCGACCAGGCCGACTCGGACGGCACCGACTGGGCCATCGAATGGGATATCGGAAATTGTGAGAGCGGCGGAGGCACCGTTGATGGCGAGAACGTCAGGATCATTTTCGGAATCGGCGGAGAGCACTAACGAGATGACTTGCGTTTCGCAACGGAAAGTTTCCGGGAACAGGGGGCGAATCGGGCGATCAATCTGACGGCAGGTGAGGGTTTCGCGCTCACTCATGCGGCCTTCGCGCTTGATGAAGCCTCCGGGAATGCGTCCACCGGCGTAGCTGTATTCGCGGTAATCGACGGTGAGAGGGAAGAACGAGACGCCGACGCGGGGTTCCGAGTTGGCGCAGGCCGAGGCGAGAACCATGTTGTCGCCGGAGCGGACTACGACGGACCCGTGGGCTTGCTTGGCGATTTTTCCGGTTTCGAAACTGATCTTTTTACCGCCGTGGAGTTCACAACTGACTTCTTGCTGATTGAGACTCATTAGGATTCCTTCCTTGAGGAGAGCAGCGCTGCGGCTGAGAGGGTCGCGTGTTGGGGGCGAGCCTGGGAGAGCGGCGGCGGGTTAAAGTCCGTGATCGCACGGAACGGTGTTTGCGACGGCATGAAGAACGGCGTTGGTACAGACGTTGGACCGCGTGATTGGTCCGGAGTGATTCAGTTTCCTACCGCTGACCTCAGGGGCTAAAGCCCAGAGTTATTGGCGGTTTTTTGCGGCGATAAAGCGCCGCACTACCTAAGTCACCGTCTAAATCACAGTCTCTCTAGCCTCGTTACTTGCGGATACCGAGCTTACCGATAACGGTGGTGTAGCGCCCTGCATCGTGGGATTTAAGGTAGTCGAGGAGACGGCGACGTCTGCTGACCATCATGAGGAGGCCGCGGCGCGAGCCGTGGTCCTTCTTATGGAGTTTGAAATGGTCCGTCAGTTGGCCAATGCGCGTGCTGAGCAGCGCGATTTGCACTTCGGGACTGCCGGTGTCGCTGTCATGCGTGCGGTACTCGCCGATAACGCTTTGCTTATGTTCAGTGGCTAACACGAAACGGGTGCACTCCTGCTTCTTCGATTTTCCTTCGTTAACGTCTTTAAGGTTAACATTTTGCGGGTGGAGGTGTAAAGGGCGGAGGGGGCGGGCGGAGGAACTTGCCAGATGCTTTTTTTAGGAGTGTCCTCTAACATAACGAGAATGCTCGAGATCACGCCAGACGATGTCGCGGATTTGAACGACGCGGACCTTCGCACCCTGATTGGCCCGCTTTGCGAATCAGAGCTTAGATCGCGGGGATTATCTGCCACGGCCGTGACGTGGGGTGGTCATCAGAACGCGGCGGACGGAGGGCTCGACGTTCGTGTTGCCTTGGGGGACAGCGCAACTATCGAAGGTTTCGTCCCGCGACCGCAGACGGGTTTTCAGGTGAAAAAGAGTCCCATGCCGCGTGCCGCCATCCTTGAGGAGATGCGCCCGAGCGGCGTTTTGCGACTAACTATTCGGGACCTTGCGAATCGGTCGGGTGCATACATTATCGCAAGTGCCGAATCGACGTCCGAGACCTCTTTTCGGAACAGGCGCGATGCCATGCAGAAGGCCGTACAGGAGCTTCCGAATGCCGCGGAGTTGACGCTGGATTTCTATGATCGGGGACGCATTGCAACTTGGGTGCGTGACCACGCTGGCATGGTCCTCTGGGTCAGAAGCAAAATTGGTCGGGCTGTACCAGGTTGGCGCTCGTATGAGTCCTGGGCTTACGCGCCCGATGGCCTCGAAGGCGAATATCTGCTCGAGGACACGCATCGTATTCGTACCAGCTCCGAGACCTCGGAGTCAGGGCTCTCGCCAGCTGAGGGTATTCAACGAATTCGTGACCGAATGCGTCGGCCTGGCAATGTCGTCCGACTGGTGGGACTGTCCGGAGTGGGAAAAACCAGGTTTGTCCAGGCCCTTTTCGACAGCCGCGTGGGTGACTCAAACCTAGATCCCGCACAGGCATTTTACACCGACGTTGCCGATGGGCCAGATCCCGCACCGGCTACTCTTGTTCACAATCTGATTGCCTCGCGATCAAACGCTATTATCGTAGTAGACAATTGTCCGCCTGACCTCCACCGACGCCTCTCCGAGGCATGTCGGGTACCGGAGAGCAGGGTTAGCGTGATTACGGTTGAGTATGACATTCGCGATGACCAGCCCGAGGGTACCGAAGTTTTTGAACTACAGGCCTCGTCCGAAGATCTGATCGAAAGACTGTTGAAGCACCGATTTCCGTATTTATCGTGGGTCGACCTTCACACCATTGCGCAGTTTTCCGGCGGAAACGCACGCATCGCAATAGCCCTAGCCGAAACTGTTCGCCGCGAAGAGACGATTGCTGGCATGTTGGACGAAGACCTTTTCAAACGGTTGTTTGAGCAACGTCACGAACCAAGTGAGTCGCTTTTGGTCGCTGCACAAGGTTTGTCGCTCGTCTATTCGTTCCAAGGCGAAGACCTCTCTGAGGGTCACGATGCGCAACTTTTCCGGCTGGGGGCCACAATAGGGAAAAGCCCTGAAGAAATGTTCCAAAGTACCGCGGAACTGCGCCGTCGCGGCCTAGTTCAGCGGCGTGGCGTCTGGCGGGCGGTCCTTCCGCAAGCAATCGCAAATCGCTTAGCCGCGCGCGCTCTTCAAGATACCCCTGCGGATAGGATTGAGAAATATCTCGTCAACGATGCGCCCGAGAGACTTCTAAAGTCCTTTTCTAGGAGACTTGGCTTCCTCGATGGCTCGCCGGAGGCAAGGCAAATCGTTAGGTCCTGGCTCGGCGTCGGTGGTTTGCTGGCAAATGTCTTAGATCTCAATGATCTTGGCAGAGATATGTTCCAAAACATAGCCCCAGTGGACCCGGAGGCCACACTGCAGGTGCTTGAACGTGCTATGTCCGCATCAAGTGAGGAGGCCGCGAAGAAGTGCGCGCGCTATGTGCAACTGCTGATATCCCTTGCATATGAAGCTAGGCATTTTGAAAGATCGGTGGCGCTGCTCGCCAAGATTGCCGTTGCTGTCGCGGAGGGCTCGCGAGAATCTGTCGGTCGAAACGCAAACGACGCGTCCAAAGCGCTCGGTTCTCTTTTCCTAATTCAACTGTCTGGTACCCACGCATCTCCGCAGCAGCGAGAATCAATAATTCGGTCTCTTGTAGCCTCCAGCACTCCTGCCGAGCGCGATTTAGGCCTGAGGGCACTCGATGCGGCTCTGACGGCGTGGCATTTCGGCCCTGTTTTTAATTTCGGATTTGGAGCGCGGTCGCGAGATTTTGGCTACTGGCCTGCCAATAGGAACGCGGTGGTTGAGTGGTTCGGCCGATTTCTAAAGCTGGCCGAGGATTTGACTTGCCCTTGCCATGTTGAGGCCTCGCGTGTACGTACTGTCATCGCGGACAAATTTCGCGGTCTCTGGACAGGGGCCGCGATGTACGACGACCTCGAACGCGTGTGTCACTCGATTTCGAACAAGTGCTTCTGGAGCGAAGGATGGATCGCAGTGCGGCAGATTACGTACTACGACTCGAAGGGATTCAGTCTGGAAGTGTCCGCAAAACTTGCCAAGCTTGAGTCATTCCTTCAGCCACAAGGAACTATACAAAATGTGAGGTCGATCGTATTGGCGGCATCTCCATCATATGTTGGCATTGAATTACTTGGCGACTCGAGCGAAGAAATCGGTCCCGCGATCTCTCGGCTGGAAACAGTCGCGTACGAACTTGGTATGTCTGTTGCTGTCGACAGCAGTGCTTTGGATGAGCTTCTGCCGGAGTTGGTCCGCGATAGAAGTGATCGAATGTGGGGCTTTGGACGCGGCTTAGCCCAAGGGGCGTATGACCCGCTCGCACTCTGGAAGCAACTGGTTACACAGCTGAACTCCACTGCTGTCGAAGCGGCCACTCTGGGCGTGTTCCGCGGATTTCTGAATGGTCTCCACCAAAAAGATGCAGCGCGTGCAGGGGTCCTGCTAGATGAGGCCGTCGACAACGACGCGCTCGCGGAATGGTACCCATGGCTAGAAACGGCAGTTGGAGTGATTGATAAATCTGGATTCGTCCGCCTTATTCGATCGCTTGAGCTTGGTAGAGCTCCCATTCGCAGTTATCTTGCACTGGAATACGGGCAAGTAACACGGCATCTTTCGGGGGCGGACTTGAACGCGTTGTTGCTGAGAATTTCAGACCGCGCGGGGGGCGTTGACGTCGCCATGGAAATTCTCTACATGAGCCTCCATTCCGATCAAGGTAGTTCGCCTGACGAACTCATCGAAATTGGATGCGGTCTCACTCGGCGTCTCAAACTCACCCAACCGATAGATTCCAACCTCGCGCATAGGCTGGAGATTGTTGGGAAGCACTGCTTAATTGGGGACAAGGGCGCCGCGACCGTACGCGAAGTCTGCACAAACCTACGTGGCGCCATTGCGAGATCTGAAGCGTCTACGTATGGCCACCACGAGCTTCTTCAGGTTCTCCTCGGCGCCCGGCCTTTTGCTGTTCTGGAAGGGCTATGCAGCGGGGACGCCGCAATGGCGGGAATCGGCCTAAAAGTTTTGGAATATGCCCGCCTGTTGCACCCGCATGCCTTCGATGGAATTTCTGAGGAAAAACTTCTTCGCTGGTGCGGCGAATTGCCCGATGTTCGCTATCCCATCGCAGCTGCGGGAATATCTGCGATTACACATGATAAAGACGGCCCCCACTGGACGGACATCGCGCGCAAGATTCTGGAGAAATCCCCCGACCGCGTCCAAGTGCTCAGGAAATTCATCCAGCAATTCAGCCTGCCGGGTTCGGATGCGTCACAAGCTGCAGAGGTCCAGTCAAACTTGCGGCTTCTCGATGAAATGGCGGTCTACGCTGATCCTGGGCTCGTGGAGTTCGCGAGCAAGGAAAAAACCAGGTTGTTACAGGTGATCGCTGCGGCAAACGCAGTAATGCCCCCGGTTAACATGGCCTTGGACGAGAGCTTTGAGTAAGGCAGTGAAATCCGGGCAGTTCTACGGCTGGACAGAATCTGCGTGCCGATCTTCGCGTTTTCGCGGCGCCCATTCCGCTTCGATCTCTACGCGTCCCTCGCCCATGAAAGGAAATAAGGTTCTCTTCGACAAGCTTAGGGCAGGCTTTCTCTCCGCGGGATTTCGGGTGGGGCGGGCGAAGAGCAGATTCCTCACTCCGTTTCGGAATGACAACTCTTAAGAGAGTGTCGTTTAAGAGAGTATCGTTTTCGAGGGGCGAGACCTTCCGCCCGAGGGAGGTTTGAACATCCCCACTCAAGCCAACAGCGGGCTTGAGTGGGGCACCCGACGGCGAACAAGCTGTCCGCCTTGATCTTTAGTTGCCATATTGCAGGTGCTCTGTCTTCATGTCGGTGAGCAGGTTCCAGTGGGCCGCGTCGGGTTTTATAGCCATTCCGGTCGAATGGAATGTGGCTGCCCGTCACCATTGTGCTGCCTTTGCCGCGCGCCAGCGCATAACAGGTCAGCGCGGGAGTTGGTATCTGGCCCAGGTTGATCGCACGCATTCCAGCGTCCCGGATGGCGGCCACAATTGCCTGAGCGATCTCTCCACGGCCCTCCAGCTCAGGCACAAAACTGTCGGAACTGGGACGCAGGTCGCGAGCAAAGAAAAACTCCTCGCCGCGGACGATTCCACCTTCGGAGATATCGAGTGACTGCAAGTATTCCAGTTCCGCCAAGGCGTTGATGTAAACCTCCAACTGCGTGAGATCGACAACCTTGCCCCGCCGTCCACTGGTCCCAAACTCCAGCTCAATCGGTTCGTAATTGAGACTTGATCGTAGCGTGTCTATTGGCCTTGCTACCTTCATTTCGAGTTCCCCTCGCCAGCCCAGCCGCTGGTCCCGCCTGTTGTTGGTGTATGTCTTTTATCCTGATTTCCTACCGCATAGCGGCCAGCACCTCATCGAGCATGACAGTAGCGAAACGGGTAGCATAGTCGGACACTCCGTACGGGATGAACAGCTCACCATCGTGGAGAAGCGCACCGCAGGAATAGACAACGTTTGGAACATTTCCTTCCCATTCACTTTCAATCGGTTTCAACAGAGGTTCAGCGAGACGGCCTATCACTTTGGTCGGATTCTCAAGGTCGAGAAGAAACGCGCCGATGCAGTATTCTCGCCCCGGACCTACGCCGTGGCTCAGGACCAACCAGCCCGCCTTGGTCTCGATCGGCGACCCGCAATTGCCGATTTGAACCAGTTCCCAAGGAAAAGCCGGCTTAAGGAGAATTTTCGGCTCTTTCCAGAAGTGGACGTTGTCGGCAAACATGAGGTAGATATTCTCCGAGTCCTGCCGGGACAGCATCGCGTACAACCCGTTAATCTTCTTCGGGAAAAGGGCCATCCCTTTGTTTTGAACCGCAGGGCCATTCAAGGTAGCGAACCGGAAATGAAGGAAATCGGAAGTCTCCAGCACCTGCGGCATGCCCAACTGACCATCGAAGGCCGTGAACGTCGCGTAGTACATGTAGGTTCCATCATCGTTCCGGAAGCGGACGAACCGGGCAT
This sequence comes from Acidobacteriaceae bacterium, assembly GCA_025352065.1. GTDB lineage: Bacteria > Acidobacteriota > Terriglobia > Terriglobales > Acidobacteriaceae > JANXUC01. Next base: position 5,494 of record JANXUC010000100.1, on the reverse strand, counting down.
CTTCGATGCCGTTCCGTTGCCAAGTGGTCACAGGGAAAATGACCCGTTCGGACAGACCCTGTTCCGGCAAGAACTGAACCGAGTAGCGAGACTTGGCCAACATCAGAATTCTCCGCGCGCTGTCCTCGCGTTCTCTTTTCCCTTCCGGCGTAGAGTCCTCCTTCAGTTCCGATTCGATTATGGATTCCAGTTCTGGCATCGTAAACGAGTCCCCCAACTTCTGAACAACGCGGCGCGTCCATTCGTTAGTCAATCCAAGTTGCAGAAGTCTCCGGTCAAAACCGGCCTTCTGATAAGCGACATCCGGGATTTGGTTCGGCTCAACAATACATTCAGTGGCAGCCATGACCTCGATCCGGTGGTCAGCGTGGATAATGCCCGTGCGGAAAACGATGGAGGAAATGCTGCCATCGCCGGTCGCGCGCAAGCTCAAAACAAAACGTAGGGCCCCAGCAGGCAGGCCTTGTTGATCGGGGTCAGCGATCATAGACGGATTGAAGAGCGCCGCGGATTCAACCGCGAACTCAGATACGAAATATGATCCGATCAACAATTGTCGTTGCGCGGAAAGTTCTTGACCGATTGAAAGCATCTCTCGCAGCTGCTCAAACCGTTTCTTGAAAAGTTTGCTGATCTGCTGGTGGCGTGCGGAGAACTTTGAAGAAACTGCGTCAAGCAGCGGACCGACATCACTTTCGGGAACCGCCATGATCCCAGTGACAATCCTCTGCAATCGCGGGAGGTCGCCTGGAGTAAACGGCCGCAAGAGAACCCGCGCCGGATCGGGCCTCAGGACCGTCTCAGTGCGCTTGACTCTGATCGGGATGGCGTTCATGGAGCGCGGTTCGATTGCGACGAGACTATGCACGTTGATCACCTTTCTACATCTGCCGTTAAGTCAGTCGGCAGCTGCTGCTCTCGATGGATTGGTGCCTACAAATCCGCACTGGGAACAGGTGGCATCAGGATTCTGATACGCCCTTCGGCCAAGCGATGGTGAGCAGGAAGGCACTCTCTTCCACGGCTTCAACATCATGGAGCACGCCACAGTCCATTACCAATAATTGGCCCACCGACAAAACAACCTTCTTGTCGGGCAGATGTACGCAAATTGTTCCGCGCAGGTGATGAATGGAGACTCTGCCTTCGGCTCGGTGCTCGTTCATTTGTGTCCCGGCCTTCATCAACACGAGAATGATTCGGAAGTCTGGATACTTCGCAAGCGTCTTCGAACTCCGTCCGGTTTCGCGATGCCACGACTCTTGCTGGCGGAGTTCATGAAGTTCCTTCTGCAAGTCGAATTGCAGTAGAGGTTCAGCCAACTGCGGCAGTCTGTTCAAGGCCTTACTGCCCTCGCCTGGATGGCAAACGCTAGGGTTCGTAGTCATGGTCAACACCTCTACTTTGTGGATGACCCGTGCGTCTCCGCACGCGCCCCGCCTCTAGTCATTGGCGTGGCGTCGAAGAACAACCTTCTACGCCGGAAGCCAGTATCCGCTTGAGTTCATCCCAATGATCGACGATTCACCTGCCGAGAACTGGTCAATATGGCATAGTTCCCCCCGGCAAGAAATATGTGCTTTATTGACCAGATCGGACAGTGCCCGACTTGGTACGGCGAACTGTGGCGACAAAATCCACAAGAGCGCATGGTCGTGTTCGCCACGTATCTCGGTAGCGTGGAGATGCTCAGTGCGGAAATTGAGAAACAGTATCCAGGTAAGGGTGTCACAGTACTGAAAGGCGGTGAACACAGAGCTACGACATGCCGGTAATTTCCCCGTTGGCGTCCACGTCGATGTTCAAGGCGCGGGAAGTCTTGGGCAGTCCCGGCATGAGCATCATGGCGCCGGAGGTGACGACGAGAAAGCCGGCACCGGCCGAGAGAGAAATATCGGAGACGCGAAGCTTCCATCCAGTGGGAGCGCCCATGCGCTTAGGATCGTCAGAAAGCGAGTATTGAGTTTTGGCGATGCAGATGGGGAGACTGGCGAATCCCCAGCGCTCGAAGAGGTCGAGGCTTTGCTGAGCGCGATCGCTGACTTCAATACCGTCGCCTCCATAGACAGATTTGACCACGGTGGAGATTTTATTGAGCGCAGTGCTATTGCTATCGTAAAGGACGGCGGGTTGCGCGGCGGGAGTGGAATCGAGAACCTCCACAACTTTGCGAGCGAGGGCGACTGCACCTTCGGCGCCTTTGGCGAATGCCTCGGATAAGGCGAAGGCTGCGCCGCAAGAATCGCAAAATTCCTGAAGCACCGCCAAGTCAGCGGCAGTGTCGTTGGGGAAACGGTTGAGAGCAACGACCACAGGCAGATGGAAGGCGCGGACGATAGCGATATGCTGTTCCAGGTTCTTTAAGCCTTTTTCGAGATCGCCGTCGCCTTGAGTGCGGACGCTCTGGACAGTGGTAACAAGTACGGCGAGGGAAGGCTTTATGCCCGAAGAGGGCATGACGAGATCCATGTATTTCTCAAAGCCCAGATCGGAGCCGAAGCCCGCTTCATTCACCACGTAATCGGCGAGCCGAAGTCCGATTAGTTGCGAGATCACGGAACTGGTACCGTGGGCGATATTGGCGAAAGGTCCGCAATGAACGAGCGCGGGCGTGCCTTCGGTGGTCTGCACGAGGTTCGGGAGAAGGGCTTCGTTGAGCAAGGCCATCATAGGGCCGACGGCTCTGAGGTCTGCCGCGCGGACAGGCTGGCCACTGCGATTGGAGCCAACGATGATGCGAGCTAGGCGCTGGCGCAGATCTTCGCGGTCCTTTGCGAGTGAAAGGATGGCCATAGTTTCAGACGCGGCGGTGATTACGAATGTAGTGGCGCGATTGCCGCCCTCGCGCTGAGCTCTCCCGGGAGCGGTCACGCTAGCAATTATGTTGCGCAAAGCGCGGTCATTCATATCGAGGGCACGAGGCCAGGTGACTGCCGACGGGTCGAGATCGAGTTGATTGCCGTGGAATAGATGGGAATCGATCATGGCGGACAGGAGATTGTGGGCGGAGGTGATGGCGTGGAAGTCGCCATGAAAGTGAAGATTGATTTTGTCCGCGGGCTCAATTTGGGAGCGGCCGCCACCGGCAGCGCCTCCTTTCATGCCGAACACCGGGCCGAGAGATGGTTCGCGTGAAGTAATGAGGGCACGCTTGCCAATCCTTTCGAGTCCCTGAACCAAGCCGATGGAGGTTACGGTTTTCCCCTCGCCGGAAGTAGTCGGCGTGGTGGCGGTCACGAGGATGAGCTTGCCGGGTTTGGTCTGGCTGGAGGATGAACTTTTCGGCTGGCTATTTAATAGGTCGAGACTCAGCTTTGCGCTCACCGGACTGCGCTTTTCATACAGGTTTTCGGGAAGGTTGAGCTTGGCCGCGATTTGTTCAATGGGAAGAAGGTTCTTCATATGAGTCCTTGAGGATGTTGATTCGATACAGAAATGAACACTGATTTCATCCTACGACAAATATTCGTGCGGTTCGTTTCAAGGCACGGTTTCCGAATCGTTTTGGATGCCGCAATCAAATAGTGAAGTTGAGTGGTTCACGACGATCAAGTCTCTGAAAGGCGGTGTCGAGATTTGTTAAACTGAGCTACGAAGGCTTTACCGCGCGGCGCGAGAGCCTCAAACTTCTCTGTACGGTTATGACGAGTACTGAAGACATTTCGGAGATGGTTCGCGGGGCGGAACGTGACAGAAAACAGGCACGTTTCGGCGCTTATGCCTGGCTGGTTCTGGCGGCAAATCTGCTGGTGATTCTGTGGGGCGCGGTTGTGCGGACAGTGGGCGCGGGCGCGGGCTGCGGCAATCACTGGCCGTTATGCGATGGATTGACCGCGCCAGTGCCGCACCTGAAAACCTTGATTGAGTTTGGCCATAGGTTTACCAGCGGAATTGCGCTGTTGATGGTGGTGGCATTGGTGGTTTTTGCGTGCCAAGCATTTCCAAAGGGCGACCGGGTGCGAAAGGCGGCGGCCTGGGCACTGGGTTTCGAGCTCTTAGAGGGACTGATCGGGGCAGGGTTGGTGCTGCTGGGGCACGTTGCGGAGAACAAGTCGGTGGCGCGCGGTTATTCTCTGGGACTTCACCTAACCAATACGTTGCTCTTGCTGGCGGCTCTGACGTTAACGGCTCGCTTTGCGACTAGGGTGCATGTGCGATGGACGGGCACGCGATCGCTGAGACCGTTACTAGGGCTGGCTGCGGTTGGTGTCTTTCTAATCGGCATCAGCGGGGCGATCACGGCGCTGGGGGATACTTTGTTTCGTTCGTCCACCCTAGCCGAAGGGATGCGGCAAGACTTTGAGCCTTCGTCGCACCCGTTTGTAAGGCTGCGTATCTGGCATCCAATGATCGCCATTGTTCTGGGAATCTTCATTATTGCTCTAGCGGTGCACGTGTTCACATCGCGGCCTACGTCGAGTGCGAGATCGCGACGGCTGAGCTGGTGGCTGATAAGTATTACGACGCTGCAGCTCTTGTTGGGAGGAGTGAATCTTGTTTTGATGGCTCCGGTGCCGATTCAGCTGGGACATTTATTGCTGGCTGATTTGCTATGGATTACTTTTGTCCTGTTGGCGGTGGAGTTGCTGGAATTTCCAAAGCCCGTGCGCAGGGCGGCATGGATATGTTCATCGCCGGCATTGCTGGGAGCACTGGGCGATCGCATTCGTCGGGGCTTTCTGATCTAAAATTTCCTTGAACAGAAGCTCTGGCTTAGTGCCGTCGTTTGGCCGCACAATCAGTGCATGGGATGGGAACTGCGCTTGGCAGAGGAACTCGTTCAGCCCATTCACTTGTCGTGCCTTGCAATGGGTATAGTTGGTCCGTTCGCGAAAAACGCTCTCCACGACTTCGATGCCACGTTCCTCGTCAACAAAAGCTAAGAGTTCGTGATCCGCGGCGACCCATGGAATTTGCGGATGAGGGCCGAAGCTTCCTTCGCTGGCAAGTCCCAGCGCTTCTGCGGTGATGCTCAACCCCCATCGTGCTTTTCGGATCGCGACTTCTCGGGGAGTGCCTATCCGTTCGACTTCGCCGGTGAATGTGCTGAGGGTGTCAGTATCAATTCCGGGAGGCGTGCTGATGGTCGCACCCGGCGCCAGGCGGAAGGTTCGGCCAAGAAGCCGTTCCTTCCCGTGCTTTGTGGCAACAGCCACGGTTTGTCCGCAGTACTTGCTTGGGGCTGTCATCCCAGAGTGCGAGAGTTGGATCGGCCTGGTTGTGGTTGTTCTTGCGCGCTGCGTTTGCCATGCTCGTCCCGCCATACGCGCAATCGTTCTGAAATCCAACAGTCGTTGAGACCCAAAATGGCCGCCGCTGTAAGAGCGGCGGAAACCGAGAGAGCGTTATCCTTGTGGACTATTGAGATTGGGATTTCAAGAACGGGAAGCAGAGTATTTGCGGTGATTGCCTCCAAGAGGCGATTTGTTGTGGTCTTCCTGCTGGCGATGATCACTTTCAGGCCACGGATTTGAGCTCCGCGCGCGTATTCAAG
>JANXUC010000040.1 GCA_025352065.1 Acidobacteriaceae bacterium | reverse complement strand
GGAGAAAATCAGGAAGGAATTGGGGTGGGCACCGAAAGTGTCGAAGCTCGATGCCATTATCCGTAGTGCGTGGATGTGGCGGCAGAAGAATCCTGAGGGGTACGGTAAGGCCACGACGCAATGAAACCCACGAGCCTTTTCGAAGAGTCCCACCGCCGCCTGAATCCGCTTACGGGCGATTGGGTGTTAGTGTCGCCACACCGCACGCAGCGACCGTGGCAAGGTCAGATGGAAGCTAAGGCTAACGTAGCAGGATTGGCCTATGACCCTGGGTGTTATCTTTGTCCCGGCAACGCGCGGGCAGGGGACGTAAGGAATCCGAGTTACAACTCGACCTTCGTTTTCACCAATGATTTTGCCGCCCTTAAGCCCGAGGTAGAAGCTGCGAGGGGAGACGAATCTGGTCGTAACTTGCTGCTTGCCGAGTCCGAAGCTGGAATCTGCAGAGTTGTATGTTTTTCTCCGCGGCACGACCTGACGCTGGCACGAATGACGGTTGGGGAAATCACAAGCGTGGTAGATGTGTGGGCGGAGCAATATGCCGAGATAGGTTCTCTGCCATATATCAACTACGTACAGATTTTCGAGAACCGTGGCGAGATCATGGGGTGCAGCAATCCGCATCCGCACGGGCAGATTTGGGCAAATCAGACCATCCCAAATGAGCCTGGCAAGGAGCAGGAAGCGCAAAAGGCTTACCTTAAGAAGAATGGAACTTGCCTCCTCTGTGACTACTTACAATTGGAGACTGAAATCGGCACGCGAATGGTTGTCGAGAACGCTCACTTTGTCGTGGTGGTTCCGTTTTGGGCAGTATGGCCGTTTGAAGTATTACTCCTCTCCAAACAACACGTGGGGGACTTGGCGTCTCTAGATCGTGCAACGCGCGAGAGTCTTGCTGAGATTTTCAAGCAACTTACGACGCGCTATGACAATCTGTTCGAGATGTCATTTCCCTATTCGATGGGGTTCCATCAAGCACCTACGGACGAGATTGCGCATCCCGAGTGGCATTTACACGCGCATTTTTATCCACCCTTGTTGCGTTCGGCGACGGTAAAGAAGTTCATGGTTGGCTACGAGATGCTGGCGAGCCCCCAACGCGACATCACACCCGAAGCGGCGGCTGCCTTGCTCAGGAAATGCTCTTAGATCGCTTCGATTTGCTGCGCGGCCAGTTTCCGGCCCAAACCACGATGTACCGGACACATCATCTGCTACTGACAGAATTTGCATGGCCTACTACCCTCACCGCCCGCAAAGCGGACAAGTCATGTGCTATCTCAACCGGACATATCATCTGCTACCGACAGAATCTGCTATAACGGTTGACAAGCAAATCGGTTGGCGCTATCGTGACCGTTTGGCAAAAATGAGAGTTGATTGTGTGCGGGGACCAATATTGCTCGAAACAATCTGGCACCGCCCCACGGCGAATTCTGCGCCGCTCCACCAAAGGTTTTGCGCGCACCCGAGCAACATAACTTCTGCATGCACAGTGGGAACCAGAGATGCATACGACTTCAGAGAAACTGCAAATCCCACCTGTCGCTATCAGAGGGATCGTTAACAATCTACGGAGGCTATTGATGTTTTCTAAGAGAATTCTGCTCCTCGCGCTGTTTTCTGCGGTGTTCGTTAACGGCTCTCTTTTGTTTGGCCAGGCCAACGGAAGTTTTTCCGGCACCGTTTCCGACAAGACCGGCTCCGTGGTTTCGGGCGCCAGCGTGAAGGTGACTTCACCGTCCACAGGATTTTCCCGCGAAGCAAAGACAGACGGTTCCGGCCACTACACGATCCCTCTCCTGCCAGTTTCGAACTACACGGTTCACGTGGAAGCGCCGGGCTTTCAGCCTAGCGAACGGAAGGACATCACGCTACAGGTCGACGAGCAGCGCGAAGTGGATTTTGCTCTCAATCCGGGTACAGTGACGGAAACCGTCGAGGTCACTGGCACGGAAGTAGCCGTCGAGACGTCGAACGCCACCCTGGGGCAAGTCATCACGTCGAAGCAAGTGGCGGAACTGCCGCTGAACGGACGCAACTTCGTGCAACTGGCGACTTTAACGCCGGGAACGGTGCAGGAAACGAATACGGGCAGCTTCTTCAACGGCGGACCAAGCAGCGAAGTTTCAGCTCGCGGCTCCTATTCGCTCTCCGTGGGAGGATCGCGCGCACAGTCGACGGATTGGCTTCTCGACGACAACGACAACAACGAACTCACCGCTGGCGGAATTGCGATTCTGCCTTCGATCGACGCCATCCAGGAATTCAAGGTGCTGACCTACAACTATTCCGCGCAATACGGCACGCGCGCTGGCCCGACGGTCCTGGTGACGACGAAGTCCGGATCGAACAAATATCACGGTTCGCTGTTTGAGTTCTTCCGCAACACCGCGTTGGACGCTAAGACCTACGATTTCGGATCACCCAGAGCCAAAGACAAATTTAACTTGAACCAGTTCGGCGGAACGTTTGGCGGACCAATTCAGAAAGACAAGACTTTCTTTTTTGTGGACTACCAAGCCAAGAGGCAGCGCAAGGGAACACCATTCGTCGGGCTTGTTCCAACGCAGGCTAACCGGAGTGGAAACTATAGCCAAGTGTTAACGGATCCTTTCGTGGACGCGACGATAACGTCCTCAAAGCCGTTTATCTGCACCGGCCCGCCCAACGCTATGGTCCCGGTTCCCACGAACCCCTCTGGCACTCAAACGGATCCCGGCGGAACAACGCCTTGCGGTATCATTCCGTCGAACTTGATCGATCCGATTGGCCAGGCGCTCACCAATCTATTTCCTCTACCGAATGCAACCGGAAACGGTTTTAACTATGCCAGCGTTCCGGTGCGCAAGCTGAACGAAGGCGAGTTTGACGTTCGTTTGGATCACAACTTTTCCACAAAAGATTCGATTTTCGCGCGCTTCAGCTATGACCAGGCAACATCCTTTGTTCCAGGCGGCGCGCCGGGATTTGCCGAACAAAACGCATTTGCCAGCACACAGAACATCACCAATCACGGTCGCAACGTGGCCATATCCGAGACCCACGTCTTTTCAGACCGTAACATCAACCAATTTAACGTCGGCTTCAATCGAATTTTTAACCACATCTTGTCGTTCGGAGACCGTTCCTGCGCGGCTGCCAAGCTGGGCATTCAGGGTGCGAACCTGGATAGCAGCTGTCCCGGAGCTCCTCCGGGATTGAGCCAGTCCAAGAAAGACTGCATTAGTTGCGGTCTTAGCTCGGTGGACTTGTTTGGTGGCTACTATTCGGTGGGTGATCGCGGCTTCGCTCCCTTCCAGGGCGGTACGAACGTTTATTCGGTATCGGATGCGTTCAACATGATTCGCGGTAACCACAACATCAGCATCGGCGGCGGGGTTCGCATCAATCAGATGAACGTGCGTACCAACGGATTCCAGGATGGCTTATTCCTGATGTTCGGCGGATACACGAGAGATCCCTCGGCTGACCTGCTGCTCGGCCAGGTTGGGGGAGCAATTCACGATCAAACGTTCAAGGGGGCGACAACGGGTCGCCGCTGGAAGATGTTCCGTCCTTATGTGCAAGACGACTGGCGGATCACGAAGAATCTAACCGCCAACATCGGTGTCGCATGGGCGCTTGTAACGCCAATTACCGAAGCTCACAATCGTCAGGCAAACTTCAATTTCGCCACTGGGAAGTATTTGATTCCTGGTCAAGGATCGGATGGCCGCGTTGGCGTCCAGTTCGATAAGACTGCCATTGAGCCGCGTATCGGCATAGCCTGGAAGCCTTTTGGCGCGGAATCGACCTCAATTCGCGCGGGATTCGCCATTTTCCACGATTCCGCATGGAATCAAGGAGCTGCGGGCTTGTGGCAGAATCCTCCCTACTATGCTGAATCGGACAATTTCTCCGGCTTATGCCCACTTGGCAATACCACCGCCAATTGCGGGTTGGCGCGGAGCTTCTTGCCCATCTTCACAACGCCTCCAGATCCAGCCAGCTTCCAAGGCACGATTCTGTCTCAGAATCTGAACTTCAAACAGGGTATGGTTACGCAATACAACCTGAATATCGAGCACGAGTTGCCGGGAAATATTGTGCTGACTGCGGGCTATGCGGGTGCCCACAGCACGCACATTCTGGTTTACGGAATGAACCTAAACCTCACCGCCCCTCAAGCTTGTTCTCCGAGCATACCCGATCCGAATAATCCTCCGAATGGTACTTTGCCCAATCCGCTCTACGATCCGACCTACAAGTTGGGCTGCGGCGGTCCAAATACTTCGATTTACCCCAATGCCCCCTACGGACCGTTTACGACCGTGGCCAACATCAACGACATTGGCCGCGCAGCCTACAACTCTCTGCAAGTTAAGGCTGAGACCAAGAACGCGAGACGGGGTCTCTATGGGCTGGTTTCCTACACGTATTCACGCAACATGGACTCTGGCTATTCGGACAACGTGGGAACCAGCCTTGGAGCGACTTACTATCCGCTACCCGGAGCACGCCACGCTGACTGGGGTCTTTCCCAGGTCAACCTGAAACACAACTTCAGCGCCAGTATGATCTATGACCTACCCTTTGGAAAGGGTAAGCACTTTGGCAGCAACTGGGGAGGGCCAGTAAATACCGTGTTGGGCAACTGGGAAGTTGATGTGATCGAAAAGGTTACGTCTGGATTCCCGATCTTTATCTTCAGCAGTGCCAACGGATCGGGTGTGAATTTCAACAATGGCGGGAGCAGCTTCACCAGGCCGGATCAGAAGTGCAATCCGACGGCTAGCAACCCGTCCTTAAAAAGCTGGTTTAACGTAAGCTGCTTCGCGGCCGCGGATCCGGGAAAACTAGGAAATGCCAATCGAGCACCTGTTTACGGTCCAAGATTTGTGAATTCGGACTTTTCGGCCATCAAGCACTTCGTACTGCCGTACCGCGAAGGAATGGGGCTGGATTTCCGGGCAGAATTCTTTAACATTTTCAACCACCCGCAGTTTGCGTTACCTGGTTCGGATCAGAACTCCGGGCAGTTTGGCGTGGTTACTTCCACCGTCAACGACGCGCGCCTGATTCAGTTCGCTCTCAAACTGAACTTCTAGCGCGAGTTACAATCGGAACATGAAGACTCAGTGGATGGGACAATTGTTCGCTCCCAACCACTGAGTTTTTTCGTTTGAGCCAGACCACCTAGTTTGCAATGAACCATCATGATGATCGCAAATAGAACGAACCGGGCGCTCAGCCTTTTTGCTGGTTGCGCGCTGACCCTTTCGCTTACCCTTCCAGCTTTTTCCGACGAGTGGAAAGCCAGCCACGCCCTTGTCCCTCCTAATGGCGTTATGAACTTAACGGATATGCCTGCGCCCGCGGAAGTCTTTTTTCCTGGGCCGGACGACCCTTCCGGCGCCGCTGCCTGGCTCGAACAAATCAAGGCTTGGCGGGCGGATCGGCGCGTCGGCCTTCGGTATGATGGCGCGCAGTTCAGTCGTCCAGAGTTGGAATGGACGCAGCATGTCTTTTCTCAAGTGCAGTTGCTTATTTGGGATCGCAGTCTCTACGATCCTGAGAAGGGCGAATACACCGTCAACCGGTTTTTGGATGAGACAGAGAATCGCATCGGGCCTATCGATGCCGTCCTGATCTGGCATGTCTATCCCAACCTTGGCGTCGATGATCGCAATCAGCTCGATTTGCTGCGTGACCTCCCCGGCGGCATCCCAGGGCTGCGCGAAATGGTGCAGCAGTTTCATAAAAGAAATGTCAAAGTATTCTTTCCCTTCATCGCGTGGGATACCGGAACGAGGGAAGAAGAAGGCTCGCGGGCGCTCGCGATGTGCCGCTTACTGAAAGACATTGGCGCCGACGGTATTAATTTCGATACGCTGGAAAGCCCGCCTGCGGAATTTCTGCAGGCGTCGGAGACCGTAGGGCATCCGTTGGATTTGGAGCCGCAATTTGAGCCGCGCGACGAAGCGCTGGCGTGGACGAATCTCGGATGGAACGACTGGGTGACTTGGGAAGGAAAGCAATATCCCTTCGCGCCAATGGTCGACAAGACGCGTTGGATGGAGCCTCGGCATACAGTTGCCGTGACCGACCGCTTTACTCGAGACAAGACGGACAGCTTGCAGCACGCCTTCTTCAACGGCGAAGGCTACGCCGATCTCGAAAACCTCTGGGGATTCTGGTACGGGTTGAACGCCAACGATGCGGAGGCGCTGCTGCGATTCACTCGCATCGAACGCGCCATGGCGGACTATCTGCGCAGTCCCGATTGGGAGCCTCATACGCCAACTTTGCAGGCGGGAGTTTTTGCCAGCAAATTTCCGGGGAAGACTGGCACATTCTGGACCATCGTCAATCGCAACGAATACGCCACGCAAGGAGAACAGCTGCGGGTCGAGCATCGCGTCGGAACGCACTACTACGATCTATGGCATGGCATGGAGCTGACGCCCGTTATTTTTGGTGGGCAAGCCACCTTGGGTTTTGAGATTGAGGGACGCGGTTTCGGAGCGGTTTTGGCTGCCGATGAGAAATCGGTGACCGGAGTGCGAGAACTACTCGCTTTCATGGCGGAGCGTTCGAAGCGTCCGCTGTCGAGCTATTCGCGCGAGTGGAAGCCGGTGCCGCAGACGATGGTTGAGATCCCTCCGACGAAGTCCGCGGAAGCAGCTCCGAACGGCATGATTAACATTCCGGAAAGAGAATACGATTTCCAGGTGCGTGGCATTGAGATCGAAGGCGGCAATGACCCCGGCGTGGATGTGCAGTATCCGTGGGAAAGCATTGCGCGGCGGTTCCACGACCATACTATGCATGTCGCCAGCTTCTATATCGACCGCACTCCGGTGACGAATGCCCAGTTCAAGAAATTTCTAGCGGCCACGAACTACCATGCGAAAAACGATCATAATTTCCTACGCGACTGGAAAGCGGGAAGCTATCCCGAAGGCTGGGGGAACAAGCCGGTGACATGGGTTTCGATCGAAGATGCGCGCGCGTACGCCACTTGGGCCGGGAAGCGCCTGCCGCATGAGTGGGAATGGCAGTTGGCGGCGGAAGCCACGAATCTCGACCACCCGTCTTCGTCGGTCGGGAAGCTCGATGCCATCCCGCCTGTCGACCATGGCCGCACACGCGCGCCACTTGCGGATGTGGATGCCTTCCCGAGAGGTGCGAGCGAGTTTGGCGTGCTGGATATGGTAGGCAACGTCGCGCAGTGGACGGATGAATATCGCGACCCGCACACGCGCGCAGCCATCGTTCGAGGAGGCTCATCGTACCAGCCGCGCGGCTCGATCTGGTATTTCCCGCAGACTTACAAGCTGAGCGAGCACCAGAAATATTTGTTGATGTCGCCGGGACGCGATCGCTCTGGAACGATTGGTTTTCGTTGTGTGGTGGACGCGCGGTAAGTTCGGATGCCAATATTTGACAAGTTGAGTTTGTGGGATAGATCGAAGGCTTAGCTGAGCAACGCAAGCGCCTGCCCGGTCGTGATCATACTTGCCCCTTTAGCCTTCAATTCGGCAATGGTCTCGTTTGAAGCCGCCTTCGAGAGCGTTTCAATCGCATCCTGAACCACAGAGACTTTGCGACCGCGATCCAGCAAACCTTTGGCGGCGAAGCGAACGCAATATTCTGTGACCACTCCAAAGACGACAAAGTGAGTTTTCGGATCAAGCTGCTGTAAAACCTCTGCTACGTGGCGGCTCTCAAAGATGTCGAGCGTCTGTTTTTCCAGGAGGACTTGCTTATAGCCTGTGAGACTCTTAGGAGCACCAGCGGGGTCGTTCGGTACGCGGAGAATCTTGTCAGTGAGGGCTTCAGGGACAAAATCCGCACCCGGCGTGCCTTTCACGCAGTGCGGCGGAAAGGTGCTGAATTCCGGATCGTTTGCGATGTGGTAGCAGCCGTGGGAAACCAGAAGCACGCGTCCATCGCGTGCCGCTTGTGTCAGCTTCTGAATATTGGGCAAAAGCTTTTCTGCGCCGGGTACATAAAGCTTGCCATCCGGCAGCATGAAATCCACCTGAGTATCCACTTCCCAAAAAACGACATCGCGTGAGAGCATTATTTCCGCCTAGCTTGAGATGCGGCGAGAGTATCAGTTTTTGTGTGGACTTAGCAAAATCGAAATCGAAAAGAGCTGAGAAAAATATGAGCGCCGATCCAGAAAAACCGAAGTCCGACACCCGCGTTGTGATTCGAAATATTGGATTGCTTCTGACCGGCGATTTGAAAAGCCCGATCAACGACGCGGATACAGTTTTGGCGGTGAACGGAAAAATTCGCGCGGTCGGAAAAGAAAAAGACATCGACGCTGAGGGTGCAACCACTGTCATCGACGCCAAAGGGACGGCGCTGGCTCCGGGGCTGATTGATAGCCACGTGCATCCGGTGGCGGGCGATTGGACGCCTCGGCAGAACCAGATTGGCTGGATCGACAGCTACCTGCACGGCGGCGTGACAACCATGATTTCCGCTGGCGAGGTGCATACGCCGGGGCGTCCTAGGGATATCGTCGGCCTGAAGGCGATGGCCATCTTCGCGCAGCGCGCGTTTTCGGCGTTTCGTCCGGGAGGCATCAAGATTCACGCGGGGGCGCCTGTGATTGAGCACGGCATGGTCGAGGAGGATTTCAAGGACTTAGCCGCTGCTGGCGTGACAATGTTGGGCGAAGTAGGGCTAGGAAGCGTCAAAGATGGCCGCACGGCACGGGAAATGGTCGGTTGGGCACGAAAATATGGGATTCAGAGCACAATTCACACCGGAGGGCCATCGATTCCAGGATCGAGCCTAATCGACAAGGATATCGTCCTCGCCGCCGACGCCGATGTTATAGGGCATATCAACGGAGGCCACACGGCCCTTCCTGACGATCAGATCGTTTGCCTATGTGAAACCTCGTCGCGGGCCCTGGAAATCGTCCACAACGGCAATGAGAGGGCAGGGCTGCTGACTCTACGCATGGCCAAGGAACTCGGTTGCTTGGACCGCGTAATTTTGGGTACGGATTCACCAGCGGGGTCAGGAGTGCAGCCGCTGGGCATCCTGCGGATGATTGCGCTGCTGTCGTCGCTGGGAGATCTCCCAGCTGAAGTGGCCGTGTGCCTGGCCACCGGCAATACTGCCAGAATACGGGCACTCGATTGCGGGATTGTTGAAGCTGGGCGGGATGCGACGTTTGTGTTTCTGGATCGTGCCCAGCATTCGGCAGGAAAGACCGTGCTGGAGAGTATTCAGCTTGGCGACCTGCCGGGGATTGGGATGGTGATGATCGACGGGATCGTTAGCACTCAACGGAGTCGCAATACGCCTCCGGCGACGCGGGTGCCGGAAGTTGTGGGGTTGCCCTAGACGGGCACGCGTCGTCTTATCTTAGCCCGTCTTCTCCCTTGATTTGATCTTTGGTCAACCCGCCAACTCTTGCTAACGGGCGGCCGCTGTCGGTGACGGCGATGGCGACCATGATTTCGTTGGCGCGGGGGGCGTCGTTGAGACGGACCTCCATGCCATCGAAATGACTGCGGACGAACGCGGCATCTTTGTGGCCGAGAGGGATGTCGAGCACGGTGCCCAGGCCTCCGCGCTTTTTAGACGACGGAATGAGCGCCGCGCCTTTGCCGAGGACTTTGCGCACCGGCGTGCCTAGTTTGGGATGCAGAATGGCGGCGGCGTGTTCGAGTTCGCCATTTTCTCCAACGACGGCGGCTTTGCCGTAGCTTTCGGCGGTGGGGCCGGGAATGCCGAGGGCATCCACGGCGCGCTGCGTTAGGAGTTCGCCGAGTTCTTCGCCGATGGTCATCAGGTCGGATAAGTCTTCGACGTATTTTCCGGCGAACGGATTTTCGATGACGGCGACGGCTGCGGCGCGGCGCGTCGGAGGGTGAATTGCGCGGCCCATTTCACTGTGAACTTCTTCCAGGAAAACCGCAATCTTGCGGATTTTAGCGTTCATCTTTTCGCCTCATCCAGCCTCATCGAAGTCCGTCTTCGCCTTTGATTTCAGAAGTTTTCAATCCGCCTGTCCGGGCGTGGATGCGGGCTCCGGTGGTCATCACCAGCGCGAGCAGCATTTCGTCGGCGCGCGGGGCATCGTTGATGCCGACTTCCATGGCATCGAAGTGGCTGCGCACGTAGGAAGCGTTGATATGCGTTATTGGAACATCAAGGCGGGTGCCGGGGCCGCCGACTTTTTTTGTGGATGCGACGATGGCTTTCGCGCCGTTCAAAACTTCGCGCATGCCGTACCCGCCGGGAGCGTGCCAGAGGGCACCGTGTTCGAGCTCTCCGGCGGAACCGATGATGGCGCCTTTGCCGTATCCTGCGACGGAGTGAACGTCACCGCCTAAAGCCTTAAGCATGGATCGAGCCATCTCGAGGCCGAGCGGTTTCAGGTCGTCCATGAAGGCGGAGATGTCTTCGACGTAACGGCCAGCGAATGGGTTATGAATAACCGCTAGCGCCGCGACTCGCCGCAGAGGCGTTTGGGCGACGGGGCCGCCTTCGTGGAAGATTTCTTCGACGACGGTGAGTCTCTTTCTTATCTTTACTTCAGGCATGCAAAAGTCCTCCACAATATTGGGTGTCGAGCGCGACGACGCGAGTTTGTCCTTGTAAACGAAGGGCGGCGGAGTGGATCAGGCCTCGAGAAGCGAGGGATTCGGCGACGATGCTTCCTGCGTCAAGAGCTGAGTCGATTTCTTTCGCGGAGAGATATCCGACGCGCTGCGTCACCAAGCGCGTTCCGAGATCAGAATCAGGAGTGAGTTCTTTAGCTGGAACGCGAGTGATGTTGGGGTGTCCGGGCAGATCAACCGCGTTCGCAATAATTGTCGCCGCCGCATCTGCCATGGTCGCGGTTTTTGCAAGAACGGTGACCGCGTCCGCAATGCCGAGAGAAAAACTCCGTCCTGGCCAACCGCTGGTCGCGATGCCGCGCACGGGCATTGCGGCCTCCAACGAAGTCGTGGCAAACAGGCTAGGGGCCTGGCCCTCTTTGGTTTCTACGGTGCCTATCGTACAGCGTGCGCCAGGGTTTAGATGGAGAGCGATATCTCCGCCGTTGTTCACATAGGCGCGCACGAGATTCGCCGCATTGGTCATGGAAAGAAGAATTTCCTCGGCCACCGCGCCCGCCACTGCGGCCATGGGAGTAATGAAATTTACTTTGGCATAAGGCTTCACGGCCAGCATCATACGGCGGGCAACTGGCCCGAGTGGCAGAGTACTGTCGCGCGTTGCGGGCTGGCGCAAAAGAGGCAGATCCTGGCAAAGTTCATCCAATATTGATACAAAGCGTTGCGCTGCGGCATCGTAAGCGTTGCTGATATTACCGGGATCGGCGAAGGCTTCAACGATTAAGTCAATAGGCCCGTCTTGCATGTGAAGACGTCGTTGATCGGGCAGGAACGCGATCTGCGCTCTGGTTACTGAAATCGCTGGTGCGCTCATGGCTTTGGCCTCGAAGGCGAAAGCGGCCACGGATTCTCATCCTTTGCCGCGACATGACGACGTTCCGCATCTGGGACAAGAGATTTGAGCGGACGAACGTGATCCATGTGTCCACCGAGGGCGGCATAATCTTCCAGCTTGAGTGTGAACTCGATAGGAGCCACGATCGCGGGCGTGGGCACGTAGCCGAAAGCGTTTTCCGGCATGCGCATGACGTCGACCATGAGCGTGATGCCGCCGCCGGGCCAGATATAAACTGGCGCGCCGCCGCAGGTGACGCGGGTGAGCGCATCTTTCACCGATTGCGTCAGGCGGACTGGGTTTTCGGTTACGCCCGCGCGCAGCGAACCTCCAGCGCCTGCCATGAATAGAACACTGCACATGGCTGGTTCGCAGTTTTCCCGAATACGTTCCACGGATTTGCGAAGGATCTCAGGCAATTCCATTTCGACTGGGCGGAGTGCTTCATCGAGTTCGAAAAATGCGGAGTGTTCTCCCGTGGTGCTGACCATCAACAGTCGCAGTCCCGCCCGGGCAACCTTCGGATCGAAGGGATTCAATATCGAAAGAGGGTCTTCGATATCGGTTCCGCCCCAAGCGGTTCCCGGTTCGGCAACTCTGAAATAACGTCCCGGAGTGGAACGACGGCCTTTGATCTGAAGACCTGTTTCTGGAACGCCTAGCAGCTTTCCCGCCTGATGCTGAGAGAGTACTCCCGTGATGTGATCGTCGACGACGACAACCTCGTCCACTTTGCCATACCACTGCTTCGCGAACATTCCGATGGTGGCGGAGCCGCAGCCGACGCGCATACGTTCTTCGCGAACGCCATCGACGACAGGAGGCTGTCCGGCTTGCACTTGGACGGTGGTGCCGCCGTCAATCGCGAGCTCGACGGCCTTTCTGTCGCAGAGCCTCAGCAGAGTTTCGCAGGTAACGGTCCCTTCGCGCCGGCTACCTCCGGTGAGGTGTCGAACGCCGCCGAGGGAGAGCATTTGCGACCCATATTCATTGGTCGTGACGTGACCGACGGGTTCGCCTTGCGCGCGAACGAGGCTGGTTTCCGGACCGAGATGACGGTCGGTATCGATCTTTACTTTGACTCCGCAGTAGCTGAAAATTCCCTCGGTCACGACCGTGACCATGTCGATCCCTTGAATTTCAGTCGAGATGATGAACGGAGCGGGCTTGTAGTCGGGATAGGTAGTTCCCGCGCCTATGGCGGTGATAAAAGTTTCGGAATTGCGCAGGAGGTTGCCGTCCCAATCTTCTCCGCCCTCCGATGCTTGACCTGCAAATGGAACGATCGAATCGCCGCGTGTTAGGGAACGATCCAAGACGACATGAGGGTCGAGGCGGACGAGTTTGCCCTCCTGATTGCCGTAGCGGTCGCAGGAGCCAGAGCGCCCGGGCTTGATGTAGCAGAGGACGGGGCAAGCGTCGCATCGGATAGCGTGGTCAGTCACGCGGTGTGTCCTTATAGGCGAGGATAGCGGCGCGAAGGCGGTCGGGTGTGGCCGGGAGTCTTCGCACGCGCACGCCGATGGCATCGTGGATCGCGTTCAGGATGGCTGGGGCAGTAGGAATGACGGCCTGTTCGCCGATTCCTTTAGCGCCGTAAGGGCCGATGGGTGAAGCGTCTTCGATCAAGATGGATTCGATGACGGGAATGTCGCCGATTGTTGGGATCAGGTAGTCGTGAAGATTCTCACCCTTGCCTGGGATGAATTCTTCCATCAATGCCATGCCGAGGCCCTGCGCGGCGCCGCCTTCAATCTGGCCTTCAACTAGAGTGGGGTTGATAGCACGGCCAACATCATGCGCGGCCATGATCTTTGTGACCTTGACCGTGCCGAGTTCCAGATCGACAACGACTTCCGCCATGTGCGCTCCGAAGCCGAAAACGGCGTAGGGAGAGCCTTGTCCATTTTCGTCGAGAGGGCTGGTTGGCGGGTCGAAAGTACCTTCCGCAGCTAGAACATAGCCGTGAGCATCAAGCTGGAGATCGCGTAATTCGATGCGATGGAACCCGTCGCTATTCTTGACTGAAAAAGATCCATCCCCGAGCGTGATCTCGGCAGGATCTGTCGTTTGCGCCAATGCCAGCAACGCTGTCCGAAGTGAGGTGCCTGCAATGTAAGCTGCTTTTCCCGTAACAAAAGTCTGGCGAGAGGCCGAGGTTTTTCCGCAGTCGGGGGAGATCGCGGTATCGCCGGAAAGCAAATCAAAGCGGTCGATGGGCACGTGCAAAGCATCCGCACAAATCTGCGTGATGATTGTGTTGGAGCCTTGGCCGATATCGACCGCGCCCTGGTGCAGCGCGATCCTTCCGTCGGGCTTCAAGCCAACGCGAATCGTGGATGGATTGGGCAGGGAAGTGTTGCCGCATCCGTACCACATGCCTGCAATTCCGACTCCCTTGCGCAAAGATCCTTCCACTCGATCGTTGTAGGAGGCGCATTCGGCGCGAGCTGCTTGCCACTTCGGCTTCAGCGCCTCAAAACAGGCGCGAATGCTAGTGCCTTGGCCTAAAATCTGCCCGGTAACGGTGGGCGTTGTGCCGTCGAGCGCGTTTAGGATTCGGAATTCGAGGCGATCGATCTTCAATCGGTCCGCTAGGTCGTCATAGAGTTGCTCTTGCGCGATGGCGGCTTGTGGTACGCCGAATCCGCGAAACGCTCCAGCTGGAATTAGGTTCGTATGGATGGCCCGCGTGAGTGCTCTGTAATTCGGAACATTATAAGGGCCCGACGCATGCACTGGAACTCGTGCCGCTACCGTCGGCCCCCAGGAAGAATAAGCGCCCGTGTTGAAGTCGGCAGCAAAATCCACGGCCAGAAGCCGACCTTCCTGAGTCGCGCCAGCCCGCATGCGAATGCGCGAGGGGTGGCGTTTGGTGGTCGAAAGAATCGACTCGTTCCTGGAATAGATCAGACGGACAGGGCGATTGAGCTTCCAGGCTGCGAGCGCAATAAATGGCTGAACGGATAAGTCCAGCTTGGCGCCGAAACCTCCGCCGACCGCCGTGGGAATGATGCGTACTTTGTCCGGAGCAATGCCGAGAATCTTCGCGATGTCGTCGCGATCCATGTAGGGAGATTGCGTGCAGGCTTGAACCTCGATGGTATCGCCCACGCGACGCGCGCAGCCTGCCTCGGGCTCGATATACGCGTGTTCAATGAATCCGGTTTCGTATTCGCCAGCGACAACTATGGCGGATTCCGTCAGCGCTTTCTCGACATCTCCGCGAACTACCCTGCCGCTCACTAGAATATTCTGCTCTCGTTTGGAATGAATGCGCTGAGCATCCGATTCCAGGGCTGCCTCGATTGTCGTGATCGCTGGCAGTTTGTCCCAGGTGATGGGGAATGAAGACCAGTCCATCGATTCTAAAACGTCGGCGTCACCGACTACGGCGGCGACTGCCTCGCCGCGGAATCTTGCTTCCGTTTCTGCAAACACAGGTTGATCCGCGAATCTTGGAATCACGCCGTAGCAATTGATTCCTGGAACATCCTTGGCGGTTAGCACCCTAGCGATGCCGGGATGTTGTGCGACGTAAAATTGGAGATCGCCGAAGTGGAAGCTAGCGCGGTCGTGCGGGCTGCGGATCACATGAAGCGAGAGGGCATTCGCAGGAAATTCATCGGCTCCGAAGATTTCGGTGCCGTTTACTTTCCCGCGACCGTCCAGGCGGACAAGCCGGGTGCCGACGGCGTTTCCGGCAGCGGGTGATGCTTGAATTGCCGGATTCAATCCCGCGTCCATCACGGCAGTAATGATCTTCCGGTAGCCGGTGCAACGGCAGAGAACGCCGGCAAGGGCATCTTTTACAGCTTCCTCGCTAGGAGCGCTGTCACGTTCCAGAAGAGCCGTTGCCGCGACCAGCATACCCGGAGTGCAGATGCCGCATTGCGCGGCGCCGTGTCGCAGAAAGGAATTCTGCAAGCGGTCGAAAATCGGTGCGCGTTCGGCGAGCCCTTCAACCGTCGTGATCTCGCAGCCTTCAACTTGCCCGGCTGCGATCAAGCATGAACAGACTTGTTCTCCGTCCAGCAAGACCGTGCAGGCACCGCAATCTCCGGCGTCACAACCGACTTTGGTTCCCGCAAGACCGAGCGATTCGCGCAAGACTCGGGATAATCTCTCGGTCGGAGAGACTGCTGGGCTTACGCTCTTTCCGTTGACGGAAAAGTGGATCGTCGTGAAAGCCTGGGCCTCGGAGGCGAGCGTCGTCGCCATCGTCAACAACTCCCCGCGCAGTTGTCCAGAGCGCGTGCGAGCAGGGTTAGAGCTGCAGAGAGGCGGTAGTCGGCGGTCGCTCGCACGTCGCTGATCGGAGACAAGGGGCTAAGATGTCTTTCTTGCGCGATGGACCCGATTCCGGCCCGCGCGCGTGCTCCGATCAAGTCGTGTTCCAATTCCATCAATCTTTGGGCTTTGCCGGAGCACGACCCGACCGCGGCGCGCGCGTCGGAAATATGCCCCGCAGCGTCAGCCTTTAAAACTACCGCAACCATTGCGATGGAGATGACCAGATAGCGGCGGGCTCCGAGCTTCAGGAATGTCGAGGCAGCATGTTCGAGACCGAGAGGCACGCGAACGCAGCTCAGAATCTCATTGGCGCGGCGCAGGGTCTTTCGGTTGCCTGTAATAAATTCCGACAACTGCAGGAAGCGTGTTCCGTGTGTAGAAGACAACTCTACTTCCGCGTTCAGCGCCAATAGAGGCGGTACTCCATCGGCGGCCGGAGATGCATTACAGAGATTTCCAGCAATCGTGCCGCGATTTTGAATTTGGACGCCGCCGACTTCTCGCGCCGCTAGCTTCAAAGCGTCCAAGCAGCGCGGCAGCGGAGCCGCGACAATCTCGCTCCAGGTCGTGAGGCCTCCGATGCGAAGATGGTTCTCTTCTCGAGTGATTCCTTTTAGCTCCGAGATTCCCGAGACATCCAGCACAGCGCCTTGGACGCACCGCTCGCCCAGCGCAGGGAAGAAATCCGTGCCGCCCGACAAGATTTGGGCGTGCTCCCCAGCAAGCGTCTGAGTAGCTTCGAGAAGCGTCTTGGGCCGAAAGTACAATGGTTGATTTCCTTGCGTTGCTGGACGGAAAGTCAGCGGACGTGGCTTGCCAATAACGGTTTTATATCAAGGCCTTGCATTTGTACAGCGGGGTTCAAGTGCCAGCTCAGCCATGGCGAAGGGCTTGCGTCGTCGGGTGCGTTCAAGGCGTTTTTCTGTTGCTTGTTGGCGCGTGCGCCGCTAAAGTGACACTTTCCCCATGACAGGACCCAACGCCTCCAACGGATTCCTCGATCAATACTTCAGCCTGCTGGAAAACCAGACCACCATCCGCCAGGAATTCATTGGCGGCCTGACCACGTTTATGACGATGGCTTACATCGTCGTAGTAAATCCTCAGATCTTGTCACAGACTGGCATGCCCGCCGAGGGTGTTGTGTTCGCGACGTGCATGTCCGCTGCCGTCGCTACTTTGGTGATGGGGCTGTATGCCAACTATCCCATCGCTCTGGCGCCGGGCATGTCGTTGAACGCCTATTTTACCTACTCAGTTTGTCTGGGTATGCACATCCCCTGGCAGACGGCTCTGGGCGTGATTTTCTTCTCGGGAGTTTTATTCATCCTCGTCACAGTCACGAAAGTGCGCGAGCAGATCGTGAATGGAATTCCGGATTGCCTGAAGCATTCAACGGCTGCTGGGATCGGCATGTTTATTGCGTTCGTCGGGTTGCGGAATGCCAAGCTGGTGGTTGCGAACCCCGCCACGTTTGTCGGTTTGGGGAACTTTTCGGATCGCGAAGTCCAAGTGGCTTGCTTCGGAATTCTCCTGACGCTGGTGCTGATGGTGAGGAAGGTCAACGGGAGCATTCTCATCGGGATTGCCGGAACAATGTTGGTGGCAGTGCTGCGTGGTGTAGCGCATGCGCCGAGTTCCTGGGTTTCGCTGCCGCACCCGTCAGGGACGCTGCTGCAGCTAGATTTGCGCGGCGCTATGCACTTGGGACTGCTCGAAATTATCTTTGCGTTCTTGTTCGTCGATCTGTTCGACAACATTGGCACATTGATGGGAGTCTGCGCGCAAGCCGGATTCGTGATCGACGGAAAGATTCCGCGGGTTGGACGAGTGCTGATGGCGGACGGCGTCGGGACTTTGGTGGGGTCTCTAACTGGGACTTCAACCGTGACCAGCTACATTGAGAGTGCGGCCGGAGTCGCTGCGGGCGCAAGGACAGGGCTGAGTAGCGTATTTGTAGCGGGGCTGTTCCTGTTGGCAATGTTCTTCTCGCCTCTAGCGGCTGCGATTCCGGGATTTGCTACCGCTCCCGCCTTGGTGCTGGTAGGCGGACTGATGATGCAATCCGTCTCGCATATCGACTGGCCGGATTTCTCCGAGGCATTCCCGGCGTTCGTCACAGTGCTCGCAATGCCGTTGACGTTTAGCATCGCTACCGGACTGAGTTTCGGCGTAATTACCTACACGCTGGTGAAAGTGGCTGCAGGAAAATTCCGCGATGTCAGCGTCGTAATTTGGATCTTGACGGTTGTGTTTATTCTGCGCGATGTCTATTTGGCGATCGGTTAACTCTAGCCGTTGGCATGGGCGACTAGCGCAATGGCCAGTGCATAGAAAATGAACATGAGAGTCAGGTACATCTTCGCGGATGAGCCCGCTCCTTTAAATTCCTTCCACGCGAAGATTCCCCACAACGCGGCGACCATGGGCGCAGATTGTCCGATAGCGTAGGAAATTGCGAATCCGGTGAAACTTCCAGCCACCGAATAGAAGACGGTACCCGTACCCCAAATCACTCCGCCCAGAAGTCCCAACATATGTGCAGAGGCGGGGGCGCGGAAGAATCCGCTGAAGTTCACAGGCTCTCCGACGAGTGGGTTCTTCATGAAGTAAATATTCCAGATGAAACAGGAAAGCAGCGCTCCCAGCGTCAGGAAAACCGCGGCGCTGTAGGGTCCGAGCGAGTTCCCGCGAGTCGTGGCATGGGTCATAAGCGGGCTCCACAGGCCCATCAGGACGCCAGAAACGATGCAGGTTATGACGCTCTTCTTGGAGACTGATCGTCCGGCCTGCGCCATGGCCCCATAAGCTTTGCCGTCCAGCACGACCGCAACAAACGCGCACAACACGCCGAGTGCGAGAAACAAGGCGCTTCCTTTTGGTTGCTGTATGTAGTTCAGCACCACTCCGACTACCAAGGCGATCCCGATGGAGATAGGGAATGCCACCGCGAGCCCAGCCATATCGATGGCCGCTACTAACAATAAGTTGGCGAGGTTAAACACCACGCCTCCGATTAGGGCGTAGATGATGTTGGAAGTGTCCGCGGAACTAACGTTGTTCAGGAAGCTGGAAGAATCGTGGCCGCTGCTACCCATGGTAAGAGCCAGCACCAGCGAGATCAGAAAAATGCCGACGGCGTAGTCCCAATAAAACAACTCAAAGCGGTAGTTCTTCACGCCTTTGTAGGTGTTCGCCCAAGATCCCCAGCAAACTGCGCTGGTAATCATCATCATCAGCGCCAGATTCAGACTGTGTGGCGTAAACATTTGTTTTCCTCGTTGTCCCGATCTTGTGTCTTCGTTCCCGGGAAAGGTCTATTTTCCTTGAATTCTAGAAACGAAAAGCTTCAGGAAGCGCGCCGCATCCACTTCAGTGCAGACTTTGGCGTTCGGAACCACTTTGTCGGCACCTTCGATGACATAGCGGTCGCCGCGCAGGACGTTGCGCTCGACGTAACCTTGACGGTTGGCAACGGTCTCTCCGCGCGTAAACTCGCCGCGAGTCTCAACGTCGACATGCATTTCCGGTGCCTTCACCAACGTCGCGTCAATCGCGACTCCAACTGCCAGCGGATCGTACATTGGAGTTCCGGGTGAGTTGAATTGAGCCGAAAGGTCGATCAAGTAGGCCGCGACGCTGTGGATGAAATCATTGACCGGGCCATGCATTTTGCCCAGTTCGTCAAGATATTGGTGGGTGAGCAGAGTCTTGTCGCCGACATCCAGCCCCACCATGGTGACGGTCCAGCCAGCCTGGAAAACGATCTGCGCGGCTTCTGGATCGTTGTATATATTCGCTTCAGCGGATGCGTTTACGTTGCCGCCCTTGATGGATCCGCCCATTATGATGACATCTTTCACTAATGGAACAATAGAAGGATCTTTGAGCACAGCCAGCGCAATATTGGTGAGCGGGCCGACGGGCACCAGCGTGATTTCGTGCGGCGAAGCGTGAATCAGTTGAATGATCAGATCAGGGCCGAAACGTGCGTCCACTTCGCATTTGCTAGCGGGCAGTTCGACGTTGGCCAAGCCGTTCTTGCCATGCCAAAACTCAGCCGTGATGAGCTTTTGGAAGAGCGGGTGCTGGGCGCCTGCGGCAACGGGAATATCGCAGCGCTGTGCCAAAGACACCATCTTCAAGGCATTTTCTAAACCCTGACTCGCGGTCACATTTCCGGGAACTACGGTGATGGCGCGCACATCGAGTTCGGGGGAGTTGAGGGCCAGCATGAGCGCCATCGCATCATCACTGCCAGGGTCGGTATCGAAGATAATCTTCTTCGCAGCGGCTGCGGCGGAGGTACCGAACAACGTCGCTTGAACGATCAGCGCAAACGCTAGCAGGGCTACGAAATGGGTCAGCGAGGACTGAGGGCGGGCGCTTCTTTGTAAGGGCAGGATCGTCTGTCTCCTGAATTTCATTCGCCACGAAGAGTAGTCTTGAAAAGAAGTCAGTGTCAAGGCCAAACTGTCCGGGCCACGCTGTTTGCCGTACAATTCAAAGCGATGTCGCGACCGCCTATAACCAGTTCAGCCATGACCGGCGACTCTAAGAATGGCTCTCCTTTGGCGCATGGGGACCATCCTGTGGCGGACCTTCGCGGCATCCCGTTGGTAGCAAATCGCGGCATACCTCTGGACCTCGAACGTGTGGCAAGGGTGCGGGTAAACACCAGCGCAGTCGAGCGGAGGGCGCAATCCCACGTAGCGCGACGCTCGGTGAAGAAAGATTGGCAGGCGGCATGGCTGCTCCGCGCCATTACCTGCATGGATCTCACGACCCTCTCCGGCGACGACACTGACGAGCGCGTGCGGCGGCTTTGCGCCAAGGCTCGCCAGCCCATCGAACAAGAGCTTGTAAGACGTCTTGAGATCGAAAGTCTCGGAATCAAAGTCGCAGCAGTTTGCGTGTATCACCGCTTTGTGGAGACAGCGGCTCGCGCGCTCGAAGGTAGCGGCATCAAGGTGGCAGCGGTTTCGACGGGATTTCCGGCTGGGCTTTCTCCGATGGAAGAACGCATTGCCGAAATTCGGCGCTCAGTGGAAGCAGGAGCTGACGAAATCGATATCGTCATCACTCGCGCATACGTGTTTGAGGGGAAGTGGCAGGAGTTGTACAACGAGGTTGCGACCTTCAAGCAAGCCTGCGGCAAAGCGCACATGAAGGCGATTCTCGGTACGGGCGATTTACTCACGCTGCGGAATGTGGCGCGTGCCAGCTTTGTGGCGATGATGGCGGGCGCGGATTTCATCAAGACTTCGACGGGGAAAGAACCGACAAATGCGACGCTTCCGGTGGGGCTGGTGATGGCGCGGGCGATTCGCGAATATGCGCAGGAAACCCGCATGGCTGTTGGCTTCAAGCCTGCTGGCGGAATTCGCACGGCCAAGCAGTCCATCGATTGGCTGGGGCTGATGAAGGAAGAACTGGGAACTCCGTGGATGAAGGCAGATCTGTTCCGATTTGGCGCCAGCGGGTTGCTCAACGATATTGAGCGGCAACTGGAGCACCACGTAACGGGCAGATATTCAGCCGGTTATCGGCATCCGCTGGCGTAGCAAGGAAGGCTTGAACAGGGAAGGATCGAATCGAAGCGCATGAGCATAGCTGAGAAATTCGCCGCAATGGAATACAGTCCGGCACCGGAAGATCCGAAGGATGCTCTGGCTTGGCTGGATCGGCACCAGCGAAGATTCAGCCATTTCATTGGCGGGGCATGGCATGCTCCGACGGAAGGCGTCTATTTCGATTCGACCGATCCATCTACGGGCGAAAAGATTGCCAGCGTTGCACAGGGATCTGCGGGAGATGTCGATGCCGCGGTCAAGGCTGCCCGCGCGGCTTTCCCGGCATGGCGGGCTCTGAGCTGTCATTCTAGGGCACGTTATCTTTATGCGATCGCTCGTGCCGTTCAGCGGCATTCACGAAGGCTTGCTGTGTTGGAGACCATCGACAACGGTAAGTCGATTCGAGAGAGCCGGGATATTGATATTCCGCTGGTTGCTCGCCATTTCTATCACCATGCTGGATGGGCGCAGCTTCTGGAATCGGAGTTTCCGGATTGCAGCGCTTGCGGCGTTGTCGGCCAAATCATTCCCTGGAATTTCCCGCTGTTGATGCTGGCGTGGAAGATTGCGCCTGCTCTAGCGACTGGGAACACTGTCGTTCTTAAGCCAGCAGAATTCACACCGCTGACGGCGCTGGCTTTTGCGGAAATCTGCCAGGAAATCGGCCTGCCGCCGGGAGTTGTGAACATCGTAACCGGAGACGGCGTCACGGGCGAGGCTTTGGTAAAGCATCCTGACGTCGACAAAATTGCGTTCACAGGTTCGACCGAAGTGGGGCGGCTGATTCGTACCGCGACTGCCTCGACCCACAAGCGGCTATCCCTTGAGCTCGGGGGCAAGTCTCCGTTTATCGTTTTTGAAGATGCCGATCTTGATGCTGCGGTCGAAGGACTGGTCGATGGCATCTGGTTTAACCAGGGGCAAGTTTGTTGTGCTGGATCGCGCCTGCTCATGCAGGAGAGCGTCGCCGAAGTCTTGCTGGCGAAGATTCGCGACCGTATGAGTACGCTCCGTGCGGGGCCGCCGCTGGATAAGTCCATCGACATCGGCGCGATTGTTGCTCCGGTGCAATTGAAACGCATTCAACGCCTGGTAGCGGAAGGTGTTGCCGCTGGAGCGACTTGCTGGCAGCCGCCAATTGCCATGCCGTCGCGCGGCCTCTACTATCCGCCGACGCTGCTCAGCAATGTGCATCCGTCTTCCGTTGTGGCGCAGCAGGAGATTTTCGGTCCGGTGCTGGCCGCGATGACTTTCCGCACGCCATCGGAGGCTGTTGAGCTTGCCAACAACACAACATATGGCCTGGCGGCTGGGGTTTGGAGCGAAAGCTTGAACGTCGCGCTGCACGTGGCCGCGCAGATTAAAGCGGGCGTGGTGTGGGTAAATTGTGCGAATCTCTTCGATGCTGCCTGCGGTTTTGGCGGCTATCGCGAAAGTGGTTACGGACGCGAAGGCGGCAGGGAAGGCTTGCGCGAATATCTGGAGCCAGCGTGGTTCAAGAACGCACCGAAGTTGTCTGCGCCAGTTAAACCAACAAATCAGCAGGTGAACGGCACAGAAGCGGTTGGCGGCATTGACCGCACTGTGAAGCTCTACATCGGCGGTAAACAGGCTCGTCCGGATTCCGGGTACAGCGTGGAAGTGCGCGATCCGGCAGGCAAGCTCTTGGGCGAGGCACCCGTGGGGAACCGCAAAGACATCCGCAATGCCGTTGAGGCTGCGCGTAAAGCTGAAAGCTGGTCAAAGAATACCGCGCACGGCCGCGCTCAAATTCTTTACTACCTGGCTGAAAACTTTTCGCTGCGTCGAGAAGAAATCGCTGACCGGCTCGCGGCGGCGGTCGGATCCAAACATGCCGCCGTAGAAGTGGATCAGAGTATTGACCGAATATTCTTCTACGCTGCGTGGGCCGATAAGTTCGATGGCGCGGTGCATAATCCGCCATTTCGAACCATTGCCATCGCCATGAATGAACCGGTGGGGACGATTGGAATCGTGTGTCCCGCCGACGCGCCTCTGCTTGGAATGATGTCGCTCATTCTGCCTGCGATTGCTTGCGGAAACACGGTCGTTGCGGTTCCTTCCGAAACGTATCCGCTGATTATTGGCGATGTTTATCAGCTTTTTGACACCAGCGATGTCCCGGGAGGAGTGGTCAATATCGTGAGCGGTCCAACGTCATCCCTGCTCAAGACCTTGGCGGAGCACGATGATGTGGATGCGATCTGGTCGTTCTCTAGTGAGGCGGACGCGATTGCAGCGAAGTTGTGTTCGGCAGGGAATTTGAAGCAGGTTTTCACCAATGAAGGTCGCGTCATCGATTGGTTTGATTCGAAGCAAGGACAAGGCCGCTGGTTCCTCGAACACGCTACACAGATTAAGAATATTTGGGTGCCTTACGGGGAGTGACGTCGTACCTGCTTTTTGAAACATGAAGATTACAAGCGCTCCGAGAGTCAAGGTCTGCTGCATCAGCAGCATCGAAGAAGCTGCGCTCGCCGTCGAACTTGGTGCATCGGCGATTGGCTTGGTTTCCTACATGCCCAGCGGGCCGGGCGTGATCAGCGACGAACTCATTGCGGAGATTGCAGCTACTGTGCCACCGCCTGTCGCGACTTTTCTGCTCACCTCCAGGCAGGACGCGCAGGTCATCATCGATCAGCAGCGTCGGTGTCGAACGAACTGCATTCAGATCTGCGACCGGATTACTCCGGGGACTCATCGCGAGCTGAAGCGGGCCCTGCCTGGGGTCTCCCTGATTCAGGTGATCCACGTAACAGGCCGGGAGTCGATTGAGGAAGCTGTCGCCGTGGATCGAGGAGTCGATGCGATTTTGCTCGATTCCGGCAATCAATCGCTTCCGGTTAAGGAGTTGGGCGGAACGGGCAGAAAACATGACTGGGCGCTGAGCCGCGAAATTCGTGAACGGATTTCAGTGCCCATGTTTTTGGCCGGAGGCTTGAACGCTACGAACGCGCTAGCGGCTGTGCAGGAAGTTGGTTCCTTCGGCCTGGATATTTGCTCGGGAGCAAGGACAGGCGGCAAGCTTGATCGCGCCAAGCTGCAAGTCTTCTTTGCCGCTGTGCGAAGCGCTTCTTGACACT
This sequence comes from Acidobacteriaceae bacterium, assembly GCA_025352065.1. GTDB lineage: Bacteria > Acidobacteriota > Terriglobia > Terriglobales > Acidobacteriaceae > JANXUC01. The sequence continues at coordinate 36,022 of JANXUC010000040.1, read as the reverse complement.
GTTCCCGTCCGATCACTAGACTCGGTGCCGGAGCGTTCCTTAATTTGGGCGCCGATAAAAACTTATGAGCCAACGTCCTCGCATTGCAGTTATCGGAAGTGCAAATATCGATCTCGTTTCATTTGTAGACCAATTTCCCAAACCCGGCGAGACGATTTTTGGGCAGAAATTCGACTTAGGCTTTGGCGGTAAGGGCGCCAACCAGGCTGCTGCGGCGAGGCTTTGCGGCGCTGAGGTGTTCATGGTAGCCCGCGTAGGGGACGATCTTTTTGGCCCTGCCACTATCCTCAATTTCCAGAAAGTTGGGATTGATACTGCCAACGTGAAGCAGGTTGCCGGAGTTTCGACCGGTGTCGCGCCAATCTTCGTCGATCCTTCCGGTCAGAATCGCATCATCGTGATTAAAGGCGCGAACGACACGCTGAAGCCCGCGGATGTAGATGCTGCAGCGGAGACTCTCAAGAACGTGGATTGCATCGTCCTGCAATTCGAGATTCCGCTGGAAACGGTTTATTACACGATCCAGTTTGCCAATAAGAACAAGATTCGTTGCATCTTGAATCCTGCCCCCGGGCAACCAATCGACGTGAAAGCGGTCGCCAATCTCGACTATTTTGTGCCGAACGAAAGCGAAGCGGAGACGATTACTGGAATGCCGGTCCGCAACCTGGAAGATGCGAAAGCTTGCGCGCAGAAACTGCTGGCTTCGGGAATTCGTCGGGTGATCATCACACTTGGTTCCAATGGTTCGCTGCTTGCCGGAAGCGAAGGCATGGAGCATATGCCCGCATTCAAGGTGAACGCGAAGGACAGCACTGGCGCTGGCGATGCGTTTATCGGAAGCTTCGCCACTTTTTTGGGAGAGGGCTTGCCAGAGAAGGAGGCAGTCCGACGCGCCAACCTGTATGCGGGGCTATCGACAGAAGGCGTGGGTACGCAGAAATCGTTCTATGATCGAACGAGGTTCGAAGCCGAATGGGCGAGCCGGAACAAAGGCTAGCGAGGCTGCGTTAGGGAGCTTTGGTCCGGTAATGTGACTACGAATTCCTGTATTGCCTTGCGTTCACGATCTAGCTTTTGGGCTGCGTCTTTGGATACGCGCTGATAGATGCGAAGTTCTTCTTCCGCTTTTGCTTTCTCTCCGCTTCGAGAATAAGCCTGCGCCAGAGCGTAGTGAGCCTCGGGGGATTGCGGCTCAAGGGCAGCGGCTTTCGAGTGAAGCTGAATAGCCCTGGCGAAGTCACCGCGATCCAACGCGATTGTGCCCAATCGCAAATACGCTCCTGCAAGATTGGGACTCAGGTTTACAGCTTTCTCCAGGAGTTCTTCTGCTCGCGCCCTTTGCTTGGTTTCGCGATTTTCGGTTTCCTGATTCAAAAGGCTCAGCGCATAAAAATAGTTGGCTTGAGGGTCCTCAGGCCGCAGCTTGAGGAATCGGGCGAGCCGTTCCGAAACGCCTTCGGAAGCAAGCGCTTGGGTACTCAGGATTCGTCCCATGAAGAGGTAAGGATTGGGATCTTCCGTGTTTAAATCCGAAGCTTCGCAGAGGCGTTGTTGCGCTTGATCGTAGGCGCCTCGCGCGTGCAGAGCCACTGCTAGTCCGAGGAGACTCCGTGTCGAGTGTGGGTGGAGGCGGTTGCCTTTTGTGAAGACTTCTATGGAGGGCTCGATAGCGCGGTGCAGCAGGAGTTCGGCGCCCCAATCAAAGAGATTTCCTTCGCTCGGATCGAGTTGTGCAGCTCGCTGATACTCTCGTACCGCTTCGAGAGGGTTGCTAAGCTTTTCGCTGACTTCCGCGAGCAAATGATGCGATTCCGACTGATCGCGTTTTGTCAAAAGAGCCTGCACGTCGCGCTGTGCGACCTGATACTCGCCGGCCGCGGCATGTGCACGAGCGAGATCATACCCAGTTTCGTAATCGGTGGGATTGAGTTCTGAAGCTCGCTGCAGGTAGGTTACCGCGTCCGAGGGCTTCCCGAGATTCAACAGCATCTTGCCGAGTTCGTGATTGGCTTTGAAGCTCGCTGGCTCCCTGGCAACGATTTCGCGCAACGTCTTTTCGCGAGCTTCGTCAGCCGCTGCATCGGAAGAAGTCTTACTTAATGTCGCGGTAGCTTTCGCCAAGACCTCTTTCGTTTGCACGGCGGTGCTGGAACCGTGGCCTCCGGCGCTGGATGCATCCGCGACGCCCGCGACGGTGAATTTTGGCTCATCAAATAGCTCCGGAGAGCCAGTCGAGTGCTGTTCTGGAGGCGGCTTTTGCGCGGTATCTTGCTGCTTTGAACTGGTCGCGGTGCCCGATGGGGGAGAAGCTTGGCCCAGACTCTGCGAAGATGCCAAAGCTAGAAACAAGAAGCCACAGAGCGGAAGTCTTGGACAACGTGCCGAGGGCCTGGTTGTAACGTGCATGGCTGAAGATAGAGAAACTGTCAGTCTGGTCTCGACCAGAATACAACAGTTGGTAGCGCTGCTGAATCGCGCTACAATAACTTGCTTTACGATGTCTCTGTACGCACTTGTTGTCGAACGCCGAGGCAAATGGCAACGACCGAACCGGGAGAATTTTGATTTTGACAATGAAGCGACACGCAACCGATGTTTTGATTTTGTTCTTGGTGTTGTTTACTGCCAGTACTCTTCCTGCCCAGAAGATCAAAGTTATCGTCGATCAGGATGCGCGTGGTCCTGCGACCACCGACATGCAGTCGATTCTGATCTTTCTGCAATCGGACAAGTTCGACGTGCTTGGAATTACAACAGTGACCGGCGATCAATGGGTGCGGGAAGAGACGCAGCGTACGTTGCGTTTGCTTGAAATCGCGGGACGCACCGACGTTCCGGTGATTCAAGGCGCGGAGTTCCCGTTGTTAAATTCCAAAGAAGAAACAGAGCGTTGGGAAGCCTTGTATGGCGCGTTCGGCTACAAAGGCTGTTGGACCGACTTTTCTAAGAACGGTCCAGAGGTGACCCCTGCATTTCGGGAGGCCTACCACGCGCCGGACGTCGTTCCTGAATTGGTCGAAGGTGCACCTCATACCACAGCGCTGGATGAGGACGCTGCGCACTTCATTGTTCGCACCGTTCACAAGTATCCTGGCCAGGTCGTCATCTGGGCAGGAGGGCCGCTGACAAATATCGCGCTTGCTCTGCGTCTTGATCCTGAAGTAGCGACCCTGGCCAAAGAGTTGGTGTTGATGGGCAGTGGCATGTATGCGAATGACGGCGGGATCAATGGGGTCGATGGACGCCGCGAGTTCAATTGGTGGTTTGATCCGGAAGCGGTTCGGATTGTCATGCGGTCGCCGTGGAAGAAGGTTACGATCACGCCGATTGATATTTCCGTCAAAACACATGTGGAGCCTGCAGTGAAGGCTGCAATAGCGAAAGCCGATACTCCCGTGGCTCGGTACCTGACGAAGTATTACGCCGATAGTTTTATGTGGGATGAACTCTCCGCTGCTGCCATGATTGATCCGTCGGTCATCACTGAGCAAAGACAGATGTACGTTGATATTGACATTGACCACGGAGCCAGCTACGGACAAACATTGTTTTGGGGTGCTCAAGCGAAAGTGCCCCCTTACGAGCATCTTGCGACTGTCCAATTCGACGTGGATACGAAGAAGTTGTACGACCTCTACATTAAGCTGATGACGCAGCCCACCAGGGCTCCGGAATAACTCTTTTGTGAACTCGTAAGTTGTGACTAGAGAAGGCGAGGAGCAGCTGAAATGGATATAGAACAACTCTTGCATACGCGACGGCAGTTCGTAACGGCTGCGGCAGCAAGTTTGGCAGTGACTGCATTTTCCGGCGCTGTCCCATTCGCTTGGGGCGTTGACCTGAGTAAGTCAGATCGCCCAAGTGCGAACAATCCTGCTCGCGTCATCATCGACACAGATCCCGGTGTGGACGACGCATTTGCCTTACTCCTGGCAATGCGTTCACCGGAGTTGAAGATTGAAGCCATCACAGCCGTTGCCGGGAATGTGCCTCTCGACATCACATTGCCGAATGCGCTACGCATGGTGGAAATTGCCGGGCGCACGGACATACCCGTTGCGGCGGGAGCCAAGGCGCCCCTGCTGCGCCGCTTAGTCAGCGCCGCTTATGCGCACGGCGACAACGGTTTGGGCGGAGCAGTTTTCCCTGAACCTGAGATCAAGCCTGTCGATGTGCCTGCTGCCGAGCTGATTCGACAAATCGTTCGAAAGTATCCGCACGAGGTTACGCTCATTACGATTGGACCGCTCACCAATGTAGCCGCTGCGCTGAATGCTGATGACGAACTTGCTGGATTAGTCAAAGGTCTGACGATGATGGGCGGATCGCTTTCCGGAGGGAACATCACGCCAGCGGCTGAGTTCAATATTTATGTAGACCCTGAGGCGGCGCACATCGTGTTTCAGTCTGGAATCCCACTTACTATGGTCGGACTCGACGTGACGAGAAGGACGTCCCTGACTGGGGAGCACGTGCGTGCGTTACTGGCTAACTCTAGTTCGGTGAGTCAGGCTGCCGCGAAGATAGCTCGCAACGCTATTGACCACAATCGGGCGCAAGGTTTCCTCGTCGGGCCCAATATGCATGACTCACTTGCAGTTGCCTCGTTCCTGGATCCGTCGCTATTGAAGTGGAAAGAATATTACGTCGATGTCGAAACAGCGGGCGAACTGACGGCCGGTGAAACTCTGGGTTACAGCCCGACTGCGGGAGATTTGCGGCGCAGCCCTGAGATGGAAAAGCAGGCAATAGCAGCGATGCAGATTCGCGGATCAGCTCCCACAATCGCTGGGACTCGAGTATCTCCTGTTGTGAAAGAAAAGTATGTTCCCAACACCAATGTAGCCGTGGATGTAGATTCTGAAAGGTTCTTCGAGTTACTCATCGGCAGGCTGACCAAGCAGTAACTCGGCAAGACAATGAGTCAGCAAACTTATTCAGGGGTGAAAATGAAGAGTCTCCGGTTGTGGATATTGGTCACGATGTTACTCGCTGCTTCGCTTACTGCGTCGTCTCAGGACAAGAGGAAAGTCATAATTGATCAGGATGCGGCTGGCCCGGGTGGCAGCGATCAGCAGGCTATTTTGATGTTGATTCAATCGCCGCAGACCGAGGTTCTTGGAATTACGGTGGTTACGGGTGATGGATGGCTGAACGAAGAGGTCGCGCACACACTTCGGACGCTGGAAATTATTGGGAGAACCGACATCCCTGTCCTTCGCGGAGCAGAGTATCCGTTGGTGCGCCGGCAGGCGGAGACTGAACGATGGGAGCAAAGATTCGGCTCGTTTGCCTGGTTAGGTGCATGGGACCCTCGCGTGTATCATCCTGCCGACCAGCTTGGCGCAATGCCGGAAGGCAAGCCAACAATAAAAGCTTCTGACGAAGATGCAGCGCACTTTCTGGTGCGTATGGTGCATAGGTACCCGCATGAAATAACCATCTATGAGGGCGGTCCCATGACAAATCTGGCGCTCGCGCAGAGTATCGACCCGGAGTTCGCCAGCCTGGCCAAAGAACTTGTCTTTATGGGAGCAAGTTTGAGCCCCCAAACTAAAGATCCTGAGTTTGCCAACTTGCCTCGTCATGAATTTAATGTTTGGTTTGACCCCGAAGCGGCGCATATCGTTCTGCGCGCTCCGTGGAAGAAGATTGTGTGTACGACGGTCGATATTTCCGTCAAGACTAGTTTCACCGCCGACCTGCTGAACCAAGTCAAAGCCGGAGACACTCCAGCTGCGAAGTACATTGGAACTTACTCCAAAGTCGAACGCGAATACAACTACCTCTGGGATGAGTTGGCGGCAGCGGCTTGGCTTGATCCCAGTGTGATCACCAAGAAAGAAACTCGCTATATGGATGTTGATTTGGATCACGGTGCTGGTTACGGCAACACTTTGACTTGGTCGGACAAGGACAAGCCAAAGGTCGACATCCAGCCTGTCGAGATACAAGTTGACCTTGATCTTGAGAAGTTCTACAAGATGTTTGTTGACTTACTGAAAGCGCCGACACCTCCACCGAAAACATAGCGTTTCTGCCAGTGCTACTGCCCTAACGCATCGAGCATCTCTTGTGCTGGCTCATGATCCGGGTGGACTTTAAGTAATTGCAAAAGGACAGCTCGGGCCCTTGCTGGCTGGCCTTCCAGGGAATACACACGGGCCAAGCTGATGTAAGCGCTGTCGAAATCGGGCGCTACACGAATGCATTCTTCGAAGCTCGCGACGGCTTGGTCTCTTTGTTGCGTGCGTAAGTAGAGTATGCCTAGGTTATTCAAAGCCTCGGGGTAGACCGAACGGTACTTCAGCGCGATCTTGAGATACTCAGAAGCTCGCGTTGTATCGTCAGTTTGAGCGTAGACCATCCCCAAACTATAGTTAGCCTCGGGGCTATCGGGACCAACTTCAATAGCGTGCAGAAGTACTTTGCGGGCGTCATCCCATTGCCGTAGCTCGCGGTAGGCATTGCCAAGATTCCCAAGTGCGATCAAGTGATCGGGATTGAGACGCAGGGCTTCTTGGAACTTGTCAGTTGCCGCTTTCATTCTTCCTTCCCGGGTGGCAAGGATGCCTAGATTGTTCCATGCATTCGGCAGTGTATCGGGATAAGTGGCGCGTAGCTTGACTGTCCGTTCAAAAGTCTTCTTGGCTTCAGCGTTCTTGTCCTGTTGCAGATAGACGCTGCCGATCCCATAAAGCGCTTCAGCGCTGGCTGGATTGTCGTGAAGAGCCCCCTGAAACGACGTCGCAGCCTGGTCATAGTATCCGTGTTGAAAAAACACCGATCCGTAGGAGAGGTAGTTGCGTCCGAACTCAAATGAGTCATTGCCAGGGAAGGGCAAGCCCTTCCGCAGGCGCTCTTCGCTGTTCTCAGGAATGTGCTGGAAGTCGCGTTCAATGTGATCCACTGGCGCAGGACCTTGATATACCTTGACGATGTCTCCTTGTGCATCGATCAAGAAGGACGTAGGAAAGCTTAGGTCACAATGGCGATCAAACAAATAGCGATAGAGCAGATTATAAATACCAGCCACGTCTTCCGATGCCTGCAGGATGGGAACTGCGAAGCGAGTTTTCCTCGCGGTGATCGAATTATCTTTGACCTCGCCCGCGACGTCACAATTCAATGTCAGGATTTGGAGGCCGAGTTCCGCCCAATGATTGCTTCGGTGACTAAGGGTATCGAGATCTCGCAGGCAAGTTTCAGACTGCGATACCCAAAAATTGAGAAGCAACCGTTTACCGCGCAGCGAAGAAAGCGTGTTGATCTTGCCGGACAAGTCAGGGAGTGAAAAATTAGGTGCCGATACTGGCGCTAGCAACCATGTTTCTATCGTAGCTGGAGTTGCCTCGGGTTCTTGAAAGACTGAACCAGCACTCTCGTATTTTGGGCTGGAAATAAAAGGTTCAATGCGCGAAGGTGCGGCTCCTTCCTCTACCCAGATACGATGATTGAGTGGTAACTGGCCTAGATGTTGAATAAGCCCATTGGGCCATCGGATGGAGACACGCAAAACTTCTTTTGCCTCACCTAACCCGAACAAGACTTCTTTGCTGTGTTGAGAAAGGAAGCCTGATCCTGCTTGCAACATACGAGTCTGGTGGCTCGCATCTGTTTCAATAGTAACTGCGGCACCAATCGCGTCGCGATTGCTTGTCACTCCGCGCAGCCTGAAAGCAATTGAAGGTGGCAGTTTGTGTATGACGTTCTTCAGCACCCGGATCTGCGGGCCGTTCCGGTTCTTTAAGAATACTTCGAGGCGTCCGTCATGATCGAAGTCCGCGAGTGCGAAGGCTCTTCCGTCCTCGATATAGTCCAGCCCAACCGCACCTGAAACATCGGAAAATGTTCCATCGCGGTTGTTCGCGTAGACAACATTACGTTCCCGTCCGCTCCAGGTGCTATCGGAGCGGATGAGTTCGTTGATCGCGTTCCAGCCGTCTTCGTAAGTGTGTGAAGTCGCTTTACCTTCGGGCGAGTTAGCGACTACCTGCCGCCAGAAAAAACTGTTCAGGTCTACTGTTGCCGTGCCTTCGGGCGAGGGTCCAGAAACCATGCCGTTGGTGATGTAGAGGTCCTGAAAGCCGTCATGATCAAAATCCCAAGCGTCGCTGCACCACGCCCAGCGACCGTTTCCTACGCCTGCTGCTGCCGTAACATCGCGGAAGATGCCTCCGTTGTTCCTTAGGAGAGAGTTTCCCATGGCGTGTTTTTGATACATCGCCCTGACCTTTGCGGATGATTCCTTCTGGAAAGGTTGTTGTTCCGAAATTCGTTGGCCAGCTGCTGTCCACATGTTCGCGATGTAGAGGTCGTCGGCTCCGTCGTTGTCATGGTCAACCCAGCAGACGGACATGCCTGCACCCGTATCTTCCACGCCTGACTGAGCGGCGACATCCGTAAATGTTCCATCGCCGTTGTTGCGGTAAAGGTTCTTGCGTCCGAAGTCATTTACTACATAGAGGTCCGGCCAACCGTTTCCATCGTAGTCGGCCCATCCGCAGCAGAAGCTGTAGCGAGTATTGTTTTGATTGAGTCCTGACTCCGCCGTCACATCGCGAAAGGTTCCGTCGCGACTATTCTGCATCAGGAAGTTCGGAGGGCCATTCTCAGCGTTGTAGTAAGGACTCGGATACTTGTATTGATTCGTGCCTTGGTAATACGCGTAGAGGCAGAAGTAAATATCGAGCCATCCGTCTCGGTCGTAATCGGCTATGGCAGCTCCGGTAAATGTCCCCTGCGGCGGATTCGCGAAACGGAAGGCATCGGGCTGCTGTCGAAACTTTCCCCCACCCTGATTCACGAAGAGCAGCGGGCCGTTCGTGCGAACTATGACGAGGTCCTGACGGCCGTTGTTATCAATATCTGCGAAAAGCGCGCAGGCGGAGTTTTCCAGAATTCCCAAACCAGACCCTTGTGTGATGTCTTCGAACGTTCCATCCCCGCGATTGCGATACAGGCGGTTAGGTAGGCCAGCCGGCTGGCAAATGTAGAGATCGTCGAAGCCATCGTTGTCGATATCGCCGACGGAGACTCCGTTGTGTCCGTAGATATCAATGCCGCTGGCACCGTCGAGTAGGGTGCGCCAGTAGTCGGAACCGTGCAGCAATTGCTGCGCATAGGAGGAATTACTTCCGAGCGCCGTCGTGGAGATGTCCTGAAACGCTGGTGCCATTGATCGACTCCACGTTTCTCCCAGCGCACGCCAGCGCGCTGCCTGAAACTCTCCCGACGAAGAGCTCTTCCACTCGATTTCCCACTCGCCCACCCGCTGTTCCCGATGGAATCCCGTTCCCGTGCAAACGAGTTCGTAGAGTATGCGAGTCTTGAGCCGTCCGCTGCCTTCGTCGCGAATGCTGGTTATCTGGAAGTCAGCAGTGAAGAACTTTGTAATTCCCGCCATGGCGGATTCAAGTTCGGCAAAGAAGGCCTCTCGGCCCAAAGAAATCGACGAAGAGAATCTGCGTCTCTGGGCTTCAATCGGGCCGGACCGCAGCTGCCGTGACTCCGTTGGACTTAAAGGAGCGCCAGAGAAATCTGGAGTCAACGCCACTTCGAACGACTCTAAATTCTGAGGAGACTGCCGCAGTGCTGCGCTCCATCGCCTAAGTACGAGTGCGATTTGATCCGCGTATTTTTCAGTGGCGAATTCGTTCCCACCCGTCTGTGTTTTGAGTGTCGCGGCATCGAGAGTTGTCCGGGTACGATAGTGCGGATGTAAGTGGTACCCATCGGGCTGCGAAGCCTTTGGTCCGCGAACAAACGGAAACGCCATGTTTCCGAGATTTGCTAAAAGGAAAACGGCCCCGGCAGCGTAGCCCGACGAAATTAAAAATTCGCGTCGCCCTGGATTCGGAGGGAGGAATATGTCCTTACAGCGGTGCGCCCCTATTATCTTGCTCAGCGTTGTAGCCTCCACATGGCTGCGTGGAACTAGAAGCTAACAGCAGCCACAGCCAAGGTCAAGGTTCGCGGATTAGGCGATTCCTTCCGTCAGGCGCCCAGGCCCGCTGCAGACAGGTTCAGAAACGTTCGGCGCGTCGATTCTGTTTTCATGCCGTGTTCTCAGGAACCGGAGGTGCTTCCGGTGAATATATCACCCAAGTGCAAGCTGGCAGTGTTTCAGTTTCCCCGAGGCACTCGCCGGAATGGGCGATGATGTGCTTGAATGTGAAGCAATTCAGGTTTCAGGAGTTTTCATGATGCGCAAGTTCCAACCTGCGGCAATCGCGGTTCTTTTCGGCGTCCTGTCTCTGACCAACAGCAGTTCGGCGCAAACCCTTACCTCTCAAGCTCGGGACAAGGCGCAATTGCAGGCTAAGCAATGGATATTGGTCTGGAGCGACGAGTTCAATGCTCCCAATGAATCGCCTGTGGATTCGACGAAGTGGGGTTTTGATATCGGAGCAGAGCGCTGGGGAAACCAGGAGCTTGAATACTACACGGACCGTCCGCAGAATTCGCGCATCGAAAATGGGAATCTGGTCATAGAAGCCCGAGCGGAAAAGTACAAAGGTGCCGCCGACGTAATGAAAGACTACACTTCGGCCAGGATCAAGACTGTGGGCAAGTTTTCACGTACCTACGGAAGGTTCGAAGCCCGTATCAAGATTCCCTACGGACAGGGCTTGTGGCCTGCATTTTGGATGCTCGGAGTTGATATCGACAAAGTCGGCTGGCCCGCTTGCGGCGAGATCGACATCATGGAAAATATTGGCAAGGAGCCATCCGTAAATCACGGATCCATCCACGGCCCTGCCTACACAGGGGAGGATGGAATTGAGGCGCACACGTCCTTGAGCGGCGGGCGCAAGTTGTCCGACGATTTTCATGTTTACGCCGTCGAGTGGGTGCGTGATGAGGTTCGTTTTTACTTGGACGATCAGCTCTATGCGACGCAGACTCGTGCCAGCCTGAAGCCCGGGCAAAAGTGGGTGTTCGATCATCCGTTCTTTCTGCTGCTGAATGTTGCGGTGGGAGGGGATTGGCCGGGAAGTCCCGATGCAGCGACAGTCTTTCCTCAAGCGATGCTGGTGGACTATGTGCGAGTGTATGCACGGCCTGCCGAGTAGACTGCTTCTTGCAGGTACGAACGTTTTTGGGAGTTCGACGGAATGTCCAAGACGAGGTCGATTTCGGGGCGGTTCTCTAGGCCAGCAACGACGCTAGCCGTTTGCGGTGTGCGGTTGCCGCCGTGGGTTGTGTGGGTGGCCGGATTGTCCGCGCACGATATTTCGAGTCGTACCTCGCTTCCAACCCTGACCAGCGCAGAACAGGTAAGGCGACTTACTCCAGACCAAGCAGCACTCGGATACCGAGGGCGGATTCGTGGGGTCATCACAGATGATGTTCCGGCGCCAGATTTCTCTATTCAAAATTTAACTTCGGGGATCTACGTTGAAGGCGACGATTATAGCTGGACATCAGACCTCAGTTCGGTGAGCGCCAAGACAGGTGTGGCGTGGCCCGAAGTCAGACGCCTGAGGCCAAGGCCCAGTGTTATTCTAGAGGCGTTCTTCTACGATAAAGGCCGACCTCTCATGTCTGATGCAAGTGAGCTGAAGTTGCGTATGTCCGATTCCACGATTTCGAATCCTTCGCGTCCGGCGTCGCCGGTTGTTGCTGCCGAAACTGACGAATCCTTCAAGGACCTTCTTTCGCAATACGAACGGAGCCATTCGCGAAGGGCCGACGACGGCAGTAAGCAGTTGGAAGGCACCGTAGCGGCGATCACTGCCGACTCGGTTCTTCTTGATATCGGATTCAAGACGGAAGGAATTCTGCCGCTTGCGGATTTTGTCGCCGCAGGAGAGACCGTTCAACTAGGCGACAAGATGCGGGTCTCAGTAAAGGGTCGCGATACGGAAGGCTACTACACGCTTTCCCGCTTCAAGGTTGATCGTCCCAAGGATTGGACCTCTCTGGAGCAGGCATTTGCTTCGCAGGCTGCGATTGTAGGCACCGTGACGGGCGTTATCAAAGGCGGCCTCAGCGTTGACGTAGGGGTGCGTGCGTTTATGCCTGGCTCGCGAAGTGGCGCGCGCGATGCGGCTGAACTAGCAAATTTGGTGGGGCAGGAGATTCGTTGCCGCATCATCAAGCTCGATGTGGATGACGAGGATATCGTCGTAGATCGACGTGTTCTGGCTGAAGAGGAGGAACGTTCGGTCGAGGACCGCCGTTACTCTGAAATTCAGGAAGGCGATGTCACTAACGGTACCGTTCGCAGTCTAACCGACTACGGGGCCTTCGTTGATATGGGCGGCGTGGACGCCTTGCTGCATGTCGGAGAAATTTCCTGGGGACGCGTGAACAAGCCTGCCGATGTACTCATGGTGGGCCAGCAAGTTGATGTGAAGGTGCTGAAGATTACGTCGGAATCCGGCAAGCGCCGCATTGCGGTCGGAATGAAGCAACTGTTGCCGCATCCGTGGGATTCCGTAACCGAGAAATACAAGGCAGGGGAACGTGTGCGTGGTGCGGTTACTCGCGTCGTGGACTTTGGCGCATTTGTGGAACTGGAACCCGGGATTGAAGGATTGATTCACGTTTCGGAAATGTCCTGGGCAAAGAGAGTTCGGAAGGCCAGCGATCTACTGAAGCAAGGCGATGCCGTGGAAGCTGTGATTCTAGGCGTTAACATGGCTGACCACCGTATTTCTCTGGGACTGAAGCAGGCTTTAGGCGATCCTTGGGCGGACGCCGGGCAGAAATTCGCAGTGGGATCGGTGGTTGAAGGTCCGGTCACCAGCTTTACGAAGTTTGGCGCGTTCGTGCGAATTTCCGAAGGGATTGAAGGCATGATTCACGTGAGCGAAATCAGCTCCGGAAAGAAGGCGGACAAAGCGAACGAACACTACGCGTCAGAGAATGTCCGGATTGGCCATCCCCAGGATGTGCTAAAACTCGGGCAGACCGTGAAGGCGCAGGTCCTTGCTCTTGATTTGGAAAAGCGGCAATTGCGGCTGAGCATGAAGCAACTCGTTGCCACTGGAATCGACGAGTACATCGCCGAGCATAAGGCGGGCGATGTGGTGACTGGGCGTTTAGTTGAGATTGGGGATGGTCGCGCACGAGTGGAACTAGGGGAGGGAATTCAGGCTTCCTGCAAAGTCGCGAAAGAGAGTCCAGCGGCGGAGGTCCCTGTTGCGCCGACGGCAGGTCAAGGCAAGGCTGATTTGTCTTCACTGAGTTTGATGCTCAACGCCCGCTGGAAGAGTGGCGCCCCCAGCAGTGAAAAGAAGCCGGAGGCGCTGCAAGCAGGTCAGATTCGCAGTTTCCGGATTGTGAAGCTGGATGCAGAAGGCAAGAAGATCGAGTTGGAATTGGCATAGCTGCGACGGCGAGACGCCAGCGCGACTGCCAGCAAGATGCCAGCGCTACAAGTTCAAGCTCTTAATCTTTTCTTCGTCGTAACCGAGTTCCTGCAAGATTTCTTTTGTGTGCTCGCCGAGCCGCGGCGGCACTCTGGTGTTTTGGGATGAGGCCGCTGAAAACTTCATGGGCTGAGCCACGGTCCGAATTGTGCCAGCGTCCGGGTGCTCCGATTCCAAAATCATGCCGCGGGCTGCGACTTGGGGGTCGGCAAATACTTCGCCCAAGTCGCGAACCGGCGCGCAGGGAATATTTGATTGTTCCAAAAAATTTATCCAGTCTTTAGTGTTATGTTCTAGAAATGCTGCCTCAAAAATAGGTACTAGTTCGTTTCGGTTGCGCACCCGAACTGCATTGGTTGAAAAGCGAGCATCCTGCGGCAAAGTGGGCAGTCCGATCAGCTTGCAGACGATCGCAAACTGGCCTTCTGTGCCAACTGCGAGCACCAGAAATCCGTCCTTGGTCGCGAATCGCTGGTAGGGAACGATGTTGGGATGCGCTGTTCCAATGCGCTCCGGCACCATTCCGCCCACCAGATAGTTGGAACCCTGATTGGCGAGCATCGCCAGCTGCACGTCAAAGAGCGCGGCATCTATATGTTGACCCTTGCCGGTAGATTCGCGTTGGTGAAGCGCAGCAAGGATAGCGCTCACGGCGTACACCCCCGTCAGAATGTCGACCACCGCAACCCCAACTTTCTGCGGACCGCCTCCCGGTTGCGAATCAGGCTCTCCCGTTATACTCATGAGTCCGCCCATGGCTTGAATCATCAAGTCATAGCCAGCGCGTTTCGCTAGTGGGCCCGTCTGCCCAAATCCAGTTATGGAACAATAGATTAGTCGAGGGTTTAGCACGCGAAGGGATTCGTAGTCCAGGCCGTATTGGACGAGCCCTCCTACCTTGTAGTTTTCAAGGAGAATGTCCGAACGCCGTGCGAGATCGCGGACGACTTCTTGCCCATATGGTGTCGTGATATCCAAGGCGATGGATCGCTTGCCGCGATTGACGCTCAGGTAGTATGCAGATTCGAGCGGAAGGGAATTGCCGTGGCTATCGCGAGCAAAAGGCGGACCCCAGGCGCGAGTATCGTCGCCAGTTCCCGGGCGCTCAACCTTGATGACATCCGCTCCATAGTCGGCCAACAGTTGCCCCGCCCACGGACCTGCGAGCACGCGGGACAGGTCTAACACTTTGATTCCTTGCAACGGATGCAGAAGACTGGGTGGCGTGGGTTGGACGGTCATGAAGGCTCAACGGAATTTTATCCGAGCGTCCTCTATTATGGAGCCTAGGCACGTGTTTCCTCGAAACAATGTCGCCGGACCCAGTAGAATCGTATGGATTCGTAGTTAGGAGCACCGCTGACTTTGCCCTTCACGCGAAGACGTTTCTTGCAGACTGCCGCCCGTACAGCGGTCTCGGCTTCAATTCTGGCATGTTCGCATCCGGCACTGCCCCTTCTCCAATCTGCCGCCGCCGCCCCTACCTCGTCCGGAAATCTTTTCGAAATCGTTCCCCCGATAGTCAGCGGGATCACTTGGCGTCACGTCAGCGGTCGTTCGCCTCAGTACTATCTCCCGGAGACGACCGGGGCGGGTTGCGCTTTCCTCGATTACGACAACGACGGCTGGATGGATATTTATCTGATCAACAGCGGACGCTGCGATTTCTACGATCCCAAGCCGCCGTTGCGCAACGCTCTTTATCGCAACAATCGCGATGGAACGTTTACGGACGTCACCGAGAAGGCTGGAGTTCCCGGTGGCGGTTATGGCATGGGTGTGGCCGTAGGCGACTACGACGGTGACGGTTTTCCCGACATTTACGTTACGCAGTACGGGAGTAGCATTCTTTACCGCAATAACGGCGATGGCACCTTTACGGATGTCACCGCCAAGGCCGGAGTTAGCGCGCCCGGGTGGGGATCGAGCGCGGTCTGGTTCGACTACGACAACGACGGACGGCTGGATTTGTTTGTTTGCCGCTTCGTGGATTTTGATAAATCGAAGAACAAATTCTGTGGCGATGAGAGGAATGGCGAGCGTTACTATTGCATTCCTCGCGTCTATCCGCCAGCGGCGAGTTGGCTTTTCCACAACAACGGAGACGGTACCTTTACAGACGTGAGCCAATCTTCCGGGATCGCGAAGGCTCTTGGGAAGGCTTGGGGCGTCGTTGCCACCGATATCAACAACGATGGCCGCATGGATCTCTTTGTGGCTAACGATACGCTGCCGAACTTTCTGTTCGCCAACCGAGGTCACGGCAAGTTCGAAGAAATCGGTCTGCAATCCGGCGTCGGCTATAGCCTGGATGGCCGCGCCCGCTCCGGCATGGGAGTAGATTCTGCGGATTTTAATCAGGATGGCTGGCAGGATTTGTTTGTTTCTAATGTGGATCAGGAAATGTATTCGATCTACAAAAACAACCATGACGAGACGTTTGACGACATGGCTGGGCAAACGGGGATTGGTGGAATCACTCGCTTGATGAGCGGTTGGGGCGTAAAGTTCTTCGACTATGACAATGACGGCGATCTCGACCTGTTTATCGCGAATGGCCATCCTGACGACAAAATCGAGCTGCATTCCAAGCATGTGACTTACAAGGAACCTCTGCTCCTGTTCCACAACAAGGCCGGGAAGTTCGAAAACGTCAGCGAACGGGCTGGTCCCGCTTTTCAGGATTCTTTCGCGGCCCGCGGGATGGCGCTTGGGGATTTCAATAACGATGGCGCGGTGGACGTTTTGGTTGCGGTCAACGATGGTCCTCCGCTGCTGCTGAAGAATGCTGCTGCAAAAGGGAATCACTGGCTGGGCGTGAAGCTGGTGGGCAAGAAGTCGAATCCGGATGGAGTGGGCACCAGGATCACCTGGGAGGCGGGCGGAGTGAAGCGCACGCGGCTCAAAATAGCGGGAGGCAGTTACTTGTCCTCGCACGATCCGCGCGAAGTGCTTGGAATTGGAGCGCACACGAAGATCGACAAGTTGGAGATTAGCTGGCCCCAGCCCAGCACGAGGGTGGATACCTCTACCGATTTGCCGATTGACCGCTATATTTCCATTGTCGAGGGAGTTGGGATTCCGAAGTCATGACATGCCCATCGGTGCGCAGCGGTCTTCCCAGACTTTATCTCGATGCGGGCAAGAGCTAGACGAGCTTGAAATTGGTAAGTTCTGTATCCGGATTTTCTGGTTTCCGCGAAAATTGCCTTGAGCCTGTTCAGGGCCGTATCGGTTTTGCCCGAGGCGGCTTGTACGATGGCCGTGCAATTCCGGCAAAGGCGTCGGCGTGTGGACCCCCACGGCAATACTGCATTGCCTATCCCATGCGTCCGGGGATTACGAAGGTTCGTGCGGTCGATCACCTGCCATATCTCGGGAGCGCATCCTTGACCGCAACGGTGTTACGTCCAGTCGGCGAACTCGCGCTCATGGTTCCGGACACGATTCACTTCGAGGCGCGCAATCCTGAAATGTTTCAAAACCGTGGTCGGCAGAGCGGATCGTCCGTGTACTTCACGGAGCATGTGCAGGGCGGCAAATTGCTGCGATTCAGGTTGTCGGCTGCGAATCGTCCTGTGGATCTGGAAATTGAGGCCGAGCGTTCAATTCAGCGCTTTAAGTCGTTGCCATTGTCCGCTACCGCGGTTCCACAAACTGCGAATCCCATAGAGCCAATTTTGCAGGCGAGCCTGTTCGAGTGGGAAAGGCATCTTCTATCCTTCACAGCCTTGTTGGCGGTGTGTTTTTGCACGGGGCTGGTGACGATCGCATCTTTCAAAAAGAGGGTTTTTCAGAAACGAGCTTGCGAGAGGAACGGAGGAGGTTCCTCCGCACGAATTGTACTGGCCAGTTTGTAAAGCATCTCATTTTTGCTGACATTACGCTGGCTGCGATGGCAGGTGGTCGGCTCATGTTGGCGCAGTCTTCGTCCAACCAGTATTCACCGGGTCCAACCTCCGGTCAATTCCATCGCATCCTCACGGTCACAGCCACCGAACAGGTAATTCTTAATGTTGAATTGCCCCAAGGAGATCTGCAGATTCAATACCGCCGGGATGGAGAAGTATCGATCACGGGAATCGCACAGACTGTTTCAGGCACCAAAGGGATCGCCGATTCTCTGGGTGCGGTCCTGGACGTGGAGCAGAACGGGAATCACATTAAGGTTCGGCAAGCGCGGCGAATGCGGCCGCGCCGGAGCGGGGAACCCGCGTTGGGTATCGCATCGACGTACCGTATTGGACTGAGGTCACTTCGGTCGTACGCGACGGCAGTCAGACCATTAACGGAATCATGGGACCGGTGAATGCGATCTCCAAAAGGGGAGATATCCGGGCTTCGTACATCTCGAAGAGCCTATCCGCTCATGCGGAAACCGGGAATCTGGATTTTCAGGTGGTGGGGGAACATGTTGATGCAAAAACGGGCGGAGGCAGTATTTCCTGCTCACGCGCCGCTCAGGGAGTCGATGCCGAAACGGAAGATGGCGATATTACTCTGATGGTCGTCGGGGCCTCGACTGCGAGGGTGACGAAGGGAGACGGAACGATCATAGTTGGTGGAGCCCGAGGGAGCTTGGTGGCCTCGACCGGCAGCGGGTCGTTGCACGTTAGAGCCGAGCCACACGGCGATTGGCGCCTGAATTCAGCCAGCGGGAATATCCGCGTCGAACTCCCTCCCAGCGCCCCATTTGAATTGGACGCGACTTCGAAGTCCGGTGAAATTGTGGTGGGTCGCAACGATGTTCAGTCGTCGGGGACCGACCCGCGCCATCTCCATCAGATCGTGAACGGCGGCGGAAGCAGTATTCAGGTAAGGACCGAGAGGGGCCGAATTGTCTTGCAATAAGGCGAGCGGAGGGAAAGCGGGCGGGGCAATGATGCCTACACCAACTAGGCGGACGCGCTTCTGAGATCATCGCGTCCGCCACTTTTTGCCGGGGGAGGGAATCTGCAGTTCGCTTACTGAGCGGAGCCCGTGTAACCCAGCGACGCCGCACCCAGGACATCTCCATGTCCAGGCTTCTGCACGAACACAATCGCTCTTAGATTCTCGATCTTCCAGTCGGATTGGCGAACAGGCTTTACGGTTTCAGAGAACTTGCCTTGCTTCAGAGAGCCGATCTCACGCAAGTCCCGCACTACGCCGCTGTGGCGCAGCACACGACCGCCGTTCTCTCCGCCTCCGACTTTGCTGGAGAGTCCGTCTTCCGTGATAGCCAAGAGAACTTTGCCGCTCACTTCGTTCGCGCCCTCGACATGCACCTGCAGTCTTCGGTCCGTGCCCCAGTTCAGGCTCACTTGAGCTGGTTTCGACGAGTGTGCAGCCAGGGCCAACTGACGGCGGACAGCACTCTCACCGTTACCGACCAACTCGACATGGCCGTCGATGACCATCTGTGGAGTGTAAGAAGAATTTAGATCAAAGCGGCCAGCATAGTCTGCCTGGCGCTGGGTGAGTGCAGCGGACGAGAAACCATCCGACCAACCAGGGCTATTCCAATAGTCCACATGCTCACCGAGGATCAAAACTTCGGCGCCGTCAACAGTCCCTTCGCTGCGCAGTTTACTCAGGATTGCGTCCGCCGCCGGGCAGCTCGAACAGCCCTCCGAGGTGAAGAGTTCAACCACCACGGGATTACTTCTTTGCGTAGTCGCCATGCTCGTGCTCGCTAAGAGAGTAAGAGCTGACATTAAGAGAAAAAATCGAGAAGAACTTATCATTTGGCTGCTCCTTGATGATGGTGTGATTCGCCACAAGCCCAAAAGTCACAATTTGAGGCGTTAAGTCACTTCTCGGGAGTTGAACGCCAGCCGCTTGGAAAAGGCGAGGCTTACGGCCAGAAGACAGGTGATGGTGAAGAGTACGAGCGCGAGTCCTGCGCGACGACTTCCTGTGTGGGACGAAATTGCTCCAACCACGAATGGGATGATCGCAGCTCCCATCCCACTACACGCAAAGATGTAACCAGCCAGACGCTTACTGTGCGGCCCAAACTCTCTCGACATAACAGCCAGCAGGATCGGGTACAACGCCGCCAGACCGAGACCAGCCAGCGTAGTGCCGACAAGCAAAACCGGTACCAGATGAGTGGTCAATATCAGAGCGGTTCCCAGCAACGCCATGAGCAGGCCGAGGGTGAAGATGGTGTGTTCCCGATGACGGCTCAGGACCTGGGGCGCTAGTCCGCGCCCTAGAAGCAATCCCGCCCAAAATGCTGACGGAGCCAAGGCCGCAGCAATGGTCGAGACTGAGCCGAACGCCTGCGCGTAGGAAGCGATCCACCCGCCGAGAGCCGTTTCCGTGCCAACATAGAAGAACGACAGGATTGCAATGAGTCCAAATGAGAAGGGTTGCCATGCAGCCGCAGGCAGTTCTTCCATCGAATCGTCGGATGCGTGGGTTGTCGTCGTGGGGAGGCTCACAAAGCGAATAGCAAAAAGCAGCGGAAAGACTGCGAGTGCCGGAAGCAAGCGCGTCAGGGGCAGTAAGTGTAACCCGGCTGCAATCAACAGGGGGCAGGCAACCGCTCCAATTCCCCAGGAAAAATTCAGCAGGCTCAGGGCAGAAGCCCGCCGCGCGGGATTGCTTTCGGCGGCCCAGAGATTGGAAGCAACTATGGCAAGTCCCATACCGAGGCCGTTGAGAAATATTCCCGCCATACCGACTTGCCGCGAGCCGAGAGCGAAAATTCCAAGACCGAGGAACAGGAGTCCCATTCCGCCTGCGCACAAGCGCGCAAATCCCCACCGAGGCAATAAACGTGTCGAGAGCAGGCTGCCGAGCATGTTGCCCGCAAACTGGGCAGGAAAGAAATATCCGGATTGCAGATCGCGCATCGACCAATGTTCCGCGATGGCGGGGAGCAATGGCCCAAGTAATACCGTCGTGACGCCGATCAAAATGAATTGGGCGTGAATCCAAAAAGCCAAAACGGAGCTGGCAAGTCTTTGCTGCGTTAACGGGGTCGAAGTCACGCGTATTCTCAGCAGCGATTATACGTGCGCTAACCGGAAGCTCTGTTCAGGAGCTCTTGCCCAGTTTGATTCCAGAAAATGAATCTGCAAGGAATCGCTGCATCCGGCATAAAACAGAGGTATCGTTTCAACGCTTCGAATTGTTACATTTCATTTCGTAATATATTACTCTAACGTATACACTACTACAGAATTGAAGAGCTGGTTTTGCGATTTGCTTGCTGGAAAGGAAACTTGAATGAAGAAACGATTTCTCCTGACGTTCGCAGTTGGCTCTGTGTTTCTTGCCGGGTTGCATGCTCAAATCGGTTACAAGTCCGCGGCCGACGCCGAGCAAAAAAAAACTCTGTTGCTGAAGGATTTCCATCCCAAGTCGATGTTGCACGTGAAGCAGACCCCGGTGCTTCGTGCCAAGTTCCCCGTGATCGACATGCACCAGCATGTGAACGACGCCAGAGGGATTGGAGACCGCATTCCACCAGCGGAAATGGTCCAAAGAATGGACCAGCTCAATATCAAGAGCATGGTGATTTTGACCGGTGGATGGGGCGAGCAGTTGCAAAAAGTCATGGATGAGATGGTGAAGCCTTATCCGGGTCGGTTCGTCGTATTTGCGCAACCGGATTGGAGCAAGATTGACGATTCCAATTTCAGCGACCTCATGGTCAAGCAACTTGACGATGCGGTTCGGCGCGGCGCGCGCGGGTACAAAATTCTGAAAGAGCTGGGGCTCGGAATCAAAGATAAGACCGGAAAACTGATCACGGTCGACGATCCGCGCATGGATCCGGTGTGGGAAGAGTGCGGGCGGCTCGGGATTCCGGTCGCTATCCACATTGCGGATCCGGAAGCCTTTTTTCATCCCATTGACGGCGAAAACGAGCGTTACGAAGAATTGAATGAACATCCCGATTGGAGTTTCTACGGCCCGCAATTTCCCAGCTTTGAGGAGTTATTGGCGGCCCGCAATCGCATGTTTACGAAACATCCGCACACGACGTTTATCGTGCTGCACGCTGGCAATTGGCCAGAGAATCTGAGCAATGTCGCCGAAATGCTGGATCGCTTGCCGAATACTGTGATCGAGTTCGGAGCGAGGGAAGCGGAGCTTGGTCGTCAACCGCGCCGCGCGCGCAAGCTCTTTATGGATTATCAAGACCGCGTGATGTTTGGCAGCGACAACACTCCGGATGTAGACATGTATCAAAACAATTTCCGCTGGCTGGAGACGGACGACGAAGCTTTCGACTATTGGGGATCGCCGTCGCAGGGGCGGTGGACGATATCCGGGCTGAATTTGCCCGACCCTGTGCTGGAAAAGATCTATCACCTGAACGCCGAGAAGCTGTTTAGCAAGTTTAAGGGCGCAAGCCTAGCGACGAAGTAACAAGCAACACTCTGAAGTAGCAAGCAACACTCTTAAGGAGAACACGATGAGGACAGGTTTTGGTTGGAAAGCTTCTGGATATCAGGTCTTGGTTGCTGCCGCTTGTAGCTTAGTGCTTCTGCAAGGGTGTGAGAAGCAGCAAGCCAGCAGTCCTGTGGCTTCAGTGCCGAAAGTAGCGGCAATTTCCCAGGTCGAGGTTGCTCCTGCTGCGACGGGTCCATTGGTCGTTAAGACTAAGGACGCTGAATTTGATGTTACTCCGCACGGCTATGTGCAAGCGTTCCTTCTGCGCGATGGCCAGCGCCTGACTCTCGACGATCCTATGGCGGACGCTTCGGGCGGTGGAGTGACTCTGGCTGGGAAACCAGTCCGCGATTTTGTTCTTGATCTTACTAGGCCTGCGGTTACAGAAGCGACCGGCAAACTGGGAACTCTTGGTAAGCGAATTGATATAAGCGGACACAGCGCTGCGTCCGGCTTGGACGAAACGCTGACCGTCGAAGTCTACGACGATTTTCCCGGCATGGCGCTGGTAACTACCTCTTACAAGAACGCCGGTGCCAAGGATGTTGCGCTGGATGGCGTGAGTACGCAGGAGCATCGCATCAATGCTTCGCTGGTGGACGCGAAAGTTGCGCCGCATTCACTCTGGTCATTTGAGGGTGCCAGCTTTACTTGGGGACAGGACGAGATCCTGCAGATTCCCGCCAAGTTTTCGCGTCCGAATCTGATGGGGGATGTGGTGCCCAAACAAGGCACGGGCGGCGGCATTCCAGTCAATGCTTTCTGGACAGCGAATGTTGGTGAGGCGATTGGCCACATTGAAACCTTGCCTCTAGTTCTGTCGCTACCGGTGAGCGTTGCCGCGGATAAGCGCATCCAAACCAGCTTGACGTTGGCGCCAAAAACAATCTTGAAGCCGGGCGATTCGTTTGCAACTCCAAGGACCTTTGTCGCGGTCTATCACGGAGATTTTTACGAGCCCCTGCGGACCTACTCGCTGGCGTTGCAAAAAGAAGGCTGGACCGTGGCCAAACCGAATGACCAGGACTACGGCATCGCGTGGTGCGGCTGGGGCTATGAGTTCAACGTAACTCCCGCTCAGATGTTGGGAACCATTCCAAAATTGAAAGAGCTGGGTATCAAGTGGGCTACGCTGGACGATCGTTGGTTTACCACTTACGGCGACTGGGATCCGCGTCCGGAAACCTTCCCCGGCGATTCCATTAAGAAGATGGCCGATGATTTCCACAAAGAGGGTATCTATGCCCAGCTCTGGTGGTATCCGTTGGTGGTAGAGGATGGCCACGGCAAGTGGGAATCGCACAAATACATCGTGTCCAAAGTAGTGAAGGAACATCCGGACTGGCTTGTGCTTGGCAAAGATGGCAAACCGGCGCGCGTCTTCCGTGATCTCGCAATTCTCGATCCGTCGCTGCCAGAAGTGCAGGAGTATTACAAAAAGCTGACGGAGAAGTTCATCCGCGATTGGGGCTTCGACGGCCACAAGCTGGACAATATTTATACAGTCCCGGCGTGCTACAACCCGAAGCATCATCATAAGTCGCCGCAGGAATCTACCAACGCGATGGCCGATGTCTACAGGGTGATTTACCAGACGACGCGTGCTCTGAAGCCGGAAAGCGTAACGCAGATTTGTCCCTGCGGCACGACGCCGAACCTGGCTTGGCTAGGCTCCATGGACCAGGCCGTTACAGCCGATCCGGTAGGAGCAGTACAAGTGCGTCGCCGCATCAAGTGGTACAAAGCTCTGCTTGGCCCGAACGCCGCGGTATATGGCGATCACGTAGAACTCTCGGACATGCCACAAACGAAGCCGGGGCAGTATCGGGAAGTTGGTCGCGACTTTGCCTCAACTATAGGAACAGGCGGAGTGGTGGGTACGAAATTTACCTGGGGCGACAACAATCCTAAGTTTGCGAAAGTTGCGCTCACTCCGGACAAGGAAGAACACTGGAAAAAGTGGACCGCTTTGTATAACTCGAAGATGCTTTCGAAAGGCGAGTTCAAGGACTTATACGTCTACGGCTATGACTCGCCGGAAGCATACGCGATTGAGAAGGATGGCAAGATGTACTATGCCTTCTTCTCGCCCAAAGCCGATGCTGCCTGGAAAGGCAAGATTGAGCTGCGCGGTCTGCCTGCCGGGAAGTATCGCGTTCATGATTACGCGAACGACAAGGACTTAGGCGAAGTCGACGCAGCCAGTCCGTCTATGGTTGCGGAGTTTACGGGAAGCTTGTTGGTGGAAACCACGAGAGAATAGTTTCGTTTCTCGTGAACAAAAAAGGCGGACCTCCCAAGGTCCGCCTTTTTGTTGCAACTCTACTGCAGTAACTAGATCGTGGCTTTGACGGTAAAGGTTGTCGTGGTGCCATTGGCGGGGACTTTGATCGAGCCGAGCCCGCGGCTGCTTACGCGATTGGGCAGCAAAGCCGCAGGCGTCGAGGGCGTGGCGGGTACATTGATGTTGAAGTTCACCGACACCATATCCGTGGTGGGTGTGACCAAACTCCACGAATATGGGATCGTCGCCGTGCAGGTGGCGGTTGTGCCGCTTCGAGTGGCCGCAACGGAAGCGGTCTCGATGATTTCACTGCCACTCCCCAGGTCCAGCAAAATCGCTTCCCCAGTGCAGGAGATTACATCGGCTGCAGGAAACGTCGAGCTAAGGGTGATGGTTGCTGTGTACACAAGTTTGCCGGTAACAGTAGTGGCTACAGCCGCCAATTCTTCCGGAGTCAGTTTCTGCTTTGATTTGGCCGAAACTGGCATGGCCAGCAAGGAAAACGCAACACAGGTTACGAAAATACGCGCGATTCGATTTGGTTTCATGCAATACACCTCTCCTGAGAGTTTGTCTAGGGTTGAAAATCAAAAACAGCCAATTCTTGGCGCTTGGTGTCAACGGAGCCCGAACCAGCGAGAGGGGAACAGCTGCTGGAACCGACCGCAGAAAGAATGCATCTTTCGGTTTCCGGTTGTCAAGCGAGCCCCAGCGAATCTACCCAGTCATTCCGCCCTGTACAGCTTCGATGATAAAACTTGACTATTGCTCAAAAGTACTTCAAGTGAGGCTGAAAGTTTGCATGGCAAAGCGCGTTAGCGTCGACCGTTGGCTCTTCACCGTCGTCCTTCTGCTCGTATTTATTGGCTTGGTGATGGTATTCAGTGCTTCGGCCGTCATGGCAAAAGAGCGTTTCGGATCAGCCTCAACTTTTCTTTTCAAGCAAACGGCGTGGGCAGTAGCAGGACTGATTGCCATGTTGCTGGCGATGCGCGTGGATTATCGCCGGTATAAGAGCCCGGCGTTGGTTTTTTGCACGCTCGGATTCACCACGCTCTTATTGATCGGCGTCTTCTTCTTAGATCGTTCGCACAATACGCACCGCTGGATTCGCTTCGGTGGGTTCTCGTTGCAACCTTCGGAGTTGGCCAAGCCCGCTCTGATCTTGTTTCTAGCATTCTTCTTACATAACCGGCTGAAATCCATTGACGACTGGCGGAATACGCTGCTGCCAGCCGTCGCTCCGACACTCGTGTTTCTCGCTCTCATTGTTTTGCAACCGGATTTGGGTACCGCAATCGCCTGTGCAGGAATTACGGCGAGCGTCATGTTTGTAGCCGGAATGCGTGCGAGGTATTTTGGCTACGCTTTCGTGGCTTCTTTACTCCCACTTTATTTCCTGCTTTTCCACGTCAGCTGGCGAAGGGATCGCATGCTGGCTTTCTTGAATCCCTTTGCCGACCCGCAAGGACGCGGCTTCCACATGATCCAGTCGCTCATCGCGGTGAGCACCGGTGGCTTGACTGGCGTGGGCTTAATGGAAGGGAAGCAGAAGCTGTTCTATTTGCCGGAGCCGCATACGGATTTCATTTTTGCCGTCATCTCCGAAGAACTGGGTTTGATCGGCGCAGTGGTGGTGGTTACGATGTTTGCCATTTTCCTGGTTCGTGGCGTGCGTATCGCGCTCAAGATTGAAGACCCGTTTGGGCGTTTGATGGCCACCGGAATCACCTGCATGGTGTGCCTCCAGGCATTTATCAACGTCAGCGTTGTGCTGGGTCTTATGCCGACCAAGGGCATCCCGCTGCCGTTTGTTTCGTACGGCGGATCGTCGATTTTTGTCATGCTACTTTGTGCCGGCGTATTGCTGAACATCTCCAAGCAGATAGAATAGAGCGCCATGCGAGTAATCCTGGCGGGAGGCGGCACCGGCGGCCATGTCATCCCAGCGCTAGCCATAGCCCGCGAGTTGCAGACCCTCGATTCGGCGGACTGTTTGTTTATTGGAACCTCGCGCGGCATCGAGACGCGGCTTGTCCCGGCGGCAGGTTTTCCTCTGGAGCTCATCCAAGTTGGCGCCTTGAATCAGGTCAGTCTGATGATGCGCCTAAAAACGCTTTTCGGATTACCCGTTGCGATTTGGACAGCGCTGAGAATCCTCCGCAAGTTTCGCCCTGATGTTGTGATTGGTGTGGGTGGATATGCGTCCGGGCCCGCGATGGCTGCTGCCGTACTTCGTCGCATTCCCATGCTGGCGTTTGAACCGAACGTGGTTCCGGGCTTTGCCAACAGAATTGTGGCTCCATTTGTCTCCGCCGCCGCCGTGCACTTCGACGAAACGAAAAAGTATTTCCGCAACTGCCACGTCACGGGTGTTCCGGTACGCGCCCAGTTTTTCGATTTGTCTTCGCGGGAGAAGATGCGTGCAGCGGGCGGGCCGCCTATACTGCTGGTGTTTGGTGGGAGCCAAGGGGCTCGAGCTATCAATCAATCCATGTGCGAAGCGGTTTCCGGGTTACGCGAGAAGACTCCTAATCTGCAAATCATCCATCAGACCGGAGAGCGCGACTACAGCTCCACGATTGAAGCGTATGAGAAACTTGGCATTAAAGCGGAAATCTCTAAGTTTATCGACGACATGCCGGGCACTTTCGCCCGTGCGGACTTAATCCTCTGCCGCTCAGGAGCGAGCACGGTCGCCGAGATCGCAGCGGCGGGCAAGCCAGCGGTCTATGTTCCATTTCCAAGATCAGCAGACGACCATCAGCGCCGCAACGCGGAGGCCATGCAAAATGTGGGTGCGGCGGTGATGCTGGAAGAACGCGATCTGACAGCGGCGAAGTTAGTAGCATTGATAGCAGGACTGATTTCCGATCCTTGGAAGTTGCAAGCGATGTGCGAAGCGGCTCGAAGGATGGCACATCCCAACGCTGCCCGCGAGATTGCGGAGTTAGTAAAAAGCCTCGCGACCAGCAGCAAGGTAGAAGCTAATGGCTAAGAGCTAACAGCTAATTTATGTTCGCCAAAGTTCAACGCATCCATTTCGTGGGTATCGGCGGCATCGGCATGAGCGGCATCGCCGAGGTCTTGCAGAACCTCGGCTACAAAGTTTCGGGGTCGGATCTAAATACTTCTGCCGTTACGCAGCGTCTCGCCGCAATGGGGGCCACAATCTTCGAAGGGCACCGAGCGGAGAACGTTCCAGGATCAGAAGTCGTTGTCACCAGCTCCGCTGTAGGGCGCGACAATCCCGAGGTCGTTGAAGCTGCCCGACTGCACATACCGGTAATCCAGCGCGCGGAAATGCTCGCCGAATTGATGCGGCTTAAGTATGGCATCGCCATCGCAGGCATGCATGGCAAGACGACGACAACATCCATGGTAGCGGCGGTTCTGGCCGCTGGAGGTCTCGATCCTACGGTCGTCGTCGGCGGCCGCGTGGATGCCATGGGTTCGAATGCGCGACTGGGGAAGTCGCATTATCTGGTCGCCGAAGCGGATGAGAGTGACCGCTCGTTCCTCAAGCTCTCCCCCATCATTTCCGTAGTCACCAATATCGATCGCGAGCACATGGATTGCTATCGCGACATGCAGGACGTGGAAAATACCTTCGTAGAATTCATGGACCGCGTGCCATTCTACGGAATGATCGTTGCATGCGGAGACGATGCGATGCTCCGGGCGTTGCTGCCTCGGGTGCGCCGCCGTGTGGTGACGTATGGCGCTCGCGAAGACTCTGATTTTCGCGTGCAAGTGCTGGATGCACTCGCAAG
Organism: Acidobacteriaceae bacterium; assembly: GCA_025352065.1. Taxonomy (GTDB): domain Bacteria; phylum Acidobacteriota; class Terriglobia; order Terriglobales; family Acidobacteriaceae; genus JANXUC01. The sequence continues at coordinate 8,192 of JANXUC010000040.1, read as the reverse complement.
ACAGTCCACAACCATGCCGCCGGAGGGTCCGCTAAGCCGATTTCAAATCGTCTATCGCGGCAAAGACTTGGGAGAATTCCATCTCCATGTGCCCGGACAGCACAACGTATTGAACGCCTCGGCCGCCGTAGCCGTCGGCATCGGCCTGGACATTCCGCCGGACCGCATACGCGAAGCGCTACAGTCTTTTCGTGGGGTCGACAGGCGGTTCCAGCACAAAGGTGTCGTCCGCGGCGTCACGGTGGTTGACGACTACGGCCATCATCCCACTGAAATTCGCGCCACCCTGGCCGCCGCGCGGCAAGCGGGTTTCAAGCGTGTGCATGTGATTTTCCAGCCGCACCGCTACACGCGCACCCAACTGCTCATGGACGATTTCGCCAATGCGTTCGCCGACGCAGCTTCCATTTGCGTGCTCGATATCTATGCCGCGAACGAAGCGCCAATCCCGGGTGTCACCGGCGCAGCTCTCGCTCAACATATCCGGGAAAAAGCCAAGGGCACGGCGGAGTATGCAAGTTCGTTTCAAAAAGCCGTTGCGTCTGCGGTAAGCGCAGCCCAGCAAGGCGACCTGATCCTCACGCTAGGCGCGGGAAGCGTCGTGCGGATTGCTCCCATGGTGCTGGAAGCTTTGCAAGAGGGAAGTAATCCCCCCGCTCCGAGAGTTTAGTCCCCAGCCGTTGCACAGCAGCCGACGACTTTCGCCTATTCTTCCCCAGTGTTTATGCGGGTTCCATGCACCGTATGTTTTGGTGCGAATCAACTTTCTACCTAACTGATTCACAAAAAAACCGTTTATAGTTAAAACTCTGGCGATTCACCAGCGACGACAATGGCGCGAAAAGACAGCGCAGTGTTGCCGCAGGAAGAAACACCTCTCGCTCAAGAGGAGTTTTTTCGTCCGGAAATGGACGATGCCCGCTTTACTGACCTCGAAGAAGAGGAAGGGACTCCTTTTCTTCGAAAACAGAAGCGTGTCTCCGCGCGCCGCTCCTCCCTCCCCAAGAAAACTACCCACCGCCTGAAATGGGTCGGTCTGGCTCTGACCGCGCTCGTTCTCGGCGGCGTGGCGTATGGCATGGTCTATCGCTACGGCGAACGCTCCTGGCGTTTTCGCGTGGAGTCCAGCGACCAGATAGAAATCGCTGGCACGAAAAATGTCACGCGCAGCCAGATCATGGAAGCGATGGGCAGCGACATCGGGCGCAATATTTTTTTTGTGCCTCTCGACGAACGTCGCGCGCAGATCGAACAGATCCCCTGGGTAGAATCCGCGTCGGTCATGCGCTTTGTCCCCAACCGCCTGAAGGTGGAGGTTCGCGAGCGCACTCCTGTTGCCTTCGCGCGCGTAGGCTCGCATATCGGATTGATGGATGCCACGGGACACATCATGGATCTGCCTCCGCATATCCAAAAGAAGTATTCCTTCCCGGTGATCGCCGGTGCGCGCGATTCCGAGCCGCTGTCCACTCGTGCCGTTCGCATGAAGGTCTACAACGAGCTTGTCCGCCAACTCGATTCCGAAGGCAGCCACGAATCCCAGGAGTTGAGTGAAGTCGATCTTTCCGATCCCGAAGATGCCAAGGTGCTGGTCAACGATCCTTCCGGCGACGTGCTCTTGCATCTGGGATCGGCGAATTCCGGGACCGGAAACTTCCTCGACCGCTTCAAGCTTTACAAATCGCACGTAAGCGATTGGCGGCAGCAGTTTGAAAAGTTGGAATCCGTCGACTTGCGCTATGAACGCCAGATTGTTGTCAATCCAGACTTGCGTTCGTCGATTCAGCCCTCGACGCTGTCAGCCAGTGCTGCCAAAGCAGCGGTAGCGGCGGGAGTTCCTGCCATGGCGATTACAGCGGCGGCTCTTGTAAAGCACCAGCAAGCGGCAGCGAAGCCCGTTCCGGTCAAGGCGGCGACGAAGGCTTCGCTCAATCCCGTCTCCCATGCCAGGCCAGTTGCGAAGCCGCATAAACAGGCTGTTAAGAAGCCTTCGAAGAAAATCGCAAAGAAGCATGCCGCCCCGAAGAAGCCTTTAGCCAAGAATCCGGCTGCCAGGAATGTCGCGGCTAAGAACACGGCAGCCAAGACGGTGCAGCCGGCCAGCACGAAAAAGATGATCAACCCGATGATGGCTCCGGCCACGCCACATCAACAAAGCGGCAAGCCGCACGCAGCCATTGCGCAACAGTGAGTTTGGAACTGAAATTTGCCAGCGAAGGGAATACATGAATCAAGCGACCATGAGCGCCGCGAACGACAACCTGATCGTCGCTATCGACCTGGGGAGTTCAAAGACTGTCGTGCTGGTTGCGGAAATTACCGGCAATGGCCTCCGCTACCGAGGGCACGGCGTGTCGGAATCCCGCGGTTCGCGCAAAGGCGTCATTGTTGATCTGGAACGCGCAGTCGCTTCGATTCAAAAGGCAGTCGAGCAAGCGGAAAATTCTGCGGGAGCCCCCGTCGAGCGCGCCATTGTTGGCATTGGTGGCGCTCATGTTCGCGGAGTGAATAGCCAGGGCGGTATCAGCTTGGGCTTGAAGGCGCGTGAAATTTCTCGCGATGAAATTCGCCAGGCCGTGGAGAAGGCTCGTGCTATCCCTTTGCCCGCCGACCGCGAAGTCCTGCACCTCCTGCCGCAGGAATTTGTTTTGGACGAGCAATCGGGAATCCACGATCCGCTCGGCATGATGGCCACGCGGCTCGAAGTTCGCGTCCACATTCTGACGGCCGCCAGCAGTGCGGTGCAGAACGTCGTCACGGCCGTCAACCGCGCGGGCGTAGAAGTGCAAGACACAGTTTACGAACCTCTGGCGTGCGCCGATTCCGTTCTACGCAATGATGAGCGCGAAGTCGGCGTCTGTCTCGCAGACATCGGCGCCGGTTCAACAGAAATGATTGTCTTCCACGAAGGTGCAGTCGCACACACCGCTGTGATTCCGATTGGCGGAGACCACTTCACCAGCGATCTCACCGTCGGCTTGGCCACCCCCGGCGTCGAGGCGGAAAAGATTAAGCGCACCTATGGCAATGCGGTAGTCACGCTGATTCCGGAAGGTAACGAAGTTGAAGTACCCTCCGTCGGAGATCGCCCTTCTCGTATGGTGCAGCAACGCTTTGTAGGCGAGATACTGGAACCGCGCGCCCGCGAATTATTCGAGATGATGCGCGTCAACCTCCGCCAGGCGGGCATGCTGGATCTGTGCGCCGGAGGTTGCGTGCTCAGCGGTGGCGGAACGCGATTGGCGGGGATTCTGGACGTCGCCGAATCCACATTGCGGCGGCCCGTCCGAGTTTCCTGGCCGACGCCAATGGCGAAAATGCCACGCACACTCGCCGAGCCCGAATTCGCAACCGTTCTCGGCATGGCCATGTATTGGCATCGCGCGCGGATAGCGCGAGGCATGCAAGAAGATCGTTGGAGCAGCAAGTTCAAAGCCTGGTTCGCAAGAAAAGGCGCTTGAGTGGGTGGTTTTGATTCGTATCAGGGCACGGCTTCAGTCGTGCCGCAAATTTGGGAAGTTGATCAGGCTTTAGCCCCTGAGGGATCTGGGGCCTAAAAGGTAAGGAAACGAAACACAAAATCTGTACACGCGAGGACAGCGCAAATGGACAATCAAGGCAACATCCGCATCAGCTTCCAGGACGACGCGCACAACGACGCCAAGATTAAGGTCATCGGCGTAGGCGGCGGCGGCTGCAATGCCGTCAACCGCATGATCGACGCCGGAGTCGAAGGTGTCGAGTTTGTCGTCGCCAATACGGATCTGCAAGCTCTCCGCATGTCCCGCGCCGCCGTCAAAATTCAACTCGGCGTCAAGCTCACCAATGGCCTCGGAGCAGGCGCCAATCCTGAGGTTGGCCGTAAGGCTGCCCTCGAAGATTCCGAAAAAATCATCGAAGCCCTCGAAGGCGCGGATATGGTGTTCATCACCACCGGCCTCGGCGGCGGAACCGGCACCGGAGCCGCGCCAATTATCGCTTCGCTCGCCAGCGAAATGGGCGCGCTCACCGTCGCCGTCGTCACCAAGCCGTTTGCCTTTGAAGGCAAGCGCCGCATGCAGCAAGCCGAGCGCGGCATGGCCGAACTGGTCGAAGCCGTCGACACCATGATCGCCATCCCCAACGAAAAACTGCTCGCGGTCGCCCAGGATACCGGCTTCTTCGAGTCCTTCCGCATCGCCGACGACATCCTTCGCCAAGGCGTGCAGGGAATTTCTGACATCATCACCATCCCCGGCATCATCAACCGCGACTTCGCCGACGTAAAAGCGATCATGGCGGGCATGGGCTATGCCGTCATGGGCACGGCCACGGCCAGTGGTCCACATCGCGCGAAGGAAGCGGCGCAGAAAGCAATCGCTTCTCCCTTGCTCGAAACCGGTGCCATCGATGGCGCCCGCGGAATTCTCATCAATGTAACCGGAGCATCGTCGCTCAAACTAGCGGAAGTCAACGAGGCTTCCATGATCATCCAGGAAGCCGCGCACGAAGACGCCAACATCATTTTCGGCGCCGTCCTCGACGATAAAATGCAGGACAGCGTGAAGATCACCGTAATCGCCACAGGCTTCCGCGACATTCCTCGCTTCCATCGGCTGGAACGAGAAAAAAACGACCGCAATGTGTCGAGTTTTTCGCCGCCAATCATCGTCCGCGATGTTCCGCGCTATTCCGAACCGGAGCCTGAACCGGAACCAGTATTTCAGCCTCAGCCCATGCGCATCATGTCGGATGCCGACTCAGGCGGAGCTGTCCAGATGGCTTCCGTCAGCGATCCGCCTCCTCCGCCGCAAGTGTTTGAAGCGCCTGCCTTTGAGCAGCCTGCCTACGAGCAGCCCTATCAACAATATGACCAGCACGACCTTGACGTTCCGGCGTTCCTGCGCAAACGCACCGAAATCATGTAATCGGAGACCTTGGAGCGACGATTATGGAACCACAATCATGCAGGCCAGCGAATGCCAACTCACACGGCGGGATTTGCAGTAGGTTACTGGTAAGGTAACTTGCCCTAGGTTACGAATAGGCCTTGCCCAATCGTAATACTGCGGTAACTGTTTTTGATTCAATTACTTGACGATTCTAACTTTGATTGCAGAAACCTAACTTTTCCGTTGCCATAAGCCGACGGAGTTCGTAACATCGGAGAAGCGAATCTTCAGTTGCTCCTACAGGAGACACTGTAGGCCAATTCGGCATCTCAACGTCAGTAGATATGTATTTCTGGAGGCTGTAAGGAACACTATGGAAACGATCGGTAAGTCCTTATGGCGATTGACTTTAGTTTTGTGCTTCACCTTGCCCGTCATCGCCGAAGCGGCCCACGTCAATACCCGGCCGCTCACCTCCAGCCGATCCCACTCGATCAGTGAAAATGCCAAGGCACGCAAACGCATCAGCCGATTGCGCAAGGCAAGGCGTTCCTCCAGCCAGACAAGTGCCCGGTTGCTCAGACGCCATCACCGATATCACGAGCGGTTTTTCACCAGCTCGTATTCGACTGACACCTTCACCGACGACATAACCGAAGGCGAAGATGCCACGGTCCGCGCCGCTGCCATCGAAGCTTTGGGCAACATGAACGGCACCGTTGTCGCAATGGACCCCAACACCGGTCGCGTGCTCGCGATGGTCAATCAGAAGCTGGCACTGTCGGCGGGCGCGCAGCCTTGTTCCACCATCAAAGTTCCCGTAGCACTCGCCGCGTTGAGCGAAGGCATTGTCACCAAGGCGACTCTGGTCCCCATCAGCCGACACTATTCGCTGAACATGACCACGGCGCTGGCGCACTCCAACAACGCCTATTTTGAAGCGCTCGGTCGCAAGCTGGGTTTCGCGCGCGTGCATCGCTATTCGCAGATGTTCGGTCTCGGCGAACTCGCGGGCTACCAGATTCAGGGCGAGCATCGGGGGGTGTATCCCACTACGGAAATTCCTCAGACGCTTGGCGGCGTAGGCCGCATGTGCTCTTACGGAGAAGGCATTTCCATGACGCCGCTGCAACTGGGAGCATTGGTTTCCGCCGTTGCCAATGGCGGAACCCTCTACTACCTGCAGCACCCCGAAGATCCCCAGGCGGCGGCAGATTTTCAACCTCGCGTGAAACGTGTTCTGAAAATCGACCGCGCAATTCCGGAACTGGCTGACGGCCTATCTGGCGCCACGCACTACGGCACGGCGCGCCGCTTGCGCATGGATTTCAGTGCGGAAGAAGTCCTGGGCAAGACAGGCACGTGTTCTCATGCAGGAACGCGCTTTGGATGGTTTGCCTCCTACGTGAACACCGACGCCGGAGATATCGTGATCGTAGTCTTCCTGCGTGGCGGCCGCCCGACGTTCGGCCCCAAAGCCGCAGGTATCGCGGGAAAGATGTACCAAAACCTCTACCAGCACAGTTTCTTCGCGGCCAAAGCGACGTTGCCGAAATCTCTTGACGAGAAGATTCAACCCTAACGCCAGCCCGTAACCGCAACAGACAGCACAGCTTCTCACAAGGACGGGGCACCCTCGAAAGTTATTTTTTCGCTAACCCTTCCGCTTCTTTCAAATACCCAGCGCTCAACGTCCCCTTGCTCTTCGCGATCGGCAGCAGCGTCGGGTAGAACTGCACAAATGTCGTATCCACGGCGGCATGCGCGGCATGGCACGAATAGCAGTCGGCGGTTTGCGGAATCATTTTCGCAGTCTTGCTCTGACCGTCGAACGGGAAGAAAGCCCACTTACCCTGGAACCGCGCTTCGTCTTTCACGTGGACTTCCCGCGCCATCACGTCGGTCCCCTGGTAGTTGCCGGCCTGGTTGATGGAGCCTTTATCCTTGGCGCCACGCGCTTCCAGCACGAACGTAGTCTTGTCAGGCCAAGTGCCGGTCTCTGCGAATTTCTTGTAGGCCTCGGGGTTCACAAACACGTTGTCGAACATGTGGTGACCCATTCGCATGGCCGGGTTGTAACTCATATCGAACCCGGTCGACAGGTACACCCACTCGCGATAGTTCTCGGGCATCTTCATCTGCCCGTCGCTGGTAAACTCCGGCGCCCAGGTCGGCGGCAGAGCGGAGTGAGAGAGAGCCGCTAATAGAACCAGAGCCGTCCCGGTGAGCACTGCGAAAGCGGCAATTTTCATGTTCAAACTCCTTGGAGTGCGATTCTTGAGCTGAAGTACGCAATTGAGACGCGATAAGTTCCCATAAGTAAGGGTTGAGGCGATTCGTTGACTCAGGGATGCAGCGTCCGTAAGATGAAGCGACACCCGATGTGGGCACTTTGCAACGATCAACTCCCAAAAGATTAACCCTCAAACGATAAACCCCGAATGATTGACCAAACCATCTCCCACTACCGAATCGTCGAAAAGCTGGGCGGTGGCGGGATGGGGGTAGTCTACAAGGCCGAAGACACCCGCCTTGGACGTTTCGTCGCGCTGAAGTTTCTCCCCGACGACGTGGCCAAAGACCCGCAAGCCTTAGAACGCTTTCGGCGCGAGGCGCAGGCGGCGTCGGCTCTGAACCATCCCAACATCTGCACTATTTACGACATAGGCGAAAATCAGGGTCGCCAATACATCGTCATGGAGTTTCTCGATGGCGCGACGCTGAAGCATCGCATTGAAGGCAAGCCAATCTCTCTGGAGCAGTTGGTAGACTTCGGGGTACAGATTGCCGATGCGCTGGATGTCGCTCATTCTGCTGGCATTGTCCATCGCGACATCAAGCCCGCGAACTTATTTATCACCAAGCGGGGCCAGCCCAAGGTGCTTGATTTCGGCTTGGCCAAGGTCTTGAGGCCGTCCATGCCGCAACGGGAGCCCGAGGGAGTCACGCTGGCGACGGCGGCGATCGATCCCGCGCATCTTACCAGCCCGGGCAGCGCTATGGGGACGGTCGCCTACATGTCTCCCGAGCAGGCGCGTGGGGAAGAGTTGGATGCGCGCACGGACCTATTTTCTTTCGGCGCCGTACTTTACGAGACCGCGACAGGGAAGCAGCCCTTCACGGGCAACACCGCTGCTGTAATTTTTGACGCCATCCTGAACCGCGCGCCTACGTCGCCCGTGCGACTCAATTCCAATTTGCCAGTGGAACTGGAACGCATTATCAATAAGTCGTTGGAGAAAGACCGCGACTTGCGCTATCAAGTGGCTGCCGAAATGCGGGCAGACCTGAAACGGCTGAAGCGGGAAATCGATTCTGGCA
>JANXUC010000033.1 GCA_025352065.1 Acidobacteriaceae bacterium | reverse complement strand
AGAGAAAATCCCTGTAATTGGTCCCACCGGCTGCTAGCTACTATCATGGGATTGATCCACACCTCTGCGGATAGAAGAAGCAACCATCGACAACACTCCGCGTCGGTCGAGGGCTGACAGCCTACCCCGCTTTGAGATTTGATTGAGGGCTGCGCTTTGCACACAGCCCTCTCCGTTGTTAAACGATTCCGCAAGCATCAAGGAATAACGCGAACCACTCCCTTCATGCCCAGCAAATCGTGCAGGGCGCACTTATAGGGATAGTTGCCAGGCTTCGTAAACGTCACCCGAAAGCGGGTCACTCCGGGAGGCGCCTGGGCGAGGCCGACGCGATCTTGCGGTGCGGCCTGAATGAAGCCGGAATGTACGTTATCCGACGTCGAAGTGATGGTGGCGTGGCGGGCCCCGTCGGCGTCTACGGTGACGTTCGGGGACGGAGGTATCGGATTCGGCGGTTCCGTACCAAACGTGATGGTGTGAGGAGTAATCGAGTCGACATTGGTCCATTCCACCGTTTCGCCTACATGCACCGTGATCGCCTGATGCTTGAAGCGCATGATGCTGAGGGTGTCCGAACCGCCCGCGGTGGCTATAACCTCGCCGCCGCCGACGATCACACTATTGCCGGAACCGTGTTGCATCGACTGCATCTGATCCAGGTCGTTCAGCAGCGCGCCCGCTTCGGTCCGTGCTTTGTTGTCATAGAAGGCCTGGTCGTGAGGCAGTTGTGCGGAGGTATCGAGAACATGGATTGTCCCGGTCATATTTTCGTGGAACAGGCAAACCACCTTGAAGTTGCCGGTGGCGGGAAAAAACACGGTAAAGACTTGGCCATTGCCCATGGGTGGGGTGGTGACGCAGGTGGAGCCGTCGTAGGTAGCGGGACTGGAATTGAAGCCGGGGCATCCGACGAAGAACGGGTTCCGTATCTGCCCTGCTGTCAGAAAGCTGAGAGTGTGGGGTTCATCGGTGGCCATGGTCCAAGTGATTGAGTCACCTGCGTGAATCCAAATCTCGTTCGGCAGGAAAGCCAGGCCTTGCCTTGCGTGAGTGGAACTCTGCGCACCGATAGTGGCGTTCCATTGCGCTAACAGAAGCTGTGGTAGCAAGACTAGACCTGCAAGAAGCAAGAGGCGTGTTGGCCCGAAGAGGTACAGCGAGAGAGACTTGCGCATAGATCCTCCAAATGTCACAGATTTATCGTTATGACACTTGTGTGCCATAACAGCAGCCGATATACTCTTCCGGCGTCTGCCCCCCGTCAAGCCCCAGGTAGAGAAAAACAGAGAGGTCGCACCCGGAAAGCCTTGCTGGAGGCGGCCGGACGGCTGGCCTCGAAAGGTAAAGCGCCTACCATTGCCGAGGTGGCGGAGGCGGCTGACATCTCACGGAGGACCGCTTACCGGTACTTCCCTACCCAGGAGCAACTTCTAACCGAGGTCGGGCTGGAGCACACGCGCCCCGAAATTGCCGCCGCCCTAGCGAAAGCTGCCTCCAAACCAGATCCCGAAGTTGCCTTCGACATTGTGGTGCAAGCTATGCAGCGAGCGGCATTCCGGAATGAAGCGCTACTCGGAACCATGCTCCAGCTCTCCCTGGACCGCCGGCTGGGTCGAGCATCGCCAGGAGGGCCGGTTCGCGGGACCCGTCGCGTGGAATGGATCGAGGCTGCCTTGGCACCGCTGCGCCCGCAATTGAACAAGAAAAAATTCGCGCGTCTTGTCTCCGCACTTACACTCTGTGTTGGGATCGAAGCGGTCGTCGCCCTTCGTGATATCCGAGCACTCGCATCAGAGGAATCTATTGAAGTCTCGCGCTGGACGGCGCGCGCCCTCATCCGAGCCGCGATGGAGCCCCGTGTTTGAAACGTGCTTGGAGGTTGATTACGTTTTGATGAGTCACTGGCTGTATCAATGCCGCGAGTCTCGCGGACCGAGGTGCTTAACGCCCCCTCGCGGCCTGCAATGGCAGAGCCAGTTCCAACGATCTTGTTATCAGTGATTGAATCCTTGTTCGCCACAGAAAGATTCTAGCAGCCAGGCGACAAGGGCCGGCACGACCTCTCCCATTTCGGCAGTCATGCCAGCTGACAGATCGAGTATCCCGGTGATCATTCCCGGTGGTCTCAGATTTTTCGCTTGCGCGAATTCACGTCCTCAGTTGGCCGAAACCGCAATGCCGACCAAACCTCGTCACTGAAAGGAAAAGAGCCTCCGTCAACAAACTCCTCCAGAAAGACGCTCGACCGATTGTAGGTAGCCGCAGTTCTCCAGTAGTAAAGGCTCGATTCAACGGTTGCAGACGATCGCGAGCGGGTGTCGGGAAATAAGGAAGTCATTGCGGTCCAGAAGTCGCATTCTGGGAGGTTGAAGGGGTTAATCCTGGACGTAACTGTTCTAAACAGACGTGGGTGTTGAAAAAGTCACGCTCGAAAAATGTGCAGAAAAAAATCGCGTCAGGATGCCCTACAAACGATTTTCTCCGGGTGCCTAGACATTTTCTATTCCTCAAATTCCAACTGTTTTGCGGAAATCCGGACTTTTTCAACAGCCACAGGCGATTACACTCAGAAGCCGGGTTGTGAACCGCAGGATGGCCCATTGCAAGAAATCAGCCAATACTCTCGAGCGCGTGGAGAAAGAGTTCGCATTGTCTGAACGCAATGCGGGCAGTCAGTCGTTGCCGTAACTTCACCGATTTCTCGACCGACGTTTCGCTGTAATTCTCCTTGTGAAGGTCGCCACAATCGCATTTCCTTTGCCAAAATAATCTGCGAAACCGGACTCCCTTGTATAGCAAGTTGTCTGAACAAGATTCTCCGGCGGCCGTCGATCTAAGATGAGTACGCCAAAAAAAATGAAAACACGCCACTTAAACAAAAACGCAAAGTTGTACTGGAAGTTCGAATTCACTCTTCTCCGCCACACAGTCTGAACGGTAGAGAAATTCTGCCGTACCGTTGCGAAACAAGCGAAATACGCCGGAATTCCCACAACTGCTCGGCAAACCGGACCGGAGAAAGCTGACTGCTCAAGACGCGTAACCATTCTTTCTGGCCTTTTTCTCCAGGCTCCAAAGCGGTAGTCCGACTCTCCGAATCCCTGCGATGCATGTAATTGATGCGAAATGTTTCACCAATTAGCCCAATCTACAGGGATTTGGGCGGGGTTTCAGGTCGGCTCGGGCGTTTCAGGAGTGCAGGCCGCTTTTGGGACCACCCAGGTACGGCATTGCACTTCGCCGTGGCTTCATTGATCTCCCGCCCGGGTCGTGCGCTCTTCTTGACGGGCTATCTAGTTGGGGGTAGAACCGACGGTGTTTCTCCCGTGCCGTTAAGGAGCCTTCGGACCCGAACCTGCCTTGGGCTCGGGGGAAGGCTTGGCCGGGGTTACATGCATTCCGGCAGCCGCCGCGTCATCAGCCTTGGCGTGCTCGCTAAACAGGCTGTCGCTCCCCATCTGCTCAGAGCGCGCCATTTCGTGCAGGGCCGCGGACGTAATACCGTATGCAGCTCTTGCCATATCCGACCGGTAGAGGGATGTCGATCCCGCCCTGACACCGATCGCTCCAGCATCGTCCCAAGTCTCCGGTTGCGTCCCCAGATAAACGAACGTCCAATTCCCCAGGTTTAGCTTGGCGTCGACCGTCTTGTAGAGACGGTCCTTGGTCCACTCCCGGCTGCTGTTCTCGTGGCCGTCCGTCACCACTACGCAGATGATCTTCTCGGCCCCGCGGTCGTTGGCGCTGGTGTTTTCGATGGTGGCCCCGACGGCGTCATAAAGCGCGGTGCCTGCGCGGGGGCCGTGCTCGGCGAGGACATTAGTGTCAACGTCCGCGATCGGGACCGCGACCAGAGGGGTGTCGACCAGCGTGTCGAACGTGGTCAGCGAGAACAGGTATTCGACCCCGTCCTTAGGGCCCTTCTCGCGCATATCCTCGACGAACTTCCTGAACCCGCTCAGGGTCTCGTCCCAGCAACTGGCCATCGAACCAGACCGGTCTTGAACGAAATTTATGAGTACTTTGCTCATCGCCATCTCCTTTTGACGTAGGTGACGGTTTTCGTGACCTTTTTCGCGAGTCCGAGTTGCTTGAGAATCTTTTCCCCGGGCTCCCGGTTCCCGTTGTACAGGTCGCAGAGGTAGGACGCGGAGCACCCGAGGGTGTCGGCGTATGCCCGGAGCGAACGGTCGCCTTGGGAAGTCTTGAGTTGCTGGATCACGTCTTCCTTGCGCCACATACAAGAATATGTTCGCACATTCTGCGAACACTATCAACAGCAAGTACTAAGGGAATCTCTGTCACTGTCTTTGTTTTTGCACTGAACTTTCTCCTTCTGAATATTGTTCTACCGCTGGCGCAAGGAAAGACAATTGCTAAACCGTTGTGCGGTCAAAAGCTGTACAGGGGGTTCGAATCCCCCCTCTCCGCCAGTCCCCTTAATTTCAAGGACTTCTCTTTTAGAAACCCAATGAGCGATGTTCGCTCGATGCAAGTTAGTGTTCTCGGTTCAGCCGGTGCTGCCACCTTGATACGCCTCGGCTTAGCACTGTCGTGGACTGCCAAGGCGCAATCGGGTTTGGGAAAGCGCCTGCTCGTCCTATCGGGTTCACTGGAAGCGGAAGATAGCAATCTCGCTGCCACCGGAATCCACCATGCTAAAAGCACCGTTCTGTGGTCCAGTGCTAATTGTGCCAACGTCGTTCGCTTCTAAGAAACCAAAGGTTTTCCGAACATCGAATTTGCGGCGCAAGTTGCCATTGAAGTCGATGACCATGGCGAATCGCCGGAAGACTTGAGTGGCGTCGTTCACGACCAAGAGGAACTTCCCGCCGCTGGGATCCGCGGGGTCAAAGAAGGTCAGACCGTCCACTCTGCTGATGCCCATCGAACTCAGGTCAATGGTTCGGACCAAAGTGCCGTTGCGGTCGAGGATACTCACTTGGAGGGGGGCTTGGAAAAACCCTACCGCAAACTGTTTAGTGGTCGGGATGTAAGCGATCGCCCTGGGACTTCCGATCGCCGAGACGTCAATCTGCTGAACGAGATTGCCGCTGTTGTCGAACAGAACAATTGCATGCGGAGAGTAGCGAATAGCGGCAGCAATGAGGTGCTCGTCGGACAGGTAGGAAAGCCGTTGGAGAGCGTCAAACCCATACCTGGCCAGATCCACCACTTGCGTCGCGCTATCCAGCGTCGGTGGGATACTGACGATCTCTGTGGCCTGGACCGTGGGCGCATGGCCAATGAGATGTTGGTTCGTGTCGGTATTCCAAGCCGCTCCCTCAGGCGTGCTCACCCCGATACCGACCTTGTAACTGCGGTCCTTGCTAGGCAGTCTATTGAGATTCTTATCGAAGAAGAAAATCTTTCCGGCGTCATGGTCGGCAGCCACGATGTTGCCGTTGCTCAACTGGGCGAGGCCCTCGATGTCTCCCACGCCATACAGTGTGATCGGCCCAGCCAGGATGTTGCCGGCAAAGTCGATTTCCCAGATGCCATTGCCGCTCGAAACCAGAATGTGATCTGGAGCCAGGTAGCTAACCCCGGTGATATAGCTTGACCCCAACGGCTCCGCCGGGAGGATCTCAGCCACCACCGTTCCGTCTTTTCTCAACACTTCTATTCGAGATGCCTGAGGAGAAAAGATTATTGTCGACAGGAGGATATGGTCTGGGAACGACGTCGCATTTTCGGAGATGTAGCCTAGTCCTTCGAGGAAATCCGGTAGATAACCGTTGAGGTATCGGATCGTGCGCGTTCCCTTCGGTTGCCCATGATCGTTAGCAAGGAACAGCTTGGTTCTCTGGATACCGTCGTTCAGCGCAAAAAGGTGTGACGAATTGACATAGGTTAGGCCTCGGGGCGCAATACCTATGCCCAAGCGCCGCACGTCGAAGAGTGCGTGGGCGGCGGCGCTCTTTGGCAGAAGTCCACGGACCACGTATCCGTCCATGATGGCGACCTGGCCCGCGAGTGGGCCGTTTCCGACAAACGTAATGTCTTCGGTGCTGTTGCCCAATATAGCGTGCTGCAAGATGTGCACGGACTGCGCATCGCTTGTTGTCAGGGGCAAGAGAGCGAACGCTGCAATGATCAGGCAGAATCTCATGATCTTCTCCTTCATGGATTGTTTTGTGGCACGCCGATGCCCTGAGAGAATACCTGTCACAACCTTCGTTTTTTGCACTGTACTATCTCCTTGTGAGTTTTCAGATTTGTTTTGTCCTAATTGACCTCTATCTGCCCGTGCGGCACAGACAATTCGCCCGCTGTAGCGTCGTTCAGCATCATTTTGTTTTTGTTTTTTTCCTTCTTCAAGTAACTCAACTTTTCTACCGGATGCGTGTTGACGGCTGCGAACGTGTCGTTGGAGTCCTCCGCCTTGCTTGATGCGGTGCTTCTTGGTGTACTCGGACATCAGAATAGACAGAAAAATGGAAACGCTTGTTTGCATCTCGTTTGCTCCTTCGAATTCATTTGTGAAATCACCTGGCTTTGTCTGTCTAGTTTTCTTACAGACATCTAAGCTGCGGGGGCATCTGGGTTCGGCCGACACCCTGAACGCGCCTCGGTGTTTCCACATGCTTAAATCTCTCCCTTGCGGCCGCGTAATCACGAGGATTGAAAGGACTCTGCTCGAGAGATAAGGTGCCAAACAGCCGGTCGAACAGAAAAAACCGATGCCGAAGTTCTTATCCATCAAGCCGCGATCGTTTAGGACCCGGTGATGGATGTCGTGCAGCCGCCGTGCGGCCCGGAACCAGGCTTTCAAAATCGAATTCCGTTCCATCCAGAAGTTCTTCACGTGCATCCGATCATGGAGGTAGCTAAACATCAGGAAGCTCCACGCCAGGATCGTCCCGATAGAAACTGCCTGATCCGATGAAGGGACCCTGAGCAAGCGGAGTACTGTAACCACAATGGCCAGAATCACGGCGCTCGGGGCGATCCATTCCAGCCCGATATTCCCGAGGGCGATCTTGCCGGTTGTTGAGTCCATGTATTTCTCGCTTGGGCGCTGCTTTTGCAGGGGCCCGTAGAGAACCATGTGATGTTCCATGTGGCTCTTGCTCAGCCACGGAATCCATCCGTTGTGCAAAAGCCGGTGGAGCAGGTATCCCAACAACTCGGCGACGATGATCGACCTTACCACCCAAGCCGCGATGTGCGTGATCCAGAGCATGCGACCCTCCTTGAGCTCAAAGCCATCGCCCCATGCGCCAAGGGACCGCCAATTCAACTGCCCGTGAATCTTTCAGTGCTGCCCAGATTTCTGTCGACGTTTTCGCGGGCGTCACGGCTAAGTTGTTAGTTCCTTGAGCAGAGTCAGGGACCAAAGCCAGGACTCGGCATTGGATAGGGCACGTATGGTGCCAGGAGGGAAAGACCGACGCAAAAAAGGCGGGTGATTGCCGGTGGGTGGGTCTAGGACTAGCCTTCAGCCTTTTGGGGGTGAGCACCGAAAGCTGGAACCAACGCCTTCTGGAGACGGAGAGACTACTGACTAGCGGAAGGCGACAATCCTAACTTCACTAGCTTCGTTCGAAGTCCTTCCCGGCTGATGCCGAGAATCTCGGCCGCATGTGTACGATTGCCCGAAGTGTATTGTAGGACAACCAAAATCAGTTTCTTTTCCATTTCCGCCAGAGACATCGGCTGGATGTCAGCGTTTGTCTGAGCCGTTACCTTCCGCCGCGCGATGCGGTCGTTGAGCGCACTTGCAGGGATCTCTTCTCCTGGCGGACACATCGCTACCAGACGGGCCATCTCTCCTTCGAGTTCCCTCACATTTCCAGGAAAGTGATAGGCCAACAGCAATTGCGTGCATTCGTAGCTGAGGCGAGGGACCGGCAGGGCGCGTCTTCCCGCGTATGCACGCAGGAAGTGGTCCGATAACATCACCACATCGGCTCTACGCTCGCGCAGTGTTGGGATTTTCAGGGTTACGGGAGACAAACGGAAATATAGATCTTCCCGGAAGCGTTGCTCTTCAACCTCTCTCTCGAGATCGCGGTTCGTGGCCGCTATAACTCGTATGTCCACCTGTTCGGAACGAGCGGACCCGACTCTGTTGAAATCTCCGGTCTGCAGGATGCGCAGCAACCGGGACTGGAGTTCGAAAGGCATTTCGCCAATTTCGTCAAGAAACAGCGTGCCACGGTTTGCGGAGCCGATAAGTCCAATGCGGTCGCGGGCACCGTTGTAAGCTCCGCACACACTCCCGAACAGTTCGGACTCGATCAGCGTCGCGGGAATCGCCGCGCAGTTCAGAACGACGAAGGGGCCGCTGGCCCGTCTACTACGGCGATAAATGGCGCGGGCCAGGAGTTCCTTGCCTGTTCCGGTTGCGCCTTGGATGAGTACTGTCAATTCTGTGGGAGCAATTTTCGCAAGCGTTTGCAGAGCCATGCACATACCTGGATCTGCGGTAATGATTCCGTCGCTTTCGCCCTGCGTGATCTCAAGATCGCGAGCTCTGTGCCGAGCGCTTTCGACGGCAACCGCGGTGTGAAGACGGGACGCCGCTAACGCGCATATTTCGGACAACAATCGCTCGTGGCTTTCCTTGAAATGGTTCGAAATTTCCCGGTTCTCCAGGCAAATGACAGCGAAGGCCTCGTTGCTAACGATCAGCGGCGCGCACAAAACGGAACGGAGGTGAAGTCTGCGGACGCTTTTCTTGTCCCGAAGGACTGCCGACTCTTGCGCATCCTGAATCAGCAGCACCCGCCCTTCCTGGACAGCCATCCCTGCGATGCTGGTGCTGATCTCCCTCTCTCGCTCCGCCAACGTTTCGTTGCGGAAGTTGCGAGCGGCAGTGGCTCGAAATTCGCCGTTTTCCCGGGCTACGATGCATCCGCGGTCAGCTCCCAGTGCCTGGATCGTCATGTCGAGGATGTTGGCGAGCAACTCTCCGTAGTCGTGCTCCTGAAGCAGACTACGGGCAATGCTGTAAAGCAAATTGGCCCGGTCGGGAGAGGTCTGGCTCACTGGTTGGCACTCCCAATGTTGAGCTTCATCATTTCAATCCCAAGCGCTGAAGCAACGCGGGGAATCTGGGGTCACTCCGAAGGGGATCGGCCATAGGGTCGGTGGGAAGATACACAAGGTACTCGCAACGTTCTGCGTACGCCTTGTCGAGCCACGCGAAGGCCTCGTTCTTGTCGCCCAGCCCCGTGTGGACCATCGCAATGTAGAGACTCGGGACGTATTGATCTTTGCTCATCTGCTGCAACTGCGAAAGGATTTTGTGCGCTGCCGCCGGTTGCCCAGAGACAGCATAGAGGTGTCCGAGCAGAGCGAGCAGAGCAGGGTCGTGCGGCGCAAATGCCAGGATTGACTGGTAGGTATGCAAAGCCTGCGGATACATCGCGAGTCGTTCGTAGGCACGGCCTATGTTGATTGCAGCAACGCCGTAGTTTGGGTCAATCGAAAGAGCCGTCAGGTTCGGTCCGATGCTGTCGCGAAATTGTTTCGCCTGATAGTAAGCCTCTCCCAGTGCAGTGTTAAGCAAGGGCGACCTCGGCTCGATGGACACAGCAAGCTTCCGCTCGGTAATCGCCTGGCTTACGTCTCCCGTAGCAGTCAAGTAATAGGCGTAATACTGATGCGCCGTAGCGTAGCCCGGCCGCAACTTGATGGCTTTTCTAAATTCCTTTTCAGCCTCCGGGTAGTTCCAATCGTAGACAAGCGCGGAATACGCCAGAGACACATGAGCCTCTGCGAGTCCTTCATCTAATTCCAGCGCTTTTCGGGCATTGGCCTTCGCTTTGGGGAAGGCCTCGTTCGGCGTTAGCGTCGTATAGGGAGCAGATCCCAAGAGCGCATAACAGTCCGCCAAGCCCGCATAAGAGGGCGCATAGGTGTCGTCGTATTCGATTGCTTTTTGGAAGGAAGAAATGGCTTCCGTAAGGCTCTGTGTAGTTCGCCGATTCCAAAGGAAACGTCCGTTTAAATAGGCCTCGTACGCCTTGGGATTCACTGGATGCTCAGGTTGTAGGTCTTTGGGGAGTGCAGCCAAGACCTTCCGCACCATGTCGTCGACAACTGGCCCTATGTTTGATCCATTGGCGTCGGTCACGTGTCGGTCGCCGACTATGCCCGTGAGGTCAATGCATAATACCAGCTGATTAGTGATAACGATTTGATTGCCGGCGTGCTGAACCCCACCTGCTAGAACGTAAGTCGATTTACGACGCTCACAGACTTGTTCAAGGCTGAGCTCGGATTCTGTTGTTGTTAGTTCGACCACTCCCAGCCTTCGTGGATGAAGTGCGCTCAATCGAGTAAATATCTCTTCTCGCACAATCTCGGCGGGGCGCAGCGCATCAGTGTCGCCACCGAACGTCTTGAACTGCTGGACCGCCAACATCAGCCTCGGCGGCCAAAACCACTCGCGGGCATATTGCACCCCGAAATAGACGACGATTACACCAAGGACCAGTCCTAGAACGATGGCCGGCCAAGGCCGAGGCAGCACTGGATCTGGTATTGGGCGCGGGACATTTTTCTGCCCAACTTCGTGCGTTAAAGGATGGATGACATCGAGCCCGGGGTCTCCCTGCAATCCCACTCGATTCAAGATTCCCGGAAATCGCCGATCCAACCGCAAGTTGTCAAAGACGGCCCCGATTTTTAGGTAGATCAAGAGCCCGTCGCGCTCGCCAATAGCCTTGTCCAGCCAATGAAAGGAATCATCGATCATCCCCAGGCCGGCATACACGATGGCAAAAGCGGTGGGCGGAACGTAGAAGTGCATTGATGCAGCCTGCAATTCGTGCAAGATCTCGACGGCGTCCGCAGTTCTTCCGGACACCGCGTACATATACCCCAAGAAACCTGACCAAAGAGGCCTTGCGCCGCCGATCGCCAAGGCTTCCTTGAGCTCGGCAATCGCTTCGTCGAATCTGCCTTTCCGTCCATACGTCAGTCCGAGGACGAGGTGCGAGAGCGGAAACTTGGCATCCATCGCGACGGTGTCACGAAGCTGCTCGATCGCCTCCTCATTCTGTCCTGATGCATAAAGTAATAATCCCAAGCCAAAGTGCATGATCGGCGACAAGGGACTAAGTTGCCGGGCGGTTTTCGCTTCGACAAAGCTTTCATCGAAGCGCCCTCCAACCACAAGGTAAACCGAGTACCAGTAGTGGGCCACGGAGTAGCCGTGATTGAGTTCAATCGCGCGCTTGAACTCCTTTTCCGCGTTCTTCCAGTCCCAATCAAAGCGGAACTTCACCATCGCCAATGACAAGTGCGCTTCTGCGTTCGAATCATCAATACTCAGAGCCTTGAGAGCGGCCTCCTTTGCCTTGGGCATGATCTCGGCTGGCGCTTTAATGCCATATTCTCCGGTGCCCATCAAAAGAAAACAGTGAGCTAAGCCGGCATAGGCCAGTGCAGACCGTGGATCGATCTCGATTGCTTTCTGGTAGAACTCCACTGCTTTCCGGAAATCCTGGTCTCTCCCCTGGTTGTTCCAGAAATGTCGACCCTTCAGGTAGAGATCGAATGCCGTAGGATCGACCGGCCCAGATCGCTTCAAACTCTCGTTTCCGAGATCCTTTACCTCCGAGAGGGAGGGTTCTTGTCTTGAGCCTCCCGGCGGAAGGTCTCGCTCCGCCGCCAACGGTTCCAGTGAGCTGTGCAACTTAGCGCGTATCTCAGCAGCAATCGCTGCGGCGACTTCCGACTGCAAAGTCAGAACATCGCGGAGGTCTCGGTCGTAGGTTTCCGTCCAAAGATGCTCATCGGTGCGGCCCGCGATCAACTCCGCTGTAATGCGCACCCGATTGCCTTCGCGCCTTACAGATCCCTCGACGATGGCGTCCACACTCAATTCACGCGCGATCTGAGGAAGCATCTTGGGGACACGCTTGTACTGCATGACCGAAGTGCGAGAAATAACCCGCAATCCGCTGATTTTGGCAAGGGCTGTGATCAGTGATTCGGTCAGGCCATCGGCAAAGTATTCTTGCTCGGGGATACCCGAAAGATTCTCTAGCGGCAGTACCGCAACCGAACGAATCGCAGGTGGTTGCCAGTTCGCGGCTTGTCTTCGTTGAGGAGCGCCATGATCGCGGGGCTCGATTGCTTCAAGCGCAACCCGTATTTCATTGACATCCTGGTATCGCTGGCTTAACTCTTTCCGCAAGCAACGGTGGATGATTGTCGAAAGCGAGCCCGGAACGTGATCGGGCAGCGGCAAAGGAGGCTCGTTCAATATCGCGCACCCTAACTCAACAATTGTCGCTCCTCTGAATGGCATTTGACCGCTGGCCATTTCGTACAACAGTACACCGAGGCTCCAAATGTCGCTGCGGGTGTCGCTCGGATAACGTCTCAGCACTTCAGGAGGCCAGTACGGAGGCGTTCCCGCAATTGCATCAGAGCCGGGGATTTTATCGACGGTCTCAAGGGACTTGGGAATCTCGATACGCCGTTGAATCTTCGAAAGACCGAAATCTAGCAGCTTTATCTGGCCGGCGCGATTAACCATCACGTTGCCGCTCTTGAGATCCCGATGAATGACGCCATGCTCGTGTGCGCAAGAAACAGCCTTGGCGATCTCGATGCCATAGGCGACGACAAGTTCGAAAGGAAGACCTACGTGAGCGGGAATTACATTCGTCAGAACCTGCCCTTCGACGAACTCCATCACAATGCCAGCTTGGCTAGGTTCATCTACGAAGTTCTTGATTCGACAGATATTGGGGTGGTCCAAGGAAGTGGCGATTTGCGCTTCCTTTTCGAGTTGCCGGCGGGCAGACTCGTCGGGAATCGTGTCTTCGCTAAGGAGTTTGATGGCATCAATACATTGAAGCCTCGGGTCCCATGCGCGGTAAACCACACCCATTCCACTGACAGCTACCAACTCCAGCAGTTGGTAGCGGCCGAAGGTTCTACCCGCAAGTGGCGTTTCGTTCGACAATTCGGATCATGTTAGATCGCGCCCAAGAGCAAGTCAAACAATCCATTTCCGCCAGGCGATTGCGCTCACCACCCTGGTCGTTTGGGTTCGAGGCTTGCGCCCCATCGCGACTGCCAAGTTGAGTCCGTTCCTAAGCCCTCGGCGGTGGGGGCGAAGCGAAATGACTGCATAGGCAAGCAAGAACGGCCGCCTTCCGAAGGCGGGTGGCGCCAGGTACACATATACATATAAGAAAAACAAAAATCGTTTGGCGTACGATTTGCTAAAGTTCGGAATCAGCTAGCACTTCCGAGGCGCGACAGAGAAAGAGTTCGTATTTTCTGAACGGCATGCGGGCAGTCAGTCGTTGCCGTCAGTCCACCGATTCCTGGACTGAGGTTTCGCTGCACCTCTTCCTTTGAAGGCGGCCACAGTCGCGTTTCGTTCGCCAAAAACAATCGAGGAAACCGGACCAACTGGTATGGGCAAGTTGTCTTTAACAAGATTCTCCGGCAACTGTCTAAGCTCCGTGTTTTCATTGGCCCAGGCGTATTTTCTTAGATCGGCAGACGAACCATCTACATCGCCGAACCAACTTGGAATCGCTACGCGCTTCGGACTCAGAATCCACACGCCGTCCTCAACTTCGCTCGGAGGGGTGGATTGGAACGCCATGTTCATAAGGTCCAGGGATGCAAAGCTGTACCGGAAGTTCGAATTCACGCTTCTCCGCCACACAGTCTGAACGGCAGAGAAACGCTGCCGGATGATCGCTAAAATCAAGCGACATTCGACCTGGTACGCAGGAGCAAGTCTTGGAACAACTGATTGTAGGAACGCGGGATCTGAAACCGCGTTTAGCGAAGCTCGACGAAAAAGCAGAGGTCATTGTTGCTTTCGATGCTTGCTTCTCCGGAGAAAGCGCGAAATCGATAAGTTCGGGCTGGTCTCGGCGTTACAGCAGCCTTGCGGAACTGACAAGGGGCGATGTGAGCAGTGAGAGAATCCAGGCTGCTGAGCGCGCCTTATCTTCTAAGGCAATTCAGACGCTCCCGTACCGACATGCAATCTACTTTGCCGCAGCTTCCAATCGCCAGTATGCATTAGACATCAGTCGTCGCACGCTGCAGGAGTTTGGGGACAAGCTTACCACCTTTGACCACGAACCGCATGGGGTTTTCACCGATGCTTTTCTCAAACTCATCGCCGATGGAAGCGGCGGAAAAGCGATGAGTTGCCAGTCGCTGTTTCAGCGTACATTCGCGAATGTCCAAGAGACGAACAGGATCCTCGAGTTTAAACAGGACCCGCAATTGCTTGTCTCCGCGGAAATGGGCGATCGCATGGAAAAACCATGTTTTGAAGAATTAGGTCCAGCACCACATCCGATTCCAGATGCGAATATCAAGGAAGAATTGGACAGCATTGTGAAACAGGCGACCTTCTCGGTGACCTGCCGGACGGATCAGCCCAATTACAAAGACGGGCAGAAATCGGTACTCCATTGCCAAGCACCCGACCAGGGCTTCTTCGCTGTACTCAGTTGGGGCGAGGGAGACCAGAAGGCAATTGTAATTCTACCGAATCAATATCAAACCCTAAAGCAAGTTACTGCTGGAGACTCGCAAATTCCTTCTGACCACAGCTTCACTATCGAGAACTATATTCCAGAGGGCAAATCGCAGCAGCATCAAATGATGGTAGTGCTCTTCAGCAGAGACCGAGAATCTCTGCAGCCGCTGACGAAAATTGGTGATCCTGCCGGGATCTTCCGCGCAATTCCGTTGTCAAGTCTGCATTCGTTCAGGAGTCAGCGTCCCGTTGGAGCGACGGGGTACGGTGTTGCGAAGATCGAGTTTGAGTTGAGCAAGTAGCTCCTAAGTAATTCGCGTACATTCCGCCGATAATTAAAGTCTGAAAAAAATGCGTTGATTGCTATCGTTTAGGCGAACGAGGAATTTGCCTGACGGTGGAGAGTAATTGATAAGAACCGGATGCGCTAATCAGCGCCCGTCCGGGTCCGTGCGGGGGTTGGAAGTGCAGACTCGGATTTTGTCTTATGGAATTGAAGCGGTGGCTTAACTCCGTGCGGCCCTCATCCCATGGACAACGGCAGACGCCGAGCGTTGTGAGATCGCTGTAGGGATACCAGTTGCCCGGTACCCGAACAGGATTCGAACGCACCAGTCGTCCCCCATTTTCTGAAAGGGCCTCGTCCTTGAGATTGTAGGAGGTTTGCTGTAGCAGATTGCCTTTTCAGGGAATTTAATCTCCTGATACCTCCCTGATAATTCCCTGTTCGATTGAAGCCGAAGGCAACACTTTCTCCTAGCCGAATGTGCAACTTGGAGACTAGAGTGCCCGATTTCTGGGTCCAACTTTCGATAATTTCCTGTATTTGTCCCTGTTAAGCAGGGAAATCATGCCGGAGAAGGGTTAGCACCCGACTGCGTGCACCGCCAGTCCTTCCTAAGGTGGAAGTTATCTACAACTGCGGTACAGGACCCGAGCTTGACCCTGCCAAGAGCACAGCAAGCTCAGAGAATGCTGGCGCGAAAGGCGAGGAGGCTGCTTAGCCTAAGGCAGTTCGATTGTCGTTCAAGATTGTTTCGCGCCCCGGTAGAAAACTAGAGAGCACCAACTAGCCTCGCTTTCTACCACCAGAGCTCCGCTTGCAGCTGCGGCCCGCCAACCAGATCAAGGTGATTTTAGGGTGTTGCCACAATTGATAGGATCACAGTCGAGGGGTGCTCAGCGTCGTGGTAAATCGTATTCGTCGCAGGCACCGGCTTGCTGGCAACCGCGGTATCTTGGCCGGTATTCATATTTCGATCAAAGCGAGGAAAATTACTGCTGCTGATTTCCAAGCGTAACCGGTGTCCTTTGAGAAAGACATTGCTGGTTGACCACAGGTCGATGGTGAACTTGTAGACTTGGCCTGGGTTCATGAACTCCGGCTTTTCCTGCGAATTGCGGTAGCGTGCGCGGACAATTCCTTCTGTCAGATTTTGAGCGAATCCATCCGGCCAGACATCCACCAGTTTGCCAACAAAGTCCGTGTCGACGGCGGAAGACTTTGCGAAAAGCTCGAGCTGAACCGGGCCAGTGACTTCGAGATCCTGGGCTAGTGGAGGGGTTGAATAGATTAGGACATCTGAGCGTGCCTCCACCAAGCGCTGATCGCGAGGTCCAGGGGCAAGATGCTCGCCGTCGCAGCATAGGGGGCCGCCCACCGTGGGAGCAGGGCTGCTCGGGTCGTAGAGGTAGTGGTCAGGCTCCTCTGAACGCGGCGCTGCTCTGGTAAGGGTGCCGTCGCCGAGTAGGGAGTTCGCCTTTCCAGCCGAGTGGAGGAAATACTTGGCTGTATGGGCACGAGCTAAGGGCCAGTCATCCTCTTCGCGCCATTGATTGGCGCCCATGACAAAAAGTTTCACTGGTTTTGAGCTAGCAAAATCGTTATCGATACCCTTGAGCAGGTGGTCGTACCAAGCCAATGCAATTGCGTCTTCGTCGAACTCCGCCGCCGGGCCAAAGTCTACTTCGCCTATCTTGCGTCCTGAACCTGCGTGTCCCCCAATCGTTATGAGCAAGCGCTGCCCCGAGCGTGCTGCTTCGCTTCCGGCGTGTGACTTGAGGCCTGCGTAGTTGCGCAAGGACCCGCCGAGAAAAATGTCATACCAAGCTGCGATCGTTAAAGAGGGTACGGTGATGTCGGCATAGTGCTCCTCGATTGACCAACGTCTCCAATAGTCGTCGTAGCTCGGATGCCCAAGCCAATCAAGAAAGTAGGGAGCGAGTGAGTGAATCTGTTCTGAATTCGACAATTCCCGGGGCAACGTAAAAAGCGGGTATACGGTCAGAGGAAGAGTCTGAATCCCGTACAGAGCATTCGTGTGGTTCCGCACCGTGCGGTTGAAGGTGTCTTGAGCCAAGCCCGATGTCCACGATTCATTGAACCATTGCTCGAATGCACCGCCCTGGTAGGTCCAACCATCGTGGTAGTTGCTGGCGGTCACGACCGGACATATGCCAGCAAGATGTGGCGGATGCGCGATGGCTGCCAGCATTTGGGTGGCGCCAACGTACGAGCCACCATGCATGGCCACTTTTCCGTTCGAGAAGGGCAACGCTGCCGCCCACTCAACCGTGTCATAGCCATCACTCGATTCATGCAAGAAGGGATACCATTCGCCATCTGATGTGTAGCGCCCCCGAACATCCTGGTTGATCACGACATAGCCGCGCGCTGCAGTTTTCAATCCGAAGTCGACCTCGCCCTCCTTGTCGTAAGGAGTGCGAGTGAGGATGACAGGGAATTCCCCGGCCGCTGTCGGTCGATAGATGTCGGCCTTCAGCACCGTTCCATCGCGCATCTTGGCTTCGACGCCGTGCTGTATCGTGACGGGATAGGGCTCGGCGGCAACAACGAGTTGAGTAGTGAGCATCAAACCTGCGAATGTTATGCAGCGGTTGAACTGATGAATAGACCGCATATTCCTTATTCCTTTCCTACGAAGCGAATTGGACCAAATTGTTCCGGGCCGAGCCATGCGTCAATCGCTCCGAAAAAAATCGTGTACCACCTACGGCAACACAAATTACCGAACGCTCATACGATTGGCACATACTGCTACTGACCGCCCGCACGCATCGAACGCTACCGCTTGCTTTTGTGGTAGCCGCCAGGCGGTCCCGCACTTTGTTCTCTTGTTCTCTCAACGCAAGGAAGAATGGCCGACTGAATCGAATCTTCTGTCCCGTCGAGCTCAACTCCGCCAAACAGCCACCAATGCTCTGTGTGGTGGGCCTCTGCCCCTGGGCTCAAATTTACAACGGGACTCAGAGTCTCCAACTCCAAGAACTCAGGGTTTGTAAATACCTCGAAATTGCAGCCAAAATCAGGATAACGGGCACCTTGGACCACTGCGGCTCGCTTCAGAAAAACAAAGCAATCACGTACATAAGCCCCCCATCCATCAGTAGCGAAGAGTCCGCTCATCTGCTCCGGGAAACGTCCTGAAGGCTTATCGTCGTGAGACAGTTGCAAGAAGTCTTTGCCCAGCACCCATCGCCGATCGGTAAAGTCTGTAAAAGACCAAAGAGCGAGCGGGGCGACAGATTGGAAATGATTTTTGTCCATTGCGGCACGAGGCGGAAAAGGAAGAATAGCGCGACCACCTCCGCGAAGAACCGTGGGCGTCCATACGGCAAGTTCTGTTGACTGTACAGCGCAATTGGAGACCGTGTGGCATAGACTTACGCGGGTGCCCGATTCATCGAGTTCAATGGTGATCTTCTTTTGCAGTGACGTACCGGGCGCTGCCGCTTCAACTGGCGCGGTGAATGTCGCACCACTTGGAGAGATGTGTACTTCGACGAGCTGATTGTCGGGAAAGTAGGTGCGCTCCGTCTCCGGCCAAACCCAGAGGCGGTGCCCACCATAAAGACGAAACTCATTTCCGCCGCGCAGCCCGAACTGATCGCTCAATTCATGGAACTGGTTTTCGCGGCCGCACAGTCCGTAGTAAACGACTCGTGGACCTACGTCAGCCAACACAATCACGTCAACAATTCCATTGGTGAGTCGATACGTATTGTGCCAGCCGCGGTAGTCTACCTTCTCAACTTGGATCACGTCGCCGCGACCTCACAGACCACTGCACGCATGGCAACTCCTTTTAGCGCTTACTTTCAATCGTACAAATCAGTATTGAACGAATCCCGTGGCATAGCGGAAAGCCTCAACGTAATGGCCGTCTTTCTTCGGTTGCTCACCACGCATCTCGTCTTTCGCTTTGGCCAAATCTTTCGGATCCCAATCCGCGCGGTACTTGCTGACGGCAGGATCAAACTGACTGACCTGCTTAGTCGCTGCTTCAAACTTCAAATCTGCAACGGACTCAATATTCACGAAATAGTTGGCCTCTTGCGGCGATGGGTAAAAGAAATACATTTCCGGAACCTTGTACGGTTCCAGTCCCTGCTGTAGGCGTTGGTTAGGAAAATACAGCCAGAACTCTGCTGCCCTTATGGCATCAATCGTATTGGACGCGGCCATGCGGTGATCGGTTTTGTGCCAGCGCGCATACCACTCGCCGGGATCCACGCTCAATAAGACATCTGGACGAATGCGGCGGATGATGGCGGTAGCTTCCTCGGTAAGCTTGGGCTGCGGCGCGTACTCCAGCATGCCGTCGTCATAGCCCATCCAGAAAACGTTTTCCTTGGGTGTGCCCAGCAAACCTTCGGAAACTTCCTGCTCTGCCCGGCGAATCTTCGCCAACTTCTGCGAATTCATCTCCGGGTCGTAGGACCCCTTGTCATCGTTGGTATAGACCACTACGAAAACTTTGTTGTGGTTGCGATTGAGCAGCGCAATCGTGCCGCCGGCACCGAACACATCATCGTCGGGATGCGGCGTAAAGACCAGGATCGTTTTATTCTGCAAAGTTTCCAAACGAGTCTTTGGAGTTTCACCTTGCGGCGTTTGCGCAGAAGCAATCGAACACAGCAGGACCAAAAACAACGCAGCTCGCGGCATACATAATCTCCTCGGCGGTATCAAATCTCTTGAGCCGATCACCTTAACGGAATTTTGCGCGCTTGTCGAAGGCAAAACATTGCGGAATTACGATTACATGCTGCGTAATGCGTCATCTCCTTGACACGGCAGCGCCATGAGATATAACTAGGGGGCCCGGATAATCAGTGCCGAAGTGCGGGCGAGTCTACAAAAGCTTGGAGGCTCCAATGTGCGGCCAGAATCGTTTTTTGGCACTTCTCAGCACTTCTATCATCATTTGCTTATTTGCAGTGCAACCAGCAGTAGCCCAACTGGACCGCGGTGGCATCGTTGGAACGGTCACGGACTCCGCCGGAGCTCGCGTGGCTGGCGCGGCCGTCACCATCACCAATCTCGCAGCGAACCAGTCCACGAAGGTCACCACGGATGACAGCGGGAATTTTTCTGCGACCTTGCTTCGTGTTGGAATCTATTCCGTAACCGCAGAGAAGGAAGGCTTCCAGAGAATTGTAGAGGCCAGCGTTGAAGTCAGCGTGAACCAGATTGTTCGAGTTGACCTCGCGCTGCGTGTTGGCGCAACCACCGAAACAGTTGAGGTGACCACCTCCGTCCCACTGCTGCAGACTGAGGAATCCTCGTTAGGCACGGTTGAAACGCAGCGACGCATTTCGGACTTACCTCTCAACGGACGTAACTTCATTCAGCTGGCCTATCTCGGTCCCGGTGTGACTGGCGGACAGACTGGGTCGAACGTCAGCGGCGGCGTTTTTGAAAACGAACGTGCGAACGAAGCCATCTCCGTCAACGGACTGCGCGTCTCCAACAATAACTTTCTGCTAAATGGCGTCGATAACAATGAATTCGGATTGGGGGGCACGATTGTGCTGCCCCCGCCCGATGCTATCCAGGAATTCAAGACAGAAGAAAACTCCATGACGGCGGAGTTTGGGCGCGGCGGCGCGGCCGTGAACGTAGTGCTAAAGTCCGGAAGCAACAAGATTCATGGCGGACTCTACGAGTTCCTGCGCAACGACAAACTGGATGCGGTGAACTACTTCAACCAGGGCAAACAGCCGTTCAAACGAAACCAGTTTGGAGCTTTTCTCGGCGGACCGATTCATAAAGACCGTACGTTTATCTTCGGCGACTACGAAGGATCCCGCCTTCGCAACAGCCAGCCGTTTGTCGCCAGCGTACCTACGGTCAATGAGCGGCAAGGCATTTTCGCGCTGACAGGAAATACATTTTCTCCCTGTGATCTGCCGGGGCAGCCAGCGACCACGGATCCCCAGTTCGACACTGGAGCGATCTTTGATCCTCTCACCACAACGTCCTACGTTTGCAATAACTCCGATCCATCAGGCAATCATCCCGTGGTAAGCTTGAGGGCGCCGTTTGCGGGAAACGCTATTCCCTCCAGCCGGATTGACCCTGTCGGACAGAATATCGCGAATTATTATCCCAATCCGACCGACTCCGGAACTTCGCAGAACTATCGCTCAAACCAGAACACGTTAAACGATCAGAATTCCTTCGATGTGCGTGTGGATCACCGTTTTCGTGAGCAGGACCAGATTTTCGGCTCCTACAGCTTTTCGGACATCCACAGCGCGCATCCCGGACCATTAGGCGACAAAGGCGGATCGGATTGTTGCCCCAGCCGCAGCAACATCCGCGGCCAACACTTGGGCCTCGGTTACACACATACATTTTCCACGCACGTGCTTAATGACTTACACGGCGGAATCTTTCGCTACGCCGTGAATGCGTTGCCCTTCAACTTTGGGAAAAAGGTTGGCACGGACGTATTGGGAATCCCGAACGCGAATCGCGGAGACGCCAACTCTTCGGGGCTCACAAATATTGATATCGCTGGCAAAGATCCTTTAGGAGATTCGGAATTTTTGCCCGAACATGCGTTTGAGAATATCTTTCAAGCGGCGGATGCCATCACGTGGGTGCATGGCCGGCATTCTTTGAAATTCGGAATTGACTTCCGGCGCCAGCAGCGAAACTTCTTTCAGTTGACTGCTCCACGTGGACTGTTCGTGTTTGGCGGCAACTACACGAACGACCTGGCAACGACGAATGGCGGAGCTGGCGTTGCCGACTTGCTGCTCGGATATCCGCAGCAGAACGAACAGGACTTCCTCCCGGGCCTCTATCCCACGCGCTATTGGGACCTTTCTCAATTCGTGCAAGATGACTGGCATGTGCGCTCGAACCTCACAGTCAACGTGGGGTTGCGCTATGAAATCACAGCACCGCCCAATGGCCGCGTTAGCAACTTTGATTTGAACCGCGGAATCGTAATAAGCGCTTACGGACCGGGCGCAGTATCTCACGCTGGGGTGCAATTTGATAAGAGCAATTGGGCGCCCCGCATCGGTTTGTCGTGGTCGCTGCCGCACAGCACAGTTGTCCGTAGCGGATTCGGCGTTTTTTACGCGGCGGAAGCCAACATCTTTGATGATCTTGGATTGAATCCGCCCCAGCTGGCGTTCTACGCAAGTACTTTCAACCCTGGGGCCATCCCGTCTGCCTCTCAAAAGGTCTCGAACGGTTTCCCGGCAGCGATCCCCGTCGGCGACGCGATCAACATATCCGGCCCCGTAAAGACGACTGGCTCGAAGCGCACTGTGCCGAAAATCTTAGAATGGAATTTGAACCTGCAACATCAGTTCGGAAAGAACTGGGTTGCGCAGGTTGCCTACGTTGGAACGAAGGCATACCGCTTGTGGAATCATGAGGCCAGCGACCTCAATCAACCAACACAAAATCTTGACACAAACTTTTGCGGCACAGTCGATTCCACTGGAGCCTGCACACAGCCGAATTTTGGGCGACGCTACTTTGCCACACAGCCCAATCTGACTGCGGTTTTGCCGCTGGATTTTGCGCAGCTCCACATGTTCTACAACGCCTTCCAGACATCGCTGAATAAGCGGATGGCGAATGGCTTCAATATCCTCGCGGCATACACGTTCGCCAAAAACCTGGGCAACGCCGACGGCAACGTCGGAGGGTTCATCCAAAACTCCTACAACGTAAACCGTGAGCACGGGCCCGTCGCCCCGGACCTTCGTCATCGCTTGTCCGTCAGCTACATTTACGAACTCCCCCTTGGACGCGGGCATGCTTTCCTCGGGCACATGGGCGGCCTCGCGGAAGCAGCCTTCGGCGGCTGGCAGGTTTCTGGCATCACGGCGGTACAAAGCGGCGAGGCAGTCACTGCCGTACTCTCTTCGGACATCACGAATACCGGGAGCTTCAGCCCCCGTCCGGACCAGATTCACAACCCCTACGATTTCAACTTCATTCCTGATCCAGCAACCTTCTCGGATCCAAACGGTTTTGGATGCACACCAGGGAAGCAAACGCTGCAGTGCTGGTACAACCCAGAAGCGTTTGCAACGCCGGCGTTGGCGAACGGACAGGGTTCGGCTCACGTATTCGGCAACTCGCGCATAGGTAACCTGCGCGGTCCCGATTTAGTGAACGTGGATTTCGTACTGCAGAAGACCTTTGATATTCGTGAATCGCAGCATCTAGAATTCAGGGCTGAGTTCTTCAATCTGTTCAATCACCCAAATTTCGGTCTGCCCGGCGGGGGTTCGACTAGCAATCCCGATGTTCCCGGTGGCAACGGCATTTCCAACACCGCCACCGACAATCGACAGATCGAATTCGCGCTCAAGTACACGTTCTGATCACTCGTAAACTTTGCGAAAGTGACTTAGGAAAAATCTCATGCTCACACGTTTCGGCAAAACCCGCATCCTGGTAGTTGGTTACTGTCTTCTCCTATCGTCAGTATTATCGGCGCAGACGGTCAAGGTTTACAGCTCTTCGAATGGCGGAGACCGCCTGAAGGCCAAGCCCGACTTGCAGTTTGTTGAAGGCAAGCCCGCCAGCGGAGCTACTTTCGAAATCAACGATGGCGTGAAGTACCAGACCATGGCGGGCTTTGGCGCTTCCATCATGGAAGCCGGCATTATGACCTTGAACACGCTCCCCGCGGACAAGCAGGAAGAAGTCCTGCGAGCGCTCTTCGACCCGAAAGATGGTGCTGGCTACACCGCGATGAAGACGCCAATCGCGGGCACCGACTTTCAATCGGCGGGTCCTTGGTATACCTACGATGACACCCCGGGCGATACCGACCTCAAGAACTTTTCCGTCGAGCGCGATTTTGGCCCCAATGGAGTAGGCACCTACATCCTGCGCGCGCGCAAGTACGGCAACTTCGCATTGCAGTCACCGATGGACTATCCACCCGACTGGATGCTCTATGACGTCAAGAAGCATCAGGATATCCAGCCAAAGTATTATCCCGTGCTCGCGAAATACTTCCTGCGCTACCTGGAAGAGTATAAAAAGCGCGGCATCAACATAGACTACCTCAGCCTGTTTAACGAACCGGAACAGGTTTACACCAAGATCAAGTATCCGGAAATCCGCGTGCTGATCCGCGACCACGTAGGCCCTGCGCTGCAGCAGTCTGGACTGTCCACCAAGCTGATGCTCAGCGAGGCTCCCGAACGCGGAAAAGCCTTCCTGCGATATCCGGTGGTCCTAGACGATCCAGCCGCCCGGAAGTTTCTATCGGCAGTCGCCTACCACGGCTACGACTTCAAGAACTTCGACAAGATCGCAGCCCTGGAAGCGAAGTATTCCGACTTACCTTTCTGGATGGACGAACTCTGCTACGCCTACGAAGCGGGCTACCCAAAGAATAAGAAGCTTCCCATCTACGAATTCGACGATGGAGATGTTTGGGGCAACATCATCTTCAACGACCTGGAGGCTGGCACATCCGCTTGGCTCTACTGGAATGCCATCCTGGACGAAACTGGTGGTCCATGGGCGATCTCGCCGATTCACGGAAATCCAGACCCTAATTCGCAGCATCCGGTCGTGATCATCAACAAGACGACCCACGAGATTACTTACACAGGCACATACTACTATCTCGCCCATTTCAGCAAATTCGTGAGGCCAGGTGCTGTTCGTATTCAGACCACCGGGAAGACAAAGGGCGTGCGCGTGATGGCATTCAAAACACCTGAAGGGGGCGTGGTGGCGCAAATCTTGAATAGCAACACAACTGAAGCTGACCTGAATTTGGTTCAGCACAGCCATGTTGTTTCCATAAAGGTACCAGCGCGATCGATCACAACAGCTGCTTGGTAGCCAGGAAACCGGCAACACGGAGATTGCAGCATTTTGACGTATTTATAAGGAGAGCGTAATCATGCCAGCACTCGCACTTCTCGGTGGCCCAAAGACGAAACGAAAACCCTTCCCCGTCTGGCCGCAGTTTGATGAATTAGAGCGCCATGCGGTCACTGAAGTTCTAGAGAGCCGCGTATGGTGGCGGACACCAGGCACGAAGACGCTCGAATTCGAGCGCGCTTTTGCAAAGTTCCACGGCGCCCCTCACGGCATCGCGATCACCAACGGCACCGCAGCGCTTGAAGTAGTTGTGGCCGCATTGGGAGTTGGACCCGGGGACGAGGTCATCGTCCCTAATTTCACGTTTGTCGCCACCGCCAGCGCCGTGCTCATGGCGGGTGCGTTGCCGGTCCTTGTGGACGTCCGCCCAGAGACACATTGCATCGATCCTGACCTTGCCGAAGCGGCCATCACTCCTCGCACGAAAGCTATCATCGCGGTCCACATGGGCGGGCATCCTGCGGATCTGACACGTCTCTGTGAGATCGCCGCACGACACAACATCTTGTTAGTGGAAGACTGCGCTCATGCCCATGCCAGTGAGTGGCAAGGGCAGCGCGTCGGAACATTTGGCGCCGCCGGAACCTTCAGTTTCCAGTCCAGTAAGCTCATGACTGCGGGCGAGGGTGGCATCATCATCACAAGAGATGACAAGGTCGAGCGGCAAGCGCGCTCCGTTCACGATTGCGGGCGCATGCCGGGCGAGTGGTTTTACAGCCACTTCATCAACGGCTCAAACTACCGTCTGAGTGAGTGGCAGGGCGCAGTACTGAGCGCGCAGCTCACGCGACTGGACTCACAGACCGCCTTGCGTCACAAAAACGCGCGCACACTGGACCGTCTATTGGGGGCCATCGAAGGTATCACTCCGCAGAGGCTTGACCCGCGCTGTACCCGCAACGGCAGCTACGCCTATATTTTTCACGTCGATCCCAAGGTGTTCACCAATGCGTCCACGGAGCAGTTCATCAAAGCAATGAATGCTGAAGGAATTCCGAACCAAGCCAGCTATCCGCCGCTGCACAAGCTTGCCGTATTCCAGACCGGAGCTTACCGGGAACGGCTGAGCGGCGCGCAAAAGACCGAAAAGCACGCTTTCTTGCAGCAGGAATTCCCGGTAACGCACCAAGCCGCGTGGGAATCCGTATGGATCCCTCAACCGGCACTGCTGGGCGACGAGGAAGATATGCAGGAGATTGCAGCAGCTATCCAGAAAATTCGCGACAACCAAGCGGCAGCGGCGGAAGGCCTTTCCAGCGGAAACTCAACCCGTCAGTGAGAATCCACGCCAGCTTGTCTTTGAGTGTCTCGCTCCGTTCGCCTTGGGGACAATTTAACCTCGCGGCACTCTTGCTTCCACGAGCTTGAAATTAGAAGATTGGGGCAGCAGCGACACCGATGTTCTTGTCTGCGCCGTAATAGAAAAGCCAACGCTTTTCTTCTCGTACGAGCCCTTCGACGAACACCACGTTTGGAACCTGCCCAACGTTTTCCCATTCGGGCGCGGGTGAGAACATGGGCTGCTGGGAGCGCGAAAGAACTTTGGTCGGATCGTTCTTGTCGAACAGAACCCAACCCGTTGAGTAAACCAGTTTGTCGCCCGCGCCGTTACCCGAGCAAGAATTCCTCGAAAAAGGGCCGGGCGTCGTACTCAAGCCAGTTGGCATGGCAGGCAATTGGCGCCTATACCAGTACGCGGTGTTCTTTGAAAAGCGATTGCAGGAGTTCGCCAAGTTCTGGATTCCGCTCGCGAAACGACGCCAGCCAGGCCGGGCGATTCTCGGCGGGCAACGCAAGGACCTGATCCAGATGCGGACGAGCCGGTGCAATTCCGAGTAGAGCGTTGTGAACAGCGTTTCCGCAGCTGCTTTGTCGCCCTTTTCAGCCGCGTCGATCAGGACAGAAATCGCAGGCCCGCATGCTCCATACACCACCGCCGTTGGATGAGCAGGTACCCAACCTAGGCCCTCGCACTTTCCGGCGTACCGTCAAGTTCGAGTAGAGGGTCGATGTCTCAGGCACGCTGCCTCCGTTAACGAAATCGTGGTACACTCCCGCCGTAGCAAGGAGTTCCTATGAATATTGCTTACCGCTCTGTTGTTTCCGCAATCCTCTTCTTGATGCTCGTGTCTACTTCTTTCTCTGCGCAAACTGCGGGTGTCGTGGCCGCCGCTCTTCGGGAGAAGATCGATCAGATTGCTCGTGAGGAGCTCGCGCAAACCGGCGTGCCCGGCGCTTCAGTTGCCATCGTGAAGGATGGTCAGATCGCCTACGTGCAAGCGTATGGATTTGCCCGACTAGATTCTCACATGCCGGCGTTACCAAGCATGCGCTACAGCATTGGGTCAGTGAGCAAGCAATTTACGGCGACGGCAATTCTTTTATTGCAGGAGCAGGGCAAGCTTTCGCTGGACGACAAAGTTGCAAAATTTGTGCCGTCGCTTACGCGAGCCAGCGAGGTTACGATTCGCCAGTTGCTTTCCCACACGTCTGGCTATCAGGATTATTGGCCGCAAGATTATGTTCCTCCTTTCATGTTGCAACCGATTGCCGCAACAAAGATCCTGGATATGTGGGCCCGCAAGCCGCTGGATTTCGATCCTGGAACGAAATGGCAATACAGCAATACGAATTACGTGATCGCAGGTGTCATTGTCGAGAAAGCGAGCGGGGAGCCGCTGCTGCAATTTCTGCAGGAGAAAATATTTTCTCCTTTGGGCATGAAGAGCGTCGCCAACATCGACCAGGGGAAGCTAGGTGATACCGATCCGCAGGGCTACATGCGCTTCGCTTTGGCGCCACTGCGACCCGCACCGAAAGAAGGAAAAGGCTGGCTCTTCGCTGCTGGCGAACTGGCCATGCCAGTAGAAGATTTAGCCAAGTGGGATATTTCGATCATCGATCAGAAGTTGATGCGGCCTGCTTCGTACAAAGAATTTGAGACTGACGTGCTGCTGAGCAATGGTGTGGGAACGCGCTATGGACTTGGTGTGGAGGTTGAGTCCAAGGATGGTCGCCGCGAATTGGAACACAGTGGCGAAGTTTCCGGCTTTACTTCGGAGAATATTGTTTTCCCGGACGAGCGAGCTGCGATTGTTGTGCTGACCAATCAGGACGCCGCCGCTGCCGCAGGAAATATTGGTCGCAGAATCGCCCCATTGCTGTTCGCCACTCAAGATCCGGATACGCCAAAGAAGTTGGAACAGGCGCGTCGGATTTTTACGGGCCTGCAGCAGGGGTCTATTGATCGAACGTTGTTTAGCTCAGACGCAAACAGCTATTTCAGCCCAGAAGCGCTACAAGATTTCGCCAGCAGCCTGGCTCCACTCGGTGCACCGCAGGAATTTGTTCAAACGCGGCATGAACTTCGCGGGGGCATGGTGTTACGTGTTTATCGGGTGAGGTTCCCGGCGAAAACCTTGCGCGCCTGGACCTTCGAAATGCCTGACGGCAAGCTGGAGCAATATCAGGTCGCCGCTGCGGAATGAAGGAATAATGTCAGGAACTTGTGGAACTGCCGGTCTCTTACCTGATGGTAGGCCGAGATACTTTCGCGTCGAATGCTAGAATTCCCTTGCTGTACCTGATCAATCACAGTATTAGGTTGATTGGAAATCCTGGAGGACGCGTGAAGCGTAATCGAACGTTACTTGTACTAGCTCTATTGGCACGCTGCAGTCTGGTTGTAGTTGCGCAGGAAAAAGTTGACCTTTCCGTAGTGAACCGCGTTAAGACGGAAGCTTTCGATCATTCCAATGTCATGGACACACTCTCCATGTTGACCGACCGTTATGGTCCACGCTTGACCGGGTCCGTGGAGGCGCGGGAAGCCGGCGACTGGACCCTAGGGCGGCTGAAAGAATATGGCTTGCAAAATGTCCACATGGAGTTTTGGGGCCCGTTCGGGCGCAACTGGGAATTACAGGAGTATTCGGTGGAGATGATTGAGCCGCGCTATTCCCATCTGCGCGCCACGCCGCTCGCCTGGACCCGCGCTACTGCAGGCCCCGTGACTGCCGAGCCGATTCTTGCTCCTATCGCACGTACTTACAATCCCAAGAAGTCGCAGGAAAATCTCGAAAAATTTATCGCTGTTCATAAAGGCAAATTACAAGGCAAAATTGTTTTACTTTCGGACCCCGATCCCGTTCCGCCCACTGCCACGGCTTTGTTCAAGCGCGATTCCGAGGCGGAACTCGCAGAGTTGTCGAAGGCTCCGGAGCCCGCCGAGAAGACTGCAGTGGATCCGAAGAACATGCAAATTCCGGAAGACATAACGAAGTTGCGGCGATTTCTGCTGTCGCTCACAGAAGAGCAGATTGATAAGTTGTTCGAGGAGATTAAGGATACGCGCTCCAAATTGCAGGAGTTCTTAATTCAGGAAGGTGCTGTCGCCGCGCTCACCTCCGACGATCGCGCCAAAGGTGGCCTAACGTTTGCCGAACAAGCCGTAGCCCATGAGGCGAAGTATCCGCTTGCTTTACCAACGTTCTCTGTCACGCGCGAACAGTACAACCGGATTGCTCGGCTGTTGGCGAAGAAGCAGACCGTCAAGTTGCGTCTCAACCTGAAGACAACTTCCACTGATAAGGATGTGGATTCGTTCAATATCGTTGGCGAAATACCCGGTGGCGCGAAAAAGGATGAAGTTGTGATGATTGGCGCTCACTTCGATTCCTGGCATGGCGGCACCGGGGCTACCGACAACGGTGCAGGCAGCGCGGTCATGATTGAAGTCATGCGCATCTTGAAAACGCTGAATTT
Organism: Acidobacteriaceae bacterium; assembly: GCA_025352065.1. Lineage (GTDB taxonomy): Bacteria > Acidobacteriota > Terriglobia > Terriglobales > Acidobacteriaceae > JANXUC01. The sequence continues at coordinate 5,401 of JANXUC010000033.1, read as the reverse complement.
GAAAATGGATCGTACCGTTCGCATTGGCCTGTGGACTGGAGAAGAAGAAGGTCTTCTTGGTTCGAAAGCCTACGTCAAGCAGCACTTCGCCGATCCGGCCACGATGAAGACGACCGCAGAGCACGCCAAGTTGGCAGGCTATTTCAATCTGGATAACGGCGCGGGGCAGATTCGCGGTGCGTATCTCCAGGGCAATGACATGATGCGTCCGATTTTGGAACAGTGGCTGGCGCCGTTCCGCGATCTCGGTACAGGCAGTATGACCATCCGCAACACTGGGGGTACCGATCACCTTTCCTTCGATGCGGTCGGGCTGCCGGGGTTCCAGTTCATTCAGGACGACTTGGACTACATGACGGTCACGCACCACTCCGATATGGATACCTATGATCACGCGCCTCCGGCGGATATGATGCAGGCCTCGTCGATTATTGCGTCGGTGGTGTACAGCGCAGCCAATCGGACAGAAATGCTGCCGCGTAAACCCCTGCCTGAGCCGCGGAAGGCGGATGAGGGCGCAGCGAAGTAACAACCCTTAAGCTGCCCGGAAACTGACAAGGGGTCCTGCGCAAGCGGGACCCCTTTTATCGCTGGGCAGCGACATGTATTCTCGATCCAGCGCCGCGTAGCTTGAAGATGTTAAATTGGAGAGTCCATGGCCGCTCCCAATTCTCTCTTCGTTCGCGCTTGTAAAGCTCAACCTACCGAGACCGTTCCTGTATGGTTTATGCGGCAGGCTGGCCGCTATATGGCGGAGTATCGCGCCGTTCGCAAAAGCCATTCGCTGATTGAAATCTGCAAGAAGCCCGAACTGGCTGCCGAAGTCACTATTACTGCAGCGGAGGCGCTTGGCGTCGACGCAGCTATTATCTTCGCCGATCTCCTGCTGCCTCTCGAAGTCATGGGCTTGCCGTTCCATTTTGAGGCCGGAGAAGGCCCGAAAATCGAAAAGCCGTTACGTACCGCTGAAGACATTGCGGCCTTGCAAACTCACCGAGCCTCTGAGCTGGGCTATGTCTCAGAGGCCATACGCAAGGTCTGCGCACATTTCAATTCGAAACTTCCGGTCATTGGATTTTGCGGTGCGCCGTTTACTCTTGCCAGCTACATGATTGAAGGCGGCAGTTCGCGCAATTATCTGCACGCCAAGAAGATGATGTGGAACTCGCCCGGTGCCTGGGACGAACTCATGCACAAGCTGGTCACGGTGACTGCCGAGTATTCCATTGAGCAGGTCCGCGCTGGCGCGGACGTGATTCAGGTTTTCGATAGCTGGGTGGGCTGCCTCAGCGTCGAAGACTATCGCCGCTCCGTGCTGCCACGCACGACGGAACTGGTGCAGGCGCTGAAGAAAACGGGTGTGCCGGTTATCTATTTTGGAACGGATTCCGCCACGTTGCTGCCGTCCATGAAAGAGACAGGCGCGGATGTAATCGGCGTCGACTGGCGCATGCCCATTGACGAAGGCTGGCGCAGCCTCGATTTCAAAGGCGCCGTACAGGGTAATCTGGATCCTGTGCTCCTGTTTGCGGACTGGAAGGAAATTAGGTCGCGTGCCGAAGAGATTCTGCAGCGCACCGCCGGACGCCCGGGCCACATCTTTAATTTAGGTCACGGAATCCTGCCGGAAACTCCGGTGGAAAACGTGAAAAATCTGGCGCGCTTTGTGCAAGAGCACTCAGCGAAGTCCATGCAGCCATAGTCATTTCATGAAACGCATCGCCATTATTGGCGGAGGAATCTCCGGACTCAGCGCCGCCTACGAGATTGAGCAGCGGCGGAAGCAGGGCGCCGACATTGACTATGTTCTTTATGAAGCGTCCAACCGTTTAGGAGGCGTGCTGGTTACAGAACAAGTTGAGGGCTGCCTGATTGAGGCTGGCCCCGATTCCTTTCTGAGCGAAAAGCCCGCCGCGACTGATCTTTGCCGCGAACTCGGCATCGGCGACCAGATCATCGGCTCGAACGACAGCGAACGTAAAACCTACATCCTGGTCAACAACCGCTTAATCGCTATGCCCGACGGGCTGATGTTCCTGGTCCCCACGCGCATATTGCCAACCCTTTTTTCACCCTTGTTTTCAGTAGCCACCAAGCTGCGTATGGCGAAAGAGCTGTTCCATCCGCCGCATGCGTCCATTCTGGAAGACGAAACCGTAGCCGCCCTCGTCGAGCGCCACTATGGCCGCGAAATGGTGGAGCGCCTGGCTGACCCTTTGCTCTCAGGTGTCTATGGAGGGGAAGCTGATCAGCTGAGTGTCCGTGCTGTGTTGCCGCGTTTTGCCGACATGGAGGCCAAGTACGGGAGCTTGGGTAGGGCAATGTTGGCGGCGCGCAAAAATGCCGCGCCCAGTGTGAGTGCTCCGCGTCCGATTTTTTCTTCGTTGCGCGGTGGAATGCAAAGTCTGGTCGCAGCGATCGCTCCGCGCCTGACTCCTCTAAATCTCCGAATCGGCCTGCCCATTCGCGAGGTGCAGCGTCGCGAATATGGCTGGCTCGTTAACACCGACGCTGGTGGGTCGAGCTTTGACGCGGTGGTCATGGCCGTCCCGACACAATCGGCGGCGCTGTTGTTGCGGAATTCCGTCCCTGTTTTGGCGCAGGAGTTGGCGGAGATTCGCTACAGCTCCTCCGTGACGGTAGGCCTTGTTTACGACGAGACGATAGAGGCAGCGCTACCTCCGGGCTTTGGCTTTCTGGTTCCACGAACCGAAGGCAAGCGCATGCTGGCTTGCACCTTCGTCCACAATAAATTCCCTCACCGCGCCCCTGCGAATCGCTGTATCTTGCGCTGCTTCCTGGGAGGCTCGCGAGATGAAGCTGTACTCGATCTTTCGGATGCGGAAATTCTCAGCATCGTCCGACGGGAACTCGACGATATTCTTGGTGTGGATGCCGAGCCCTTAGCGGCGCGGGTCTACAAATGGCGTGGCGCCATGGCGCAATACGGCGTCGGACATCTCGACCGCTTGGAGCGCATCCGTCAAATCCTGCAGGAAACCCCTCGCCTCACCCTTGCCGGCAATGGCTATAGCGGCATCGGCGTTCCCGACTGCGTCCGCACCGGCCGCGAAGCGGCGAAGCAAATGCTGGGCTACCTCGGCTACCCGATTCTCGCGTAGCACCATTGCAATTTCAGTTTGTCATTCCGAACAGCCTTATTGTGAGGAATTTGCTGTTTTTTGCGGATAGTAGTGCAGCTTGAAGGAAAGATTCGTATCAGGGCATGCCTTCAGGCATGCCGCAGGGAGATGAACAGAACTACGGCTTTAGCCGCTGCCTTCGTGTAGAATGAAGCTCTGCCCCACCTGACTCATCAGTCAGGTTTCTTCCTGTCGGGACGTGGCTCAGCCTGGTAGAGCACTCGCTTGGGGTGCGAGGGGTCGGCAGTTCAAATCTGCCCGTCCCGACCAATCTCTAGTCAAACACTTGGAGTCAATCAGCGTAAGAAACTGAATTCTAGTTAAATACTAAACAGAACTCGGTTGATGTACTCAAAGGACACAGACTCGCGTCCAGTTTCGGTTCGCATTGCCTGGCACAATTCAGAGAACGCCTGCATACCTTTCGGGTTGCTAGTCTGAGCGCCATGAGCGATGAATTCAGATAGAGAATGTACAACGCTTTTCCCGCCATAAATCGCAATTCGACAGCGAGCGTCCGCGACTTCAGCTATGCCGCCTGTTCGATGCGCTGCATTCGCAGCGCCACGCACAAAATCAATGTAGGCGGCTGAGCGCAGTTCCTGGAGGTGTTTGAATTTCTCTGTTCGGCGCGTCAGGTAAGCTCCGAGAAACGCACCCAATGTCGCTGCAAAGAATGTAACAGCGGTCTGAGCTATAAGTTGTGTGATGCTCATGGACAGGTTCCCTCATTTCTCCTTCTGTTTCTTCTTCCGTGGTTTCCCCTTCCGCACCGGCTCCGCATCCATCACGGCAAACTGAATCTTTCGCAGCACGGGATCAATCCGGTCCACCAGCACTCGGATCCGATCACCCAGGCTGTAGGCCTTCCGCGATCGTTGGCCAATGATCTGCCGCGTGTTTTCGTGGAACGTGAAGTGGTCGTGCGTGAGCGTGGCGAGTGGGACCAGGCCTTCGATGAACATATCGATCAATTCAACGAAGAAGCCGAACTTGGTGACGCTGATGATGAGTCCGTCGAAGTCTTCGCCGACGCGGTCCTGCATGAACTTTACCTTTTTCCATTCCATAAGCTCGCGCTCAGCTTCGTCGGCGCGACGCTCGGTTTGGCTGGATTCCTCGGCGATGTCGTGCAGTTCTTCGGTGGAGATGGGGGCGGGGAGCGCGAGTTGTTCGTGAACTGCTGGCTTTGGTTTGGATTTTGGCTGGGCTTCCTCAGGGGCTAAAGCCCAAGGAGCTTTTGGTCCGTATGGCACGGCTGAAGCCGTGCCCTTCCCGTCGCCCTTCAACGGAGCAAGCTCCGTTGCCACATGAGCTGTGTGCTCCGGCAAATTCCGCAGCACTTCTTTCAAGATGCGATGAATTACCAAATCCGGATAGCGCCGAATGGGCGACGTGAAGTGCGTGTAAGACGCGGCTGCTAGCGCGAAGTGGCCATCGTTGACTTCGGAGTATTTAGCCTGCTTCAGCGAACGCAACATGAGGAAACTCAAGATGCGTTCTTCCGGCTTGCCTTGAATTTTCTGGGCGAGTTTCTGGTACATGCGCGGCGTTACATGCACTTCCTGCGGAATTTCAATGGGACGGGGCTGGCGTCCTGAACCTTGCGATGCGCGACGATCGCCTTTCAACTGCACGCGGCGAATGGGAAGCGATCCCACCCCGAGCGAGTATCCCCAGGTTGCGGCGGTAACTTCAAATTCATAAACGCGCTTGGCGTCCGGCTTTTCGTGGATGCGATAGAGAGAAGGCACCCGAGCTTCAAGGTACTGTGCCACGCATTCATTGGCGGAGAGCATGAACTCTTCAATCAAGCGATGCGCAATGTTTCGTTCCGATCGAGCAACGCCCTGCATCAAGCCTTGCTCGTCGAACTCAATCACCGGTTCCGGAAGATCAAAATCAATCGATCCGCGCCGTTGCCGCTTGCGGTTGAGGATGAGCGCCAGATCCTTCATGCGATCGAAACCCACGGCCAGCGTGGCATAGCGCTGTCGCGCCACCGGATCGCCTTCCAGCACTGCATTCACGCTGGTATAGGTCATGCGTTCGACGGATCGGATCACGCCTTCGTTCAGCGCGTAGCCAACAATTTCTCCCTGAAGATCGATCTCCATTGTGCAAGAGAGAACCAGGCGCTCGACTTGCGGACGCAGGCTGCAAATATTGGTGGAGAGTTCCAGCGGTAACATGGGAACAGCGCGATCAGGAAAATAGACGGACGTGCCACGCAAGCGGGCTTCCTGATCCAGCTTCGA
>JANXUC010000019.1 GCA_025352065.1 Acidobacteriaceae bacterium | reverse complement strand
TGTCATTCCGAGAGCCTGTGACTTTATTGGCTTCCGCCTTGCCAGTTGGCAAAGTTTCTTTGCGTTTCGGCGGGGCGGGCTCGATTTCGACGATCCCAGCGTTGCCGACTACGGTGGTTTTCCTTTCGCCTCTCCCCTTTTCAGCAAGACTTCAGCCAGGCCGCTCCGAAGTGCAGCAGGTTGTATGCTAACGCGCACCATAACGCCACGCATTTTTGTTTACTCAACCCTCTCACCGTCATCTGCGTCAGACCTCGGTAACACCGAAGGTCGCCGTTCACCGTCTCACTCGTCGCTGCTCGTTGCTTGTAAATTTCTTGCCCCGCCTCGCTCGCCATGCGCCGCTTCCACGCTTGGATCGCCGCGCTGTCCCCCGCCTTCAGTTCCAACTCCAGGCCGCGATTCTCCGCCTTCCGCGCCGGTTTCGGCGGCACGTACAGTTCCACGCCCTGCTCTTGCGCCCGCTCGATATCTTCCTTCCGCAAATACCCGCCATCCAATAAATATTGTTCCACTTTCCCTCCGCTGCGCTGTTCCACCTGCCGTCGCATCGGTTCGCTTAAGTTCGCCGCGTCGTAGCCCGCGTTGCTCACTTCCACTCCCACAATCGCGCGGCTCCGCGTATCCGTCGCCAACTGCACATTCACCGCCGGATTGAATCCTCCGTTCGCCATCTTCATCACCCGCGCTTCCGCCTCGCTCGTGCTCACCCGCAATTGCTTCTCCCGAATCTTTTGCCCGCACTTGCCCGCACCCGCCCGCTGCGCCGCCGCTTCCCGCTGCTGTTTCATTTCCGGTAATTGCGCCAACGCCTGCTCCAGACGCCGCTCCCTCTCCTCCACCGCCCGCTGCCGCGCCGCCGCCACTCGCGCCGTCTGCCCGGCGAACTCCGCCGGAGCCTCCACCTGCCGCCGCAACTCCTTCACATGCTCTTGCGTGCCCGCCAGCAACTTCCGCAAACGCTCTTCCCGCCGAAAACTTCCCGACCCCGCGCTCACCCGCACCCGCACTCCGTCCTGGCTCACCCGACTCACCGACACCAACTCCTGTTCCACCAACGAAGCAATTACCTGCGTGAACAGCTCGTCCAACGCCGCTCCATGATCGGTGCGAAAATCCGACAGCAAGCGATGATTCACGCTCACTCCGCCGCACAACCACCGGAACGGATCGCTTTCCTCGCACCGCCGCGCCAACTCCCGCGCCGACCCGATCCCGCGAATGCACGCATACAACCACAACGCCACCAGCAGTTCCGGGTCCGTCGCGTCCCGCCCCGCCACTCCTTCCCGCGCCAGAATGGGCTCGCGAAAATGCGACAAATCCAGCCGCGCCACCACCGCCGCCACCATCCGCACCGGATGCGTCGCGCTCACCAGATCGTCCGTACACTGCACCGCCAGCAGCATTTGCCGACGCTCCGCTTGGCGCAACCTCACCGCTGGCTTCGTTCCCCCTGCTTCGCGTTCCACTCCCGCTTGGTTCTCGCTCATATCTTTCTTTATAATTGCCGCGCTCATGAAATACACGCAATAAAGTCACAGACTCTGAGCGTAGCGAAAAATCTGCTTTTCTGCACGCGACAGGAAGCCCGCTAGCTCAGATGTCATCGGGAAGGGCCCGGCTTCAGCCGCGCCACTTCGATCCGAAAAACGCTGGGCTTTAGCCCCTGAGAGTAGGCAGCCTACACCCACCCATGATCTCCGTCCTCCAACTCGGTACCCTCGACTACGCCACTGCCGAGCTCCTGCAAAAAAAGCTAGTCACGCTCCGCAAAGAAAACCGAATCGGCGATGTCCTCTTGCTGCTCGAACACACGCCCGTCATCACGCTAGGCCGCAACGCAAAATCCGCCAACATCCTGGCCTCGCCCGAACTCCTCGCCCAGCGCGGCGTTGAAATCGTCGAATGCGACCGTGGCGGCGACGTCACATTCCACGGTCCCGGCCAGCTCGTCGGCTACCCAATTTTCGATCTCCGCGCTTTCACCACTCCCGAAGGCGAACGCAAAACGTTGGGCGTAATCGAGTTCGTTCGCAAAATGGAAGAAGCTCTAATCCGAACCTGCGCCGACTTCCGCATCTCCACCGAATGCGTTCCAAAACTAACGGGAGTCTGGACGAGACCCGAAGCACCGAGCAAGGACGCAAGCCAGAGAGAACCCGCCAAAATTGCCGCTATCGGCATTCACGTCTCCCGCGCGGTCACTTCCCACGGCTTCGCGCTCAACGTCAACGTCGACCTCAGCTACTTCAATCTCATCATTCCGTGCGGAATCACAACCAGGCCCGTAACCTCGATGCAGCAGGAACTTGGCACTCCGCAAAGCCTCGACCGTGTCGCCGAATCCATCACCCGCCACTTCGGCCATGTCTTCCACCGCCAAATCCTGTGGCTGGAATCCCTCGACGCGCTTCTCCCCAATCCAATCGGAGTCCCCGTCAAACCTCCATCCGAACTCCGCCGCCTCCGCAACGAAGACGAAACATTCTGGGCGTGACGACAAGGCGTAATTCTCAGATCGGATTGCGGACGCTCTAATCCATGCCTTCTGCTAAACTGCTTTTTCACTACGTAAACGGAATCCCACAAGAAATTTCACGGAAGGTGTCCTCATGAAGAACTTTATTTTAGGCGGTATCGCAGCAGTTGCTCTGCTCGGTCTCGGCGGACTCGCGTTCGCTCTCCTCGGCCTCATCAACACAGATGCTGACCGCACTCCCGGCAAGGCAGAAACCTGGCTCGCCACCAACGCCATGGATGCTTCCATGCAACGCCACGCCGCGCACAACAACAATCCAGTGCCCGCCACCGATGCGAATCTTATCGACGGCCTGAAGGTTTACACCATGGCTTGCGCCGAGTGCCACGGCGGCCTGGATAAAAAGCCCGCTCTCTTTGGCAAGCAACTCTATCCGCCCGCGCCGCAGCTCATCCTTGACCCAATCGATGACCCCGAGTGGCGCACCTTTTACGCCATCAAACACGGTGTCCGTAACACTGGCATGCCCGCCTGGAACAGAGCGTTTTCCGACGAGGACATTTGGAAAGTCACTGCATTCCTCAGCCGCATCGAGAAATTGCCCCCGGCTGTGCAGGAGCACTGGACGAAGTCGCTGAATCCTTAAGTAACTGACGGCGATGCTCCTCGCGCCTGACGCAAGCCCTCGCGTCTCGCTATAATTAAGTTTTTGCACAGCCATCCTCTAATTCATAGGCTGAGCGGAAGGACACACATGCCAACCGACATCGTCATGCCCCAAATGGGCGAATCTATTTTTGAAGGCACCATCACCAAGTGGCTAAAAAAAGCGGGAGACAAAGTCCAGCGCGACGAACCCCTTTTTGAAATCTCCACCGATAAGGTCGACGCGGAAATTCCCGCGCCCGCCAGCGGCATCCTGCAGGAAATTAAAGCTGCTGAAGGTTCAACGGTGCAGGTCAACAGCGTCGTTGGAATCATCTCGGATGGCGATGCCGCACCCGCGAAGGCAGCCCCGGCTGCAGCAGCTCCCGCGAAGCCCGCGCCCACGAAGCAGGAAGCTCCCGCAGCCGTTGCCGCGCCAGTTGCAGCCGCGCCTGCTGCATCAGTATCGGACGAGGCTGACGACGTCCGCTCCTCGCCGCTCGTCCGCAAGCTCGCTAAAGAGCACAGCGTCGATCTGGCTCAGGTCCAGGGCACGGGCCTCGGAGGCCGCGTCACCAAACAAGACATCCTGAACTTCGTGGAACAAGGAGCCCCCGCGCCAACAGCGTCGGCTCCGGCCGCCGCTTCGCGCCCGGCTCCAGCTCCAACGCCCGCAGCGGCTCCAATCCCCGGCGAACTCGTACCGCTAACAAAAATGCGCAGTATCATCGCTCAGCGCATGATCGAGTCCCGCCGCACCAGCGCTCACGTCCACTGCATGTTTGAAGTGGACATGACGCGCATCGCCAACCTTCGCAACAAACAAAAATCTGGATTCGAACAGCGGAACGGCGCGCGTCTCACCTTTATGCCGTTCTTCGTTCGCGCCACCATCATCGCATTGCAGCAATACCCCATCATCAACGCTTCGCTCGAAGGCGACAGCATCCGCTACCATCGCAATATCAACGTTGGCATCGCGGTGGCGCTCGATTGGGGCTTGATCGTCCCCGTCCTCAAGAACTCCGATGAACGGAATTTCCTGGGCTTGCAGCGCGGCATTACTGACCTCGGCGAACGTGCCCGGGGCAAAAAGCTTCTCCCAACCGACATCGAAGGCTCCACCTTCACCATCACCAACCCCGGCCAGTTCGGCGCCGTATTCGGTTTGCCGATTATCAACCAGCCCAACTCAGCCATCCTCGGTATCGGCGGAATTGCAAAACAGCCGATGGTCCTCACCGATGAAAACGGCGGCGATTCCATCGCCATCCGCTCCGTCGTCCATCTCACGCTCGGCTACGACCACCGCCTCATCGACGGCGCCGTCGCCGATCAGTTCATGGCCTACCTGAAGAAGGTCCTGGAAAACTGGAACGAAGACATCGGGTAACTTGAGGCCGCTTTGGAAAGCGAGGCACGGCTTCGGTCGTGCCTTTTCCAGATACTTTGATATCAAACTCACAGAAGGGTCAGGATGAAAGATTTCGATTTCTCTTACTGAGGGGAGTCTTCACCGGGCAGGGACGGGGCCATCAATGGATTGTAGAAATGGTGAATAGGAGTCTTGAACTTCCGGGAAAGGTAGTGAACTAGTCTCCTGCCGCACGTCTCAGGAATAGCCAGTATCTCATAAACCTCACCTTTTCAAGATTAGGAACATGTCAGCCTTTCCATCTTGACCAGACACCTCGCTCCCATTACGTCTCAATATTTCGATCACCGTGCTGCGGACGACGAGTCGGACTCTTCTTTTTTGCCATAAACTCTGCTCCAAAGCACACACAACTCGTCCTATTGCCATTATAACGCTATCAGGACACAGTCAACAGCTTCCCAATACCCGTACAAGCTTCCCATGTCGATATGCGACCCGAAAGATTACGAAAGTCACTGCCCGTAACGGCCCGCTCGGCACTCCCTAGTCAGATTGAGCTCAGTTCCACCAAATTTCGCCGCGTACCCGAGTCATTGTCGACTACCAGGCCTTCCCCAAATGCTGGATCCACCCATCCCAGAAAATGCTGGAGTCAGCAGCCGCCTGATACGGAAACCAAAAATTACCTCCTAGGCACCATTTCTGTCCCCAGGAATTCCGCACCCTGAAAGCTTGGCGATCATCGTCGTAACCAAAAAACAAAACAGCGTGCCCGCCCAGCAGTGCATCTTTCGTTGTCGGAATCGGCATCACCCCAGAAGCCAGCCAGCTGTTCTTCTCGAACGACTCGTGCACCGCAAAGCCTGCGATGAATGCATAACCGCTAGCCAGGCATCTCTTCATATCATCCACCGTAGTCAGCCGATGATAAGCCCCTGCCTCGAACCGCCGCGCCTCAGCATCCTGCGCAGAAGTAGGGACCGCCCAAGCCGTCGCCGGACCATACGGATTAGTCTTCTCCAAACAAACGCCCACGGAATTTAACGTTTTAACTACAGAACGAATCTGCCCGCCGCAGTCTTGCCCCAACGTCCCTTCCAACTCGTGCACGCGATAAAAAAGATACTGCGGGCTGAAGATCGCATCCGCACTGAACAAATGCTGCCCTTTTTCATTCGCGGTGTAACGTCGATACAGAAACTCCCGATGTCCCGCGCCCGCAAAGGCAAAACAGCTTCCTTCTTGCCCCTGATCTTTCACCAAACCCAGAAATTCTTCCAGGCTCACCGCTGCAGGCAACGATAGCGGCGCAGCCAGCCGGAACACACCGTGATCGCGATGGTCCGGCGTGTCCCGCACGATGCCGTAACGGCGATTCACTGCAAGACCAGCGCAGTCGTCGCCTCGTCCAGCCGCACATATCCCGTCGGCGCTTTTACGACTGTCTTGTAAGCAGCTTTGAAGCTCGCAGCCCCCATCACCTTCGGCGTACCGCGAGCGATCGATGTCTTCCTCTGTGCCGCATTGACCAGCGCCGCAATCGCGCTGACCTCCGCCACAATCAACCCAACCATCGCCGTCACTTTCGCCTGCGTCTGCGGGTTGCTGATATGCAGCGCAGGCAACAGCGTTCCAAGATCACTACTGACCACCTGCAATGCATCCTGCAGCTTGTTGAGGAAGCCTGGCTTGTCAGCAGCCGCCGCTGTGTTGTATTGGTTTAGCAATGTTTGCACGACGGTAAGATCCGCCGACACAGCAGTCGCCCACTTCTGCGCCAATGCAACATCCGTCGTGCTCGCACCCGATCCCTGCATCGCAGTGACCAGCTGAATCACATTCACCGCCACCGGCAGCAAAGCATTTGTAATTGCAATAGCGGAACTCACCCAGGAGGTCGAGCACGCTGTCGCAAACATGGTTACAGCAAGAAGGCCCGCAAGTATCGATTTCTTGAGTTTCATTTTTCTACTTCTCCTATGTTTCGGTTGAGTTGCATTTCACAAGTGCTAAAGTTCGTGGGCAACGGAGCTTGCTCCGCTGGCTCTTGATCTCACTGCAATAACAAAACACAAGGCTGCCCATCTCTTTTCCGCGTTCTGTGCGAAAAAAGGAGCAGCCGTCCCCGACCTCAAGCAAAGTTGTTGTTGTTTTTTAGAACGGATAACTAATGTGCAGCAGCGCCGAATACAGCGAATACTGCGGAGGGTTCGACCCGTCGTACAACCGCAAGAAGTAGCTCTGCGATTTTGCCAACCGCGCCACCGTAAACGTCTGCGTCGTGAATCGCCCGATCAGATTTCGATCATTATCTGGTCCCCAACCCAAATCGCTTCGGCGAACTTCCACTCCATACCCCACCGGCAACCCCTGCCCGGCATCCATCGTCGTCGTCGTCGAAGTGATATTGGTGATCTCCGCCGCCAGCAAACTCGCTGGCAAGTTCACTGTCGTGTCCTTCACCAAAATCGCGGTGTCGGGAAGCTTTCGTTGCGCATTGGCCTGAAACTGAAACGACAGCGGCTCCGCAGCTTCTGTCGCAAAGCGAATCTTGTATTGCGCCCGGTCGTTCAACACGTCTGTAAAATCCAACAGTAGCTCACGAACAATCGTCAGGAACTGTGCGGCCCGCGATGGCACGTTCAACTGCAACCCATCCCCCGGCAGAATGTCTCGCGCACCAGCTGGCAGAAAATCGCTCCAGGTGTCATACTCGCCTACCCATCCTGCTTGCGTTTTGTCATCCAACAGCGCATCCGCAGCATTCACGCAATCAGACGACGTTCGCGGCGCCGGCAGATGCAAACTCACCACCGCTCCGCGTGTCCCGTCGTCGTCGCTCCGCTGCAACGACGCAATGCTCACCGCATCCACTACTCGCGCAATCGCCCGTCCCGGAGTTCTGTACTTCACCACAATCTGCTCGTTCGGCACGGGAGCAAATGCCGCAAAGAACTGCAGCGACTGCCCCGTGACCGCGCACTCCGACCCCTCAAGCGGCGAACCTGTCAGTCGCGTTCGATATCCAAACCCTGGCAGCGCACTCCGCACCAGCGCGTCGCTGACTCGTAAACTCCGTGTGAACGCAATCGAACAATGCATCGAAGTCACGTTGACCAGGGAATAAGTGCAAGCATCCGGAAAGTTAGCGACAACTCCATCGAACAACACAATCGAAGGTGCCTCCAACGATCCAGGGTTAGCTGGATCGATATCATGCACCTCCAAAATAACTCGCACTTTTGCAGTAAAGGCCGATCCGCCCCGTCCAGCCCCTGCCGGATGCCAGGAAGAATGAAACGTCTGTAATCGTCGGTACGCCTCCGACGCGTAGATCCGCGTCGCAAACACATAGCGATGTCCCGCTTGCGTCACCAACGCGGTCCCCACCAACGCCCCATTCACCAAAGCTTGAATCAAACTCTGCCCTCCCGATGGAGTCACGCGAAAGCCCGCTGCACAACCGGCAACGTTGACCGCCCCCGCATAGAGCCCGCCAATCACGCCATTGCTGCTGGCTGAAAAGCTCGTGTCCCCATGCTGCAGAAACAATGCTCCGCCCGCATCAATACTCTCCACAGAGTCAACCAAGGTCTGCCCATCCACCCCGGTCCCGCCATTGATTTGCAGCTTCCCCAAGCTCACACTCACTGCGCTCTGAGGATCGACCACTCTCCAGCGAACCGGATTCAGCGCCGTACCAATCCATTCTTCATCAAGAACAACTGAGTTGAGACGGGTAAAGGGCACCTGCGAAAGACTGAAATGCAAAGACACTCCATCGCCCACAAAGTAATCCGTAACATAAGCCTGGGGCTCGACCAGACCGATCACTGTGATGTCATTCGCAATCCCCCCGTGCGCCATCAGCTTGAGCCCATCAGCAGCAAACCCAGGCAGCGCCTCATCCAGCACAAACGTGTTGGCGCCAATCGCCTGAAATATAATCTGCCCATTCTTCACAGAGTGTCGGCCTCGTGCCAGCACACCCAATTCCGCCGCATGTGCCGACCACTTCTTCTGCGGATCCGCTTGATATTCCGGAACCACGTCCAGATCCGCAACCTGAGTCATGTCGAAAACACCAGGCGCCAGTTCGTTCGAAATCTGACGAACAATATTCCCTGCTGTTCTATTTACAAAAGCACTAGACGCCGGCAGCGTTTTGCGATCCAACAGCAATTCATCGCTTTCAGCTCTCAGGCTATACCGGAGAACTGCACCACGTTCGCCCCACCCTGCATACTCCGAGGACGGCGCTTCGGAAACTCGCCCCGTAAATGCCGGCGTGCCGTCGTTCCACGACAAAACCACCCGCCCGCCACTCACCGGAACCAAAGGCCCTGCAACTCCCAACGTCAAGCTTGTGCGGAACTGGCTGGGCTCACGCAGCTTGTGATGAATGCCAGGACCGTTGCCCGTTTCAATCGTTCCCGTGTAGTCGATCAGCCCCAGTCCATCAAGATTGTCAATCGTCAATTTCATGATTCCGCCAGTGTCCTCGGGATTTGAATCGAACTTGTTAGGAAAACCCCCACTCCATTTGTCATTCCGAAGGGCTTCAGCCCTAAGGAATCTGCTGTCCGCGGATGATCCACGGACTCCTCGCCCCGAGCTCAATACAGCGCTGCCGACGCCGCTGGGAAAAAGCTCCGATAGCAGAGAATCTGTTCGCCATCGTTAGCATCCGTCGCAGGCAGAGCTAGAAAGACCGCATGCAGTGTCACTGCAACAATGGGCGCCACCACAGAATTGAGCTTCTCCGTCTGCACTCCGCTCACGCCTGTTTTTCTCTGAGGTGTGAGCCGCGGATAATAGAAACAGACCCTCGCCCCGTTTTCCTCCTCCATCACGAACAATGCCGACCACTCCTGAAAAAAAGACCCGCCCTCGCGATCCAAAAACGCAATCACTTTTTGCACCGAGGCCCCGCCAGCCGGAACTCCTCCCAACAACGGCTGCGCCAGCAACAACGAAGTAGTCGTCAATCCACTCACGCGGCCCACGTTGAACGTCACCCTTCGCACATAATCCACACTGTGTTGCACATCTGCCGCGTTGCGCACATACGCCGCCGATAATCCCGTCCCCACATAACCAGTCTGTTGCTGGTAGTCCAAATCCACCGCTACAATGTTCCCGATTACGAACAGAGCCACAGCCCCCGCCCCAACTTGCAATTCACTCGCAGTCGAACCCAGCAGCAACGGAACCGCGCTGATCGAAACACCACCAGAAGGCTGCGGAGTCGCCGTCGCGCTTGTGGCCAACACATTCATGTGTTGCGAGCCAGCCTCCAACGCCATCTGCAACTTGCCCCATTCGCGGAAATCGAATTCTACTTCTGCACCCAGCGCACCGCGTACACTCTGCATCGGCGCCCCGCGCGCTCCACTTCGCAAAGCGTCAGTCGCCGTATGTGAAGACCGTTGAAAATTGTCGATCCAACCCAAATCCAGCCACGGTGACGGAGGCGTATCCAGCGCAAACGCCCCATACCGCGCAGGATCGAATACCGTCGGAGTCTCCGTCGCCCGGTCCACCGGCGCAAAATACGCCCGCACTCGCCGCGTTAGCGGCTGCATGGTTCCTCTCAGCGCTAGGTTCATGACCAATCAACCTCCGGAAAAAAGAACACCGTTACCTCAGCCGTGCGAAACAATGCCAGTCCTGTCTTCCGGTCCGTTTGAATATCTTTCATCTGCGGCTTAGTCCAAATCACGTAACTGCCCAGGTCGACAGCCGGAGTCTGTGTTAGGTCGCGCTTGTTTGTTTTCCCAGGAGAGCAAATCGCAAACAACTCGCCATCAAGCGCCCCCATTTCGCGCCCCCGATTCACTTCTCCATCCAACGTTCCTGAACTTCCGTAGGAAAGGAGGCACACCAACGCCACTAACGGTCGCTTAGCACTTGTCTCGCTAGAAGCAAGTTGAGCGGCGCCCCATTCTATGTAAAAGGCGTGCGGGAGAGGCAATGCCGCGGTTACCGGCTCATTCTGAGTCACGATCACTGCCGGCCTAACTGCTCCGTTCATCGTCACCGTGCGTGTTGGATTCACCACCGCTAGCCGGTCTCGCAACGCGGCGTAAAAACTGTCCTTTGCAAATTGCATGAATGCATCCTTCCATTCCAAAAGCTGCTAGCCCGTAGCTCCTCTACTCCGACGCCGTGACTTTGTACAGATACGCAACGCTCCCGATAAAATCCGCTTCCACTTGTTCAACCCTCAACAACCGCCCTTGATGCACAATCCCCAGCGCGCCGTTGAAGAACGCTTCTGCAGAAGCCAAACCTTGCGACTGAATAATCGGGTCCACCACCGAAGTTGCGAACAGAAACTGAATCCGCAACCGCCCTTCGTGATTTAGCGACGAAAGACTTCGAGCTGCTGCCGGTGCAATCACCACTTCATTCACTGCAGGAGCCACCAACCCCAGTTGCACGCCCGGATCGTCAGGCGCAACAGGCGCGGGAAACAGTACCTGCACGTCATCCCCGCCAACAGCCCGCAACAACGCTTCCGTCGCACGCGCCAACGCAATTCCAACTCCCGGTCCCCGTGTCGGAATATCCAACATGGCTAGCCAACTTTCTGCGCCACATACGGCGCCAGCAGTGACCGCACGACTTGATCGATCAGCGTGTCGGAAAAATATTCCAGATACATTCGATCTAGACGCTCCTTGTGTACGTTGAGCGCGGGTGTCGCCTGTGCATTCTTCACAACCTGCGCACACGCCACCTTTACCGCATTCGGAATTGTGTCGAGCCCTGCTGTGTACGTCACTTCCAACTCTCCAAATCCAAGCCCCAACACATTCACCGGCAACGACAGCTCCCCGCTCTCCGTCGAAAAGTCAATCGCTGACGGCGGCAGGTTCACCCATGTTCCAGGCAGCGCAAACGCCGCTGCAACATCGGCCAGTAAATTTCCCTGCAAGCCTTCCATATTTCGCGGAGCGATGTATCTGCCGCGCGCACTTACTACCGGCGATGTTGCAGGCAACACAACTGCCAGCGGAAGATACGTAAGCCTTAACGTGTAACGGTCCTGCGCCACACGAATCCGTTCCACATACTGCGCCACCCCCAGCGTCGACCGCCGGCAATGCGCCTCAATCACCGAGGATGCCGCCGACACCCACGACACATCCGTCGCCTCCTCCAACCCAAACGCCACATATTCCGAAGCCGCCAGATAATTCATCGCCACTCCTAATCTTTCCCTCGTCGGTAATAAAATCTGGCCAGCCTCCCATCGCGAGAGGCTGGCCCGTCTCTACTTAGCGGTTGATCGTTACCTGCGCGTGCGCATAGCTGGCACCCTTCACGACAACCGAACCGAATTTCACAACCA
The DNA here is from genome assembly GCA_025352065.1 of Acidobacteriaceae bacterium. Classification (GTDB taxonomy): domain Bacteria; phylum Acidobacteriota; class Terriglobia; order Terriglobales; family Acidobacteriaceae; genus JANXUC01. The sequence continues at coordinate 36,581 of JANXUC010000019.1, read as the reverse complement.
CCAACTGGGACTGCAAGCTACCCGGCAGCCCAAGCTGGAATACTCGCGGATTCGAATCCGTGAGCCAGTGATACTCAATCAAGTCTTCGGTAACGATGTAGCAAGGAAACACAGCCGTACCGCTGCCAGGCGTACCGGTGTAGCTCAACGCCCATTCAGGAATCAGCGGAATGTCGCCAGCCTGCGTCGACAGCGCCTTCACACGCAGACCACCGTTGATCTCCGTCGTATTCAGAACAACGTTGTAGATCGTCTTCAGTTCGCGGTCGATAAAATCCAACAGCACTGGATTTGCATAGATCGCTGTGGGACGAACCTGGAAGCTCGTGCTCGCCACCATTTGCGCGATAATGCTCTTCAAGTTATCGACAATGCTCTGCGCATTCGAAATCGTGAAGTTGTTGCCGCCGCCCGCAATCTGCCCACCCGCACCGAAATATTGCAGCGTTGTCGGAGCCGCCAGTGAAGTGTCGTTACCATTCCACAACGCAACGTCGTGCGTGCGCATCAAGCCTTCCACTGCATCGGCCAAGTCTTTTGCTTGCAGATATGCAAACTGTGCCTGCTGGGTTCCCACTTCCATGTCGAACAGGTTGTAGTTGATCTGCGATACCAAGGCCTTCAACGGCAAGCTGCGTTCCACTCGCGTCGGTGTCCCGTTCACTGCCGTGATGTTGCGTGGATCGACAAATGCTTGAGCAGCTGTCGGAGAAACAATCCCAGTCTGCTCAAAAAATCGTGAGGGATGACCGGTCGCTGGAGTCTGCCGCACGCGCTGCCCGAATACTCCGCGGCGTCGTACGATATCGAAAATCTCCGATTGATAGCGATTGACTTCCACCGCGCCGGGCGCGAGAAAATCGGCTGCTGCGTTCAAATCAATAAACTTTGCGTTCATGTTGTGCTCTCCTATTTTTGTTGCTTCTGAAAATCTCGTGTCCCCTTGCGAACCGCACTTTGCAAAAAACAAAGGGCACAGCCGAAGCCGTGCCCTTGTGTCCTCGCGAGCAAAATCTATTTCAACAGTCCAGCCCTCGCCATTTCCGCCTTCACAGCGATTCTTTGTTCCACACTAAGAGCAGTAAGAGTCTTGTCCAGCACCGCCGACTCCATACCTTCGCCGCCCTCATGTTCATACTTCCCTAACAATGCAGAAACTAACGGCGAAAGTGTTTTGCGTGCCATACGCGCGGCCTGCGCTTTTAGATCCGTGTTAGCTCTCTCGAGTTCGGCAACGCGCGCATTCAGTTCTTGATCGATCACGACCTCGCCTCGATCTTCCACCGGCAAGACTCGCTCCTCCACTGCTGCCACTATCCGGTCGATCTTAGCGCTGAGTTCCTCCTGCTGAGCTTCCATTCTTCCCAACACTCGTTCCAAAACCTCAGCCGCTCCAGCCAAACGCTCCGCTGTTGTCGCAAATACCTGCATTGTATCCTCGTTCATTGTTTCCTCCTCAGATTTGTAGCTTCTATTCTTCCCCGGTCGACCATTCCAATCCCTACTGATCCAGCTCGATCCACGTCTTCCCGTACGCCGCTTTGTCTCGACGCAAAATCGCGGCCCCCGTAAACGTCACATGCGTCAATATCCAAACCTTCGCTCTCACATCTGCGATTCGCGCGTTGGCAATTTCGTAGGACATGCCCAACGCTTGTGCCACCGGCACTCTCCCCGCCGCGCCGCCCCAGCAATTTACTTCACCTCTTCCCGTCCCAGCTTTCCCACCCGCCTTCTTCATCTCCCTTACCAGTTCAGGAAAATCTTTACCAAACAAATACCCGCTCAGTTCCACATTCTTTCCAACAATTTCCGCCTGCGTAATTACTCCGACCTTGCGCCGTGTGTCATGCCGGTCGAGCGATGGCGCATAGCCCACGCCCATCCCAAGGAGTGACGGAAGCGCTTCCTGCGCGGCCTTCCGAGTCAACAGCACTCGATGGCCCCGCGCTCCTGCCGGTGGCTTATCGGAAGCCTCGTCCAGCACCGTCAACACTCCCCGAAAACCCACGCGGTTCGGATGCCCCGTTACCCGCGGCATCTCAATCGCCATGCCTTCCAGTTCGATTGCCATCATCGTGCCATCCTCTTCCGCTGGACAAATTATGTTCTGGAACTCTCGACCACGTATTCTTGTTTAAAGAGCCGGCAATCCTCGCATCGAACGCACTTCGTTCACTGTCAGCACGCCATTCCGCAATAGGATTTCCTGGATTTGAACATCTTCCAGCGCGTTGGGCGCCTCGAGGTCCGTGAAAACAAATTCCAGATCGTGCCATCCAAGGCCTTTGCTAATTGCATCTCGCGTAATGTGTTCCGCCACCAGTCGCGCCGTCGGAACAATCGCCTGGCGAAACGCATTGTTGTTCTGCTCCGCCGCCGTCGAACGATTAACATCACGCTCCACACCCAGGAACTGTGGAGGCAGATCAAATGCATCCGCAATGATTCGCAGCAAAAATTCCTGCCACCCCAACCGCAGATCGGCATCCGTACCTCCACCGAACCGTAAAACTTCCGGCTTACTTTCCACCGACAGGATCGGCACCCGACCTGTGCCTTCAACCTCATCCTGCCACCATCGAATCAGCCGGTCATGATGCGACGGACTCATGTTCTGTAACCACAACGCATACTGAACTACAGAGTTCGATGCCAACCTCGACGCGAACCTGTGCGCACTCAAGAATGCATTGATCGTTTCAAAAGCAACCTCCAGTCGCCCAAGCCCGAACGGCGTGTGTGTCCGAGTATTGAGCCGGATGTAGCTGAGATCCTCGTCATTCAAAGACACCATGCCATCCGAGCCAAAGCGACCTGTCACCTGCACGTATCGTGGCGAACTCGGGCTCCCGTCCCAATCTGTTCGCATCCGAATGCTGGCTCCATCGACCGGAAATAATCTGAGCGGATGTGTAGCATCGTCCGTCCGCACCAGCTCAATCGCTCCGAACCCACCGACAATTACGTCCTCCAGCACTTGCTCCAGCATCGACCGAAACGAATCATCCGGATTCGGCGTCTCAAAATTTGCCGTCAGCAGCGCGATCCGCTCGCTCGCCATCGGCAGCTCATCCACGGACCGCCCACGCTTCGGCTGAATTCTCCATCGCATTCCCGCGATCGGATCCTTGATTGCGTTGATCGCGCGTCGAGCCACAGGCGTCTCTGCAAACTTCCGCAAATTCACCGGCGTCGCTTTTGGCATCACATCTGCCCTCGGTCCGTAGGTGTTGAAGATTGATGGAAGTGCCACCGTTCGCCGTTTCTCTTCCACGGCGCCACCGGGCACACTTCCGCTGATGCGGCGCAATGCGCCACGCAACGTCTCTTGAATTGTCATGGGTTTTTCGAAAAGCTCTAGAAATTAAATTAGAAACAGCGCTATCTCACCGCTTAGCTCGATCTACCTATTTAATTGACTCATTCGACCTGTTTGATCTACAGCCTCAACTCTTTCCGTGCTATTTCCGCAATCTGTTGCATTTGGCCCACGGCTACGACCCTGATGCCACTCTGTTCCAGAATCTTGTAAGCAAACGACACACCTTCGTCTTCGATATTCATGTTGGCCTCGACCACAGCAGTCAGTTGCGCTGTCGCATTTTCCTGGCGCAGAATGCTGGCAGCAATCTGCGGGTAGCTAAACGCCAGCACCTTCGCGACGTTCACATCCGCTGCCAGCGATATCGCTTGAAACAACTTGATGTCCCCATTCGGCCTGTATCCACAATCGATCTTCAGAGGGTCGCCCTTGTGCGTATACTGCTCCACCGCGATTCCCTGTCGCATGTGCGGCCAAACTCCAGCCTGCTCAAAAGCAGCCCGCATTTGTCCGTAAATCCGCCGTCGCCCGCTTGCTTCGCGCTTCTCACCAACGCGCTTCGTTTCCAGATACATCGACGCTATCTCTTCAATCTCTTTTCTTGGATCGTCGGTCAGGCACCCCTTCGCCGGAGAGAGCTGAATAAGATTCGATAGCGAATCTTCCAGCTTCCTCACCAATGCATCTCGGTCCTGAACATCCGTTAGCCGCGCACGAATCTCGCGCTCCACCGCCTCCAGCATCTCCACGTCGACGCCCGGATCAAGGCATCGAACCCGTCGCCAGTCCCGTGTAAGTCGGATGTCCGCAAATCCAGCCTCGGCCTCCAGCATCACGACCCCAATGTTGACAAACTCATCCTTCACCGCGTCCGGCACATACCGCAGCAAGAAGAATTCACATTGTCGTTGAGGTACCATTGAATGTCTATTCTCTTAGCTCTTACCGCCCTCAGCCCTTGACCCTCCTCCGTGTAACTCAGCGTCCTCTGTGGTCAATTCTCGTTCTTCCACAAAGGAAACGGCCTCCTCGGAGAAATCCTGAACTCCTCAATCAACTCCCGAACACGCTGCTGCCTTGCAATCAACGCAAGCACCAGCTTTTCCAGTGCGTTCCAATCTCCCCCGTACCACTCGGGAGGAATCTCTCCCGCCACCGCCCACACCGCATCCTTCTCCAACACTTCAATCCGCGACAGCCACGGCTCAAACGACTCCCACCCCGTCACCGCAGCGTAGACTTCATTCCTCATATACACCCCGCGTAGCGGATTATCCGGAAACGTCCACTCCCCCGCGTTGAAACAATATCCCTGGTCGATAAATGCAGCGGTATATTTTTTCTCCCGCATCTTTCGCCAGAACGCCGCCTGTCTCCCGTTCGCATTCCCCGTCCACTTATCCAGCGCCAGAATCCCAGCAAACGTTTCCAAATTGCGTACCCGCGGAAACATCTCCACCGGCAGATAGTCCAGCACCTGCCCATCCCACGGCGGAGCTACCACATATCGCGATCCAAACTCTAACCCCGCCTGGCAGTTAATCGTCTCGTGTGCCAGTTGAATATTCAGTTCGGGCGTATGGTCCACCAGCCATTCACTCACTTCGATCACTTCCACTGCTGGCACCGGAAGCCCAACCCGTTCCGCCAATCGAGTAGCCAACAACTCATTTGCCAGCACCCGCAAGTGTTGTGGGTTGTTGCGAAACTTCACCACATAAAACTGGCCGTCGGAGCAGCGCATCAAGTGTCCTTGTGCTCCGCCTCGCATTCTTCTCACGTGTTGGACTGCCGCAATCGCCACATTGGCTCTTAAAACGCCCACAGGCGCTCCGGCTGATCCTATTCCTTTTCTCTGTTCCGCGTTCTGTTTATTTTCTTCAACCGTTAAATCCCGCCAACGCCGCCAGCTTTGCCTTACTCAAATTTCCAGCGAGTGCCTTGCGTGCTGCGAACGCAATCGCCATCGCCAAAATACAGTCGTCGTGGGCTCCTGCCGACGCTGCCGTGCTTCCATCCGTGTGCCGCACAAACGTTCGGCACTCATTCAACAGCCTTCCACTGTGAAACAACTGTGGAGCCGTGGCTAGCACCGCCGCAAAATTTTCCACCATCGCAGGCCGCGTCGCCGCCGACGTCAACCATCCCAACTGCCCATCCTGCTCAAACAATTCCTGATAATTTTCCCTTTCGTTCAAGTACGCCAATACAGCGTGGCCGTGGTTGTTCCGTTCCACCACCACCAAGGCTTGGTTGTAAGACCGCGCTAAGTCTGCCACCCGCTCCGCCAATTCTCGAGGCGGATAATGCCCCTGCAATTCGGCACACTGCATACCCGTAACACGGTCGATGACTTGCGCCGTCGCATAATCGCCACCCGTCCCTCCGCCAGCCGGATCCACTCCAACAATGTATTCATGCGAGGCTACCGGCGGTAGCCAAACTAAAATGCGTTCGTTGTCCCAGCTGTCCAGCGGAGGCCCACATCGCTCGATCCGTAGTGCAATCTTTTTTAATTCAAAAACACATTCTCCCGATGCCAGGAAGCAAGCGCTCGCATCTTCCGCAAACTCCTGCGGAGCAAGATCCCGCAAACTTGATCGGTTCGTCCGCCGCCACCCAATCTGTTTAGCGTTCACTCCAAACCGTTTCATCAGCTCGGATTCCTCTTCGTTTAGATTCTCAGCATCGTGGTCAACCACATACGTCGGCTCATACCACCAGGGGAAAAAGTGCCGCGTGTAGCCTGTCTCCGCTGCCCGCTGCCACTCCTCGTAGAAGACTCCACTTGCCCCGTTCGGCGTCGACTCCAGCACAATCTCTCCATCCGGCGGAACTGCCGCCCGCAGCGACGCCAATGTCTCAGCTCCGTCGCGGGGCCACCGGGCTACCTCCGAGCAATGCAGGTTATGGATGGTTAGCCCGCGCCCCGCGTTCGGATCGGCCGCCGTTTCCACCCGATACTCGCTATCCAATTTCGGAAAGACGAGCTGGCGAACATTCGCCCGCGAAGTCTTCAGCCTTCCGCGACGGAGGTCTCCAGGCAGGTTCTCCCAGAAACGGTGCACGATCTTAAAAATTTCTTCCGCAGATTCTTGGTCATGCGCGACTTGCACGGTCAGAGTCCCTGGCTGCGTTATCGTTTCCACAAAGAACCGTGCCGCCACGTAAGTTGTGATCCCAAGCTGTCTTGCTTTCAGAACAATGTTGTTTTTGGTCCGCTGTTTTTCGTACTCCCGCTGTGCTCGATTCGGAACCAGGGGCCCCAGCCGTTTGTCTTTTTGCCGTATCTTCAGACACTGCAGCATCAAAATATCCCGGCGCCTTGGTCTTTCGACCAGGATCGTCTTATCTCCATGGGTCCATTCCATCGTCGGCAATTCCTGGTCAAGGTCCTGCCCCCACTCTTCTAACAACGAGATATTTGCGCTCACTCTTCAGCTCCCTCTTACCCGTAAGTTGAATACCCACTCCGGCGTCCGCAACTCGTGTGGCCAGTTTCCTTCGCGTCCCTGCGCTTCTGGGCTCATTGCATCCACGTCACCAGTCAATCTGTTGGACAACCCTAGTTCACCGCAATGCTCAATGTCTGCGTATCCACTTGTCGCCCGGCGTCCTGCACTTGCACCGCAAACGTACATGCGGATGCTATACAAGCCGCCGTCGGTGTGCCGGAAATTGTTCCGTCTCCCACAGACAGGGCCAGCCCCGCAGGCAATGTTCCAGAAACCAACGTCCACAGTTTGTAAGGAGAGGCCCCCGCAGTCGATTGCACCTGCTGCGAATACGCTACCCCGTTAGTCCCAGCTGGCAGGCTCACCGTCGTGACTGCCAGCGCTCCAAAGTTGACCGCTGACGCCACACCCTGCGTCTTCAGCAGAACGCCGGCTACATCGGCTCCGAAGTTCCCACCATCGGAAGCCTGACCCAAATACGGACTCCCACTCTTCAGCGTCAAATCTGTTGTTGGTCCACCGTTAGGATCGTAGTTTGTGAAAACATCGCCATACCCCGCCACCGTGCGATCGCAAGCATCCGCCGTTCCCGTCGTCACCGGCGTCGCCCAGGTGTTAGGATTCCCCGCCGTGCATGTCCCACCGTTCGTCGCCGTCGTGCAGCCGCACGCTTCCACTGTGTTCGATCCCAAAAGATGAAGGTCCGCCGTGTTGTTCAACTGCCCTGCAACAATTCCTTCCAAAATCAGATTCTTCTTGATGTCATAGTTACACCCTGTTCCGTCGTGACCTGAGCACGCGTAGATCGCCAGGCCCTCGCTCATCGGACCATTCGCACTACCTCCCGGAACATGGCTAAGAAAACTGCTGCCGATATTCGTGCCCGCGCCGATCGAGAAAGGCCCACTCGATATGTTGTCTTTGATCGTTATCCCGGAAAAGAATGCCGCCAGGTTCGGCGCTGTGTTCGCGTCGTACTTCTGGTCGAACCAATTCACCATCCCTGAGTGATTCCCTTGCCACCCCGTTAGCGCGACGGTGTTATGTTTGTAGCTGATTTGCTCCGGCACTGTGCTTGGGTCGGTTGTTGCACTCTCCAGCTTCATGTTCCATCCCAGCGTGCAGCAACCGCTGGTTGCTGCGTTCTGCCAAAATTGCGGATTGATGTCGTACCCCACAACGTCGTGGATGGATACGTTGTGGATCCCTTGCGCATTGTCTCCACAGTCCGACTCCGCGGTCAGGACCTCCAACAAATCTGCCGTGTGCCGGTCCAACTCGTATCTCAGTGTGTGGTTGTACACTGCTGCGTAGGGGTCCGACCCTCGTTTGCAAAACTGTGCGAGCGTGCCCAAGGGCTGATCCGGCGTTGCCGCCCCTTCGTCCCACAACTCCACCCGCGTAGACACTCCGTGGTCCGGAGACTGCGTTGCAACGTACTGCTTAATGTGGTATCGCGTACTCGATGTCGTTTTCGGAACACCGAGCCGGCACGACAACTCCGTCGAAGGACACGACCGGGGATACTCCCCTGGCAAACCCTGAAACGCAACCATGGTGGTGCCACCGAGATCGGTCGGATTGCAGTAGTTCGCACCCACTGGATTCGTATATTGGCTCGACGCTGCCGAGTCGCACGTAAACCACGGTACCGACGCGTCCGCATAGAGATGGCACCCTGCACCCGGACATCCGGTCCTGGAAATTTGTATGCTCGCCGTTCCCGGCTGCACAATTACAGCTTGGCTCTTCGGCGTCAACAGATGCGCATTTCCAAACTGGTCCGACTGCCACCCCGTAAAGCTGTTCTCGGAAATGTTCCCTTCCCACAGCGACCGGTCCGACGCCTTCGTCTCCCCTAAATTCTTGGTTAATGGATGGTTCCCGCTCCCGCCTTTCGCTAAAAACCAGGACAGCGGCTTAAAACTGTGATTCCTGCGAATTTCAATATCTGTATTCGTACAATGCACGTTGGTCACCGCATCGCATAGATGGGCATGCGGCCCGCCTCCCCAAAACCAACTTTCTCCGCTCGCTGCGATCATGTTGTTCACAATCTTTTGCGTCCTCTGCGCATACTGTCCTGTACCCCCCGCTACCCCCTGTGCATCAATACAGTTCCCCATGCAGAAAATGTCATACACCCACGAATCGATGACAGCAAGAAACGTGCCGTTGATACTGACTCCGCCCTGCGCTTCGTAGGAGACATCAAACGCCGCAGCTCCGCCAGTCGGAGGGTGTGCTGCATCTGTTCCATGAACGATGCTCCGGTCCACAATCATGTGGTCCGCTCCATCCATCTCCAGCAGTTTGTGCGCCGTGCGAACTCCCGCCGTATTCGTCGCTTCAATTCCGATGAATCGCCAAAACTGCGTACACGGCGCAACGTTGCAGCCGTTCGTCGTGATCGCTGCCAACTGGGTCGGCGTCACAAATTTCGCCATCCGGTTCGCCGGACTTGTGCACGGATAGCTTGGGTAGTATGCCACCGAGGCCAGCCCAATGTGACACGGCGTTGCCCGCGTTCCTTCCGCCGGGAAGTTTGCATCTGTCACCACGGAATCCGACTCCACCGTCACCCAGTGTCCCGCATCGCATGGCAGTCCCGGCAATACAAAATTCCCCGTCATAACTGCACTGTGCTCCAGCAAAATCACGTCGCCGCACTGCACTCCCAACAACGCAGCGTTCCAGTCCGGAACAGCGCAGTTGCCATTGTCCGGGGGACCCACCGTGCATCTCACCGTATCCGCGTCGCTGCGCACCTGCCACGTCGTCGCCGTCGCCCCGTCCAGATGCTTGCCCGACGGTGTGCCGTCCGACCCCGTGTAGATGCAAGCGATAGGTAGTTGCGCTGGGCCATCAAACGCTGCTCCAAACGCCGCTACATCACCCTTGCCGCAGTAACGGTTGTCGCCAAACAACAGACTCCCCGTCGCTCCCGTCGAGTAAACCGCTCCACCTCGGTCCACCAGCTTCCCGCCTTGCGCCGACTGCGCCCAACCCAACGTCGCACTCACCACCACCAGGAACAAACTCGCCACGCGATTGCTCATTGCATCACCGCCGTTCCTTGCCCTGCGCCGTTCCCGCTGCCTCGGCTCGCAGGGTTACTGACCGTCGACCCTATATCCCATCCAAACGTTCCTCGATCCCGCCCATCCAAATCGATCGCGAATGCCGCTCCAAGATTCGCCCCCGCCCCCGCCGTCGGTGACGCCGCCGTCCCTCGCAAGTTCGGCTCCCGACCCGTCGCCGCACTCGTGTAGTAAAACGTTCCAGGAACATTTGTACCTGTAAAAATCGCATCGATCATCTGCCGATTTGTAACCACCACCGCTCCGTGTTGCACGAGTCCATCCAGCGCAGCGCTCACTTCCGCTGGCGTCACTTCATCAATGTGGCAAAACAATCCATACGGTACGCCCCATACCGCCGATTTGAAAACCAGCTCTGCCATCTGCCCCTGTATCTGCTGCGTCGTGAACCCATGCAGCTTCGTAATCGCCAGACTCGTTACGTTCTGAATATTGATACCCAATCCGTTCCCACCCGACGGAATATCGCGGTTGCCTAGGTCCATACTCAATGTCCCGCGCGCGCCTTTGTATCCATTCGCCGCAGACCACACAAACGTACTCGCGTCTCCCAGTCCATCGGGATACACATACGCCGTCTGATTCCCTGCCCCCACAATGTTGCTTTCCATCCACGCTTTAGAAAACGCCATCTCGTCGTTCACGTATCTCGACTTATCGAGCTGCATGTTGTATCCCGTCGACCTGATGTTGGCTCCCGCAAAGTCCGCCAGCGTATAGGAGTGCATCGCATCATGTGCGTTCGGATCCTGGATCGCTGTGTAACCCGGAGCGTTGAACCTCAAGAACAATCCCAGTGCATGAATCGAGCTGTACAGCGGATTCGTCAAATCCAAGCTCAAGTTCTCTCCGCCAGTTCCGCCCGTCACCGTCGTCGTCAGAATGTTTCCAGACAGCGACATCGTCGCCGCCGTCCCCGTCCCTGTGTATTGCACCGTCAACCAGCTCGTGTTCGTGTAGTAGGAGTGCGACCACGAGTGCGACGTCGGATCATGCCCCGCCGCCAGCCACCCCTGAATCTCTGCTATATAAAGATTCGCAAACCCCGTCTGAATCCCCATCGACATCCGCAGTCCGTGCGCTACCACCGTCGGCGTCAACGTGTTGATGTACACATCCGCCAGCGGAGTCAGCCCCACATCATCCACGGTGAACGCAATTCGCGCCGGATACTTCGCAAAATCCACTACTCCCGGCCACGTATTGACCGCTACATTCCCGCCCCCGTCCGTGCCGCCAATCACATCCAGCGTCATCGTCGTTCCCGGCGACGGCAAAACTCCCAACGTGTTTCCAAAAAAATGACAGTTCGAATACATCGTGTTCGCAGTGTTATCGTTCAAGCCTGCGAACCGATCCGCATATGCCCTGCAATTTTTCAGCGTCACTCCCGCCGTCGACGCAACCTGAAATCCGTTGTAGTTTCGATGGCTATCCACGTTGTAGAGGTTGATGTTTGCCGCCCCCGCCGTCGACCCCACACTAAATCCCTGCGGCAGTGTCGCATTCGGAATGATCCCTTCCGCCCACACGTTCGCGACCGTGATGTCATGCGCCGCTCCGGCAATGCGCACTCCATAGCTGTCAAAGTACGTCAGCTTGAAGTGCTGCACATTCACGAAGCTGACGCCATTTAGATAGATCACCTGTCCGAACGCCAACAACATCGCCGCCACGTTCCCGTAGTAAGTCGTTGGGTTTCCAGTAGTAGAAAACACAAACAAAGTGTTCGACGCGAAATACCAATCTCGGTCGTGCAGCACGTTCGCCTGCGCCGTCTGCTTGTTTCCCCAAACCGTCCCGAACAATAAATAGTTCATGGAAGACGCCGTCACCGTCGCTTTCCATACACTCCCGCTCACCAACGTCCAACTCGTTGTCGGAAGCCCCAAATACCCCGTCAACAGTGGCGCCGACCCTTGCCCGTAAGCGTCAAACGCAATCGGATTCCCCGCCGCCCCGCTCGACGGCGGGACCAGGCTCTCCGTCCAAACCCCGCCGCGCTTGAATAGCACCGAGTCCCCCGCCGCAAACGTCGACGCATTCACCTTCGCCACCGTCTTCCACGGCGTCTGTGCGGATTGCCCGCTGTTCGTGTCATTGCCGCCGGCGGAATCGACAAAGTACGTGCTCGCCCAACCCGTCCCCGCCAGGCACACTACTCCCAGGAAAGCCAAATATGCTCTCATTTACCTCTCCAACATGGTTACGATAGGTGTGAAGCTAGAGTTGAACGTCAGCGTTCCAAGCGTGGAAGGCATGATTCCGCCCGATACCGCATTAGCCGCTGTTGCCGTCCGTGTCGTGTTCTTGTCCAGCATGTTGAACCAACCCCCGCTTAGCGACATCCCCCCTGCCGCGCACGTCGTGTCCGACGCGCTCACGGCATAGAGGTAGGTCCCCGGCGTCAGAGTCACCGGTGTTCCCAAGCTCGTAGTTGCGCCATTCAAGACCGCACAGGAAACTGCAGCCTCAAGCAGTTTGTTGCCCGTTGTGTCGTAGACCCCAACAAAAATATTCTGTGTCGCTGAGATCGTGGTCACGTTCGCAACAATTTTCCCTACCGTGATTGTGACGGGTACCTCCACCTGCATGACCCGCACTTGATTCGCCGTGCCCGCCACGACTGTCGATACCGAAGAAGCTTGCGGCAGTGTAATCCCCGGCAGAAATACATACCCAACTGCGATCGTATTAATGATCGCTCCCGGCCCCTGCCCCCACTTCACACCCACCGTCTGCGTTGAGTCTGCCATCAGCACCTGGCCATCCGCTCCAACGCCCAGTCTCGCCGGAGCCACGCCATACCCCAGCAAATCACCTTTCGTCGTCTCAATCGCTCTCGGCAGGTCCGCCACCAAACTCGTCACCTGCGCCTCCGTAATACTGCTCCATGTTCCGTCCTCACGCAGCACCTTCGTGGTGCCCGCCGTCGCACCCGGATCCGGAACGAGACCGGCCGCATGAGCCGCTCCCGAAGCGCCCATCAGCGGTAGCCTCGCCACCGCCATTGTTCCAGACACAATATTGCTGGCGTTCGTCGCGTCGCTTGTAGCTGACGTCGCAAGTCCGCCGATGTCAGCCGCAACAGGCTGCCCCTGGCTCACCGACCCGTCTGTTCCGATTCCAGTTACAAACTGATGCGTCACCACTACTTTCGATTTCACTCCACCCAATGCCGTTGCCGTCGGCGTCGGAAGCAACGCTGCGGCCAACGTTCCACTTACAATGTCTCCCGCCGCATGTGTATGCGCCAACGCCGCCTTGCTCGCCAAATCCGTTACTAATCCACTTACATCCGCTCCCACATGCGAGTGACCTACCAACGAAACATCCGTAAACGTCGTCCCACCGTTCTGCGCAACCGCCAACTCCCCAGCACTGCCAAATCCAAGCTTGCTGTGCGACGCGGCCGGCACCGTCAACGCGCCAAACGAACCTTCCACCGACCACGGCCCTGCCCCCGATGTCGCAAACAACGTCGCCGTCACCGATCCGCCCAAGGTCACATTCCCCGTTATTTTGTCGAAAGTAAAACTCGGGGCCGCTCCAAACGTCCCACCGTCATTGAACTGCACCTGTGTTGTCGAACCGCCCGGCGTGCCGCCTCCGCCTCCGCCCGGTGGCGCGTTCCAGCTCCCATCTTCACGCAAGTACCGCGTCGTCCCTGCGGTGACACCCGCATCTGGAACAGCACCCACGGCATGACCTACTCCTGAAGCCACCATCACCGGCAACCGCGCCGCCGCCAGGGTACCACTCACAACGTCCGTCGCCACGTGCGTGTGAACTACCGCCGCTTTCCCCGCGAGATCCGAAACCAAATTATTAACGTCGGACTCGGCGTGTGTGTGACCCGTAAGTGAAACATCGGTAAAGCTCCCCGCACCGCTCTGCGCGATAGAGAGTTGCCCGTTAGCCCCAAAACCCACCTTACTGTGCCCCGCTGCCGGAGCCGTCAGCGCCGCAAACCCACCCTCCACGCTCCACGCCCCCGCCCCTGTCGTCTGAATCGCACTTGCGTTAATGATTCCCGGCACCGTTAAATCTCCAGTCAGCTTGTTAAACGTAAATCCAACCACGCCGCCAAAAACCCCGTTGTCATTGAACTGCACATTGGTCCCCACTCCACCCGGAGCCGACCCCCCTCCGCCGCCGCTCCCGCACGCCGCCCACTTCAATCCCGTCGGTTGCGTGGAGTCCGCTACCAGGCACTGACCGTCCCCTCCAATTGCAATCCGTGCTGGCACTGTTCCAAAGCCCAACAGATCGCCTTTTGCACTCAACGGTGCAATGTTCGCGCCCGCAATCGAATAATTCATTCCCGCAGCCAGGTTGATTCCACCCGTACCCAGGTCGATGCCATTTGTATCCCCCACACCCCCCGGCACTGCGTTAAAGTAAAAACGCCACTTCGATTTCGCCCGCAGATATCCGATGTCTCCCGAGATCACTCCCAGAGCACAGTCTCCCGCGTCCGCGCTTGGCCGATATCCGCTATGCGCCATCGTTTTCAGGAAATTCGAGTCTCTGCACGTCACCAGGTCTGTGATCGTCGATGCGGTCCACGAAAATCCACCGAAGTTTAGCCGCCCTTTACGTCCATTCTCGGCCGTGTTGTTCACCGCTTCGTTCGTCCCTAGGAATATGTATCCTCTTTGAAACGGCCCACCCGTATACCCCATCGTGTTGTATCCCTGCGTACCCAAAAGCTGAAAAATATCCGCTCCGTTCTCTTTCTTTCCTGAACTTCTCGCCGCAAAGTCTGTGGTCAGCCCCGTAGTCACTACAGGCCCCGCCATACTGCTGCTGTTATATGTACCAACATTCCCTGTCGCTGCTCCCGCCAGGGTAGAAGACAGTACTATCGGAGCTGGCCAATATGGAAGTGCCGGCGAAAATCGCGCAGAATACAGCGCTGGAACAGAGGCATACGCGCTTAACGGAGCTGCCGGGTTATAGATCGCGTCACAAACTGCATTCGGCGCACAAGAGCTATCCGCTACCGTCGCAGCCAGCCAGTTTCCGTTCGTACCCCACGGTATGAAGCTGTCTACTCCCGCACTCTGCCTCGAAACCAGCAGGTCATAGCTCACCGCCGCCGGAATCCTCGGGAACTGCACGTGAAACGTCGTGCTATTGTTCGAATCCGCATAGCCAAACGGCAGCGGGTTCGACATCAATCCCCCAGCATTCGTTGCCACCACGTAAAACATATGGTGGTTTGTTCCTGTCGAAGAAAACGAGGGCACATTGCCGCCCGTCGCTCCACCGCTATCCTCTACCGTTACCGAGCCCTGCACGATGATGTCCGACTGTCCCACATTCCCGAGCGGGTTACTGCAATTGCCCGTCTCGCGGTAGACGTTTCTCAAGTCCAGCTTGTTCGCGAAACCGTCATTCCGGTCGAACCGGATTGCGAACTGGTTGTATCCCTGTATGATGTTGCCGGGCCCTAAGAACAAATAGTTGCCAGAGTGCCAGTCGATCCCGTTCCCTCGGCACTGCATTCCTAAGTCGGAATGGGAAATCGTTGTGATTCCGGGGTTCGTCCCAAAACCTCCCGGCGCATAAAGCGCCGCTCCGCAAAATGTCGCATCGCAGCGGATCGCTGCCGCCCCTCGCATGTTGAGCCCTTCCACAAACTCGCTCTGGTCGTTTAAGTTCTCCACGTAGTATCCAAACCTGTTCCCGCTATTAATACCGCTTCCCGCTTGCAGATTGATGATCCGCGTATCGAGACCGTTATCCACAACCGCTGCGGAGGTTCCATTCAGCGTCCCCGGGTACACTTCGAATCCCTCCAGCGTGATGTTCACCGGAGGCGCAAACACGCCTGTGTCATTGATAAAGAAGCAAGTCGTTATGCAAAACAGTTTCGTCCCGTTTCCTTCCAGGGTTATATTCCACCCCTTGACTGTAAGTTGCGTTCCAATTACGCAAGCACTTGATAGAGGCGCTACCCCACCCGTATATTGATTCGCCGGAAACTTCACATGATAGCTTCCGAAATACGTCAGCGAGTTTAGCGCGGCTTGGATCGCTGGTGCCGCATCCGTCACCCCGTCGCAAACCACTCCGAAGTCCCGCAGGTCCAGCACCGCCTTCTTCTGCACAACCCACGCGCCCAATCCTGCGTTGGCTTGAGGATTCCAAACGTACCCATCCCCAGGCCGCACTGGTGCTACCCCATCCACTGCTTTGCCTTGAATTTGGATCGCGTTGCTGCTCGTGCCGCACGCACCCCAAGTCTGGTCGCCCTTCAAGCACTTTGTGCTATCCGGAATTCCGTTCCCCAACTCTGTGACTGGCACCACCCCGCCCACTTGATCTGCCTTCCCTGCCGATTGCAGATCTACATACCGCTTGTTCGCCGCCTGGGATGGCGCCGTCGGATCGCTCGAAAGCGTCAGCGGACCATTCATCGCGTCTCCCGCTTTCGAAACAAACGACCCCGCTCCCACCGCTGCCACAGACAAATCTACGTACGCCTTGTTGGCTACGTCAGCTGCCTGTAGCGGCAGTGGAACGCTGGGCGGCGCGACGAACTGCTTCGTCCCCGCAATCGTTTCTGCCCCCGCGATGTGTACCACCCCTGCGTCGGACGCTCTCGATAAGATCGCATTGTCCACGTACTGCCGCGACGCCACCTGTAACGCAACACTCGACGGGACCACTGTTGATCGCACCGACCCGATCGTCACTGCCGTTGCCGACGCCGGAATCACCCAGGCCTCTGTCTCCGTTGTTCCATCATTCAATTGCAGAACAATTTTATAGAAGGTGCCATAAGGGTTCGCTCCGGCATTCGGCGCCAAAGCAACCGACACCGCGCCGTTTGCGCCAATTGCCACGCTCAATGTCCCCGCCGCAACTGGCTTGGCATCCGCCGTGGTAAACGCTGGCCATGAAATCAGCATCGTCCCTGACGCCGCACTGCCGTCTGCGCGGTACACCGTGTCGCTCACCGTTGTCATCACGGGTGGCAACGCGTGGCCCACTCCCACCAGCACTACTACCGACATCGCCAGCCTCAGCCAGCTTCCTAGACGCAACATGCAGCCTCCTTCTTGTTCAGAGCCCCGACTCTTTCGCCGAACCGTACACACGCGCTGATTCATCGGATCTCCCTGCGTTTCCGCACAGACAAACGTCGACCCAGCCTCGTCGCCATCCGACGCTGCCAGGAATCTCAATTGAATTGTTGGTGGAAAAACTTGCTTCGAATAAACCTGGTTGGAAGAAATCTTGTTCAATACACCCGCACGGCCGCGGAGCTTAGCTCCGTTAGCATCCATTCGGAAACCTATCCAAACAACTCGGCTGCCCTTCTACGTCCTCAGCCCGCCGCGCCTGCCCTTACTCACCACACCCACGTTTTCGCCCTGCGCCAAAAAGTCTCTCACGCTATTCAAATACACTTCGGGAAAATCAACCACTGCGCGGCGCGACTCGATCAGTGTCACTGCATCCATCAACTTCCAGCCCAGACTGCACAGCAGCGCCAGTGTCATCATCGGAGCCCGGTGCACTCCAGCCGCGCAGTGAATCAAAATCTTGCGGCCGTCCTGATCCAGCGCTTCACGCGCGAAATCTACCCCCGTCCGAAATACTTCAGCAGGCTTCGGCAGAAAATCATCATCAATCGGATTCCACAACACCTGCACGCTCAAACCTTCCGCCAGCGGCCGGTCGTCAAATTCTAACTGCATGTCGATGACGTGCGTGAACCCCGCACGTTCTACTTCCGCCATGTTCTCCGCGTTCCATATCCCGCCTCCGACCGCAATGCGGCTCGTGATCCAGCTCCAATCCATCGTCCCCTCGCCAGAGCAACTCACTTGCTCCGCCCATGCTTACGATTTTACTGGAGCTTCTACCGTGAGCGCCAAACCTCGTACTGTCTCCGATACTTCCGTAACCTGATTGCCAGCCGCTTCCTCACTACCAACAGGCTTCGGCAACTGCCATTGCTTCATCAACAACCCCGCCAACGACTCCCGTTCCGCTACTTCTTCCAACTCATCCCCCTTGATCGCACACAAACCTACTGCTTCAAACAAGAATTTTGCGCAGAGATGGTTACCTTCCTTCGCCTTCACGACGAGCCCATTGGTAATCGCTTTCGACTGTGAGCACACTTCCCTTAACAGCTCTTGCCGTGCTTTCTCCAGCGAAACAGGCTTGCTCCCCGTTGCGCGTTCCCCAATCGTGCGTTCCAACTTCGTCCGAGTTCTCTTCGCGCGTTTCTTTGGGGTTGCCTTCGGAGACGCTTTCGTGGATACCGCTACCGTCGCCAAGGCCGTCTTCGTCTCCGTCATAGCTGTCACCACTCTCCGAAATCCGTACGTCTTTTGAGCAAAAGCAAAGGGCGCGTCCGGAAGACGCACCCTTTTTTTCTTACTCTTAAGTTCAGGATATCATGCGGAGGGGGGGGGAGTCCGCCATTATTTTGCAAACTTTATTCGCCTTCTTTCCATGGACTTAGCGGGAATTGACCACTTTTGCCCTCTTGACAAGATTTTGGACTGATCTCGAAACGGGACAAAATGCCTCTTTCCAGCATGTGTTTCGTCAATTGATCGAGCGCTTCCTGCAAACGTCGCTCAATACTTCTGTTGCCACAGTGCATCTTGCGCGCAGCGTGTTCCGCCGTATGCTCCTGCAGGATCACGCGCCCAATCACCTCGCGCGAGAAGCGATCCAGCTCCTGCAGACTGCGCTCGACATCCAGCACAAAAATCACAGCATCTTCAAATGTGTGGAGCTGATAGGAACTATTCCGTGCTCGAAAATGTAAGTTCCCCAGCAGCGACGGCAACCTCCCCGTTTGAATCGATAGCCTCAGATACTTCTTCAGTACATTGACGGTGCGCGAACGATACAAACAAAGCTCCGGCTCTGTTTCCTCTTCTTGCGTTTCTACTTGAGGAGGCTCGCTCCACGGCGGCTCCGTCGCGTGCGCCTGCAGATCCCCATGCCACACATTGAGCGCGCTCATGCGCGCGCCTCAAGCAGAGACCTGCCTAGCACGCCCGCGCCAACACAGCCATGGAGATCGCGGATGACGCCGCTCGGCAGTCGCGGACGACGTCGCGGCCCCGGCAGCGCCAACAGCGGGATCCCTTCGTCCGCATGTTGTGCTGCACAACTGGCACAGTAAACCAGACCCGATCCCATCGGGCGCACCCGTAATCCACCGCAGCTTTCGCAATACTTCAGCTCGACGCGCACTTCTGTTTCCATGTGCTTGATCATGAGTTTTCTCCAATAAAGAGTTACTCGGGCCCTTGCGTTAAAGAGAAGAATCCAAACAGGACAGGAGGAAGGCCAACAAGACAAAGCCCTGCTCCGTATCTCTCGGAGCAGGGCTCGTTTCTTTTACGAAGGCCTGCCAGGCTATTTAGATGTAAGTGCACAGCGCGCGGGGATGCGCGCGTGTCAGGCTGATGGTACTGAGGGCCTCTAAGTCAGCGACTTACGAGTCTCGGGGACTCATGCAGTCAAGGCTGTCTTACACAATTTCTTACTTGGCCTTACTTAGGACTGTGTTTCATTTCCGCGCTGCCGAAAGTATCCCTCTTCGTACCCGGACTTGAGTACGGTGCCATTCTGTACGACTACGCTGAGCTTTCCAGTGAACCGCAAGGAACGCAATAACTGTTCAATGGCGGAGGATAAGACTTCGGCCGCACGTACTTTGCGGCGAAATTCGACAAAATTTCTTTCTTCGGCTCGGAGTTCTGGGCTGGCATCTTGTCTCATCATAGTGTGTTCCAAAACTGTGTTTCATAACATGTTCTAACTTTGTTAAAAGCTATACCTTGCGCTCAGGCTATAGCTGTCAAACTTCTAAGTCAAGAACTTTGTCTGATTTTCACTCAGCTATCCCCCACCTCTGCGCATTAGCCGTAAGCTATAGCGAATGCTATACTTCGGCGGATGAAATTTCGCACCCTCCAGGAAAATCTCCGGAAAGCCATGGTGGAGCGCATCGACGACGGCCAGCTTACCGGTCTGGGGTTGGCACGAGTGACCGGATTCAAGCAGGCCCATATCTCAAATTTTCTCAATAAGAAGCGCTCGCTAAGTCTGGAAGGTATGGACAAAGTGCTGGCCACCCAGCACATGTCCATCTTTGACTTACTCGACCCGTCCGAGATCAACCGGCGCGCCAGCGCCTTGCCGCTGAGTCCGGATGACTTTGAAAACATTGCCCTTACCGACCGGAATGCGATTGGAGATGCTCGCATCCTGAATCAACAAATTCAGTATGTGCTCAAGTTCCGCAGGAGTTTTCTTCGGCGTCTAAGGGCCGACATGGAAGGAGAACGTGAACACTGGGAGCGCTTCGTCGCCCTCGGAGTTGATAAATACGATGGGTCCAGCATGCACCCGCGCCTGCAGTTCGGCGCGACTGTGCTGGTAGACCGTCACTACAACTCCCTGAAACCCTACCGCAAAGGCGACGCCAACATCTATGCCGTCCGCCGCGGGCGGACCTGCTCCCTCACCTATGCCGAGGTTGTGGATAATCATCTGGTCCTACGGCCCCACAATCACAGCTTCCCGGTGGAGTTTCTAACCATCGAAGCGGGCAGAGCCTCGGCCGATTACATCATCGGGCGGGTTTGCTTCGTGCAATCGGAACCGTAAAGGGTTACAGACTGGCGCTCGCTACAAACTCTTTTCCACCACCAACAAATACCCGGCTAGGGCCGCTCCCAGCAAGGTTGCAACGATGGCGATTAAATCAATCACAAAGCCAGCGGGCTTGAAGGTTCCGGTCGCGAGCTGCGTCTTAGTAACGCGGTACCGGACGAGGCCGATTAAAACCATCCCCACGCCAGCCA
This sequence comes from Acidobacteriaceae bacterium, assembly GCA_025352065.1. GTDB lineage: Bacteria > Acidobacteriota > Terriglobia > Terriglobales > Acidobacteriaceae > JANXUC01. The sequence goes on along the minus strand of JANXUC010000019.1, from coordinate 15,847 downwards.
CAATGGAAATCAGGCCGAACCAGACCGACATGCCGGTTGTTTTCTGAGTGCGCCCTTCCATCTCCATAAACTGGTGCAGAGCCACGCCGAAGCGGCCGAGGGCGAAGCCAAACACAATCATGGACAACCCGGTACGGATCCAGGCCAGAAAAGTACGTTCGTTGGCAAGATGTTCGCGCGGTCGTGTATCGTTGTCGGCCATAAGGGTAGAGTTAACTTGAGATTAGAAATGGAAACGCGCATGGACGCAAGAGCCGGCGACCGCACTCTGTTTGCTATGATCGCTGAGGAGCCATTTGCTCACTGCGAAAAGCAGATTCCTCAGGGCTGAAGCCCTTCGGAATAACAAGATTTTGAGTGGGGCGGTCTTCAACAGAGATAGATAAAAATTTTCAGGAGGCTTCATGGAAGAAACATCTGCAAATGGAACAGCGGCACGCCGCAATGAAGATATTGCGCTGGATTTGATGAAATTTGTTGCCATGAGTACCGGCTATGGGAAGACGACGTCGAGCGGCGGCGCTGGATTCCAGGGAAGCGCGCCAGCCAACAAACCGGAGGAGTATGCGGCGCACCTGCTGGAGCTTTACCGCAAGTGCCTGGATTCGGTGCGCGCGAAGTAACAATCTCTCGAAGTAGCGATCTTGAGGTGACGATCTTGAAGGTCGGTGCCCCAGGTTCGCGACGTTCTTTGTCGCCAACCTGGGAGCGGCATGGACGCGCAGATGTTGTGTATGGTTTCCTTCCGCTTCACCCAGGTTATCGTCCAAAGAACGGACGCGAACCTGGGGCACCGTGCTTAGTCCCTTTACATTGTCATTCCGAGAGCTTGTGACTTTATTCGATTTATGCGATTTTCAGACGCGTAAGTCGTTTATTTTCAGTGTTAATTTTGGAGCAAAACAATAAAGTCACAGGCTCTCAGCATGACAAACGTTTTCAGGAAATAAAAAGGCACGCGCCGTAGAGCCCGTGTCTTTTCATTTTTCAAAATTGAAACGTGCTAGCGGCGGCTTTTCTTCTTCGCTGTCTTTTTCTTGGCAGCTTTCTTAGCTGGCTTCTTGGCTGCTTTTTTCTTGGCCGTCTTTTTAGGTGCAGCTTTTTTCGCGGGTTTCTTAGTTGCCTTCTTCTTCGCGACTTTCTTCGCGACTTTCTTGGTGGCCTTCTTCGGGGCCGCCTTCTTGGCAGCTGGCTTTTTTGCAGCCGGTTTCTTCGGAGCCGCCACAGCTGCCGCTGGCTTCATGGCGACCGGCGCAGCTTTTGCAACTTTCGCCGGCGCAGCCTTAGCAACTGCAGGCATCACCGGTTTGGGCGCCTCTTCATCCTCGGTCATAACGACGTCGGATTCTTCTTCCTCTTCTTCAAAAGCTTCTTCTACCGGGTCGCCGTAAGCGCCGGTGTCTCCGAATTCATCCATTTCGTCATCGCGCATATAGTACTTCCTCTCGTCGAACATCGCGGTCTCCTTCAACGCTGGGCCATTCCAGACAGCGGAAGTTCCCAAGCACAAGATTGAACGAATGATTTTGGCAGCAGAAAAATTCCTCTGCTCTAACGGTGGGCGAGTATAGCAATTCTGAAGGCTCCTCAACAAGCAGAAAAGAAAGGCCGTAGGATGCGTAAGCTCTAGCGGCGCTGGACGACGAGGGTATCGCCGGACTGCAGGCGGGCGGACTCGCGGCCATTGTCGCGCTTCAAGGCGGAAACCGTAGTGTGATAGGCGCCAGCGATGCTGGAAAGGGTCTCACCGGGGCGTACTTTATGCAGCACGCGACCCTTTTTGCCCGTCCCCCCAGAGCCCGTCCCCCCAGAGTTGGACCGTGCCGAGATTTGGGCACCGGAATGACTGCGCTTGGAGGCTCGCGACGAGTGTTTGGACGACCCTCCCGTCCATGCCTGCTCCCGCCCGGCCGTCAAGGGCAGGTAGACATGGAGCGTGCGTCCCGCCCGTAAGCTGTTGCCATGAATACGGTTCCACGAGCGGACCTTGTCGGGCGGCACGCCAAAATTCTGCGCCACGGAGGCCACCGTATCGCCGCGGCGGGTGCGATAGCGGACCGCGTGTTTGGAGTAGATATCTCCCGTCTCGCCGGCTACGACCTTGCCAGCCGCGATGGGGATGATGAGTTTCGTATCGGGTTGCAGGTCTCCCCCGGGAAGGTCGTTGGCTTCGGCAATCGAGTCGGCGGGAGTGTGGAAGGTGCGCGCCAAGTTGGCAAGCGTCTCGCCTTGAGCGACGCGGTGGTAGCGCCACCAGACACGCATATCTTCGGGGATCGCGGCGATGGCGGTCTCGTATTTGTCCTTGGTGCCTATCGGCAGGTGCAGTTCGAAAGTGAAATTGTCGTCGGTGCCTTTGGGCGTGGTGGTCCTGAGCAGGCTGGGGTTCAGGTCTTGGAGCGTCGTGACCGGGGCGTCGACACACTCGGCGACCAGACGCAGGTCAACCGGGTAGCGAATCTTGACCGTATCGTAGGCCATGGGCGGCTCGGGGACGAGGTGGTCGAGGCCATATTGGGCGCGATTCTTGGCCAGAATCGTGACCGCAACTATGATGGGGACGTAATTACGGGTCTCGCGCGGGAGAACATCGCGGTTGTAGAGCTCCCAGAAATCCGCGAAGCCGGTGCGCTTGACTGCGTGCTGAATGGTGCCCGGGCCGGAATTGTAGGCCGCCATGGCGAGATACCAGTCGCCGAATTGCTTGTAGAGGTCGTGTAAGTGACGGGCGGCAGCGCGGGTGGATTTCTCTGGGTCAAGGCGCTCGTCTTCCCACCAGTTGCGGCGCAGGCCGTAGCCACTGGCTCTGCTGCTGATGAATTGCCACATGCCGCGAGCTCCCGCACGGGATAAAGCGAGTTCATGGAAACCCGACTCGGCTTGGGCCAGGTAGATCAAGTCTTGCGGAACGCCTTCTTCCTTCAGCACACGGCGAATCATGGCTTCGTAGCGGCCAGAGCGGATCAGACCGCGCTCCAGCGTGCCTTTGCCGTTCTTGGAGAAATAATTGAGGAACGATACGACTGGGTCGGTCAGCATCAACGGAAGGTCGGAGCGCGTCGCTTTGATTTCGGCTTCGGCTTGGGCTTTCACGTTGGGGTCGACGGGGAAGGTGACGTCGTTGGCTTCATCGATCGGAGCGGGCTCGGATTTCTGCTCGGCGAAGCCATCTCCCTGCTCGATGGCGACCATTTCGAGGCTCGAAGTGCCGTCGACGATGCGGTCAAACTCGCGGCGGAGACGGTCCTCGGAACGCACGTCGTACGGGCTTTCCAGCAGCAGATTGAAGGCGTTATCGAAATTCAGCTTGGCGGCGGCGAGATGTCCGGCCTGGTATTCATCTTGGCCAGCCTTGAATGCTTTCTCGGTCTGGCTGATGAGGTCGGAGACGGGCTCCGGCGTCTGCTGCGGGGCTTGCGGATTCGTCGTCTGCGCCACGGGAATCGGCGTTACGGGAGCGGACGCGCTCTGGGCGAAGGCTGCGGATGCCATCAAGATGGCGGACGCGGACATTCGACTCCAGCGTAGGAAGTTACTTGGCAATCCGTTGCTCCGCGTTACTGTTCAGGACGTGAGACCGCTTACGTATTCCTGCTTAGGTGCTTTTTCAGGAAGTGTGGGATTCCTGTGAAATGCTACTATCTGGCAGGAGCTAGGTCAACCCGCAACGGTACAGGGTCGGTTGGGGTATCTAGCTTATTTTTCTTATAGTTAACGTTCTTGGAGGTTTTTAAATTGGACTTACCTGTGACGAAAAGCCGGATTCGGCTGCTGGGCGTGCCTTGGGATGCCAATAGTTCCTACCTGCGAGGGGCGGCGCAGGCTCCTGCTGCGATCCGTGGGGCACTGCGTTGCGACGCCTCGACTAGCTGGTCGGAAACAGGAGTTGACACGGGGCTGCCGGGGATATTTGGCGATGAAGGCGACTTGGAATTCGGTAACGGAGAGCACTGGTTTACCCAAACCGAAAACGCTGCCGAAGGGCTGGCGCGGGAGTGCATGCCACTATTTTTGGGCGGAGATCATTCGGTGACCTATCCGCTGGTGCGAGGGGTTGCTCGAAAGCATTCCGGGCTGACGATTGTTCACTTCGACGCGCACCCCGACCTCTATGAAAACTATGAAAATAACCCTTACTCGCACGCTAGCCCGTTTGCGCGAATCATGGAAGAGAAGCTGGCGGCTCGGCTGATTCAGGTGGGGATACGGACGCTGAACCCGCACCAGAAAGCTCAGGCGGAGAAATTTGGCGTGGAAGTGCGTGAGATGAGAGCGGGCCGCGTCGATTTGGCGGGGATGAAGATTCAGGGGCCGGTGTATGTGTCGTTCGACCTCGATGTGCTCGATCCGGCGTTTGCGCCGGGGGTGTCGCATCGCGAGCCGGGAGGGTTGTCGGTGCGGGAGGCGATTGGGTATTTGCATTCCTTACCCGCAGTAATTGTGGCGGCGGATTTGGTAGAGCTGAATCCTGTGCAGGATGTTTCGGGAGTGAGTGCTACGGTTTGCGCGAAGTTGGTGAAGGAGTTGGTGGGAATGATGGCGCGGTAAGTAGTTTCATCCGTCATGCTGTCATTCTGACAACGAGCGCTCTTTGCGAGGCGGAAGAATCCCCGGCGCTGGCAGTCAGATTCACTGCTGCAAGGCATTCTCACCGGACTGCGTGAACAATCGCTGGGTTGAGCTTGCGGTGAGAATGCCTCTCAGCCATGCGGGTGGATCGGCTGTCGGGGATTCCTCGCAGAGGCTCGGAATGACATTTTTTATTCGGGAACATTTTTTGGGTGAGACGCCGTTCGCGAATAGTTCTTCACGTAACTCGGCAGCGTGATCTTGGGATCGAGGTGCTGGTCGGGAATCGGCGCTCCCGGAACGACCGGCAGCGGCAGCACTCCCGCCCAGACTGGAAATGACATATCGTCGGCATCGTCGATGGCGTCGCCTTGGCGGACCTTGCAGGAAAATTCTTCGATGGGTAGACGCAGCACTGTTGTTGCCTTGAGTTCCTTCTCGTTGGGCAAGCGTGTCTCGACCCAGCGGCCCGGGATGATGTGTTCGGAGAGCAGGCGCAGGGCTTCGAGCTTTTCTTCCGGCTGATCCACGATTATGGCTTTGCCTAGAATCACGACGGAGCGGTAGTTCATGGAGTGATTGAAAATCGAGCGGGCAAGGACAAGGCCATCGAGGAGCGTGACCGTGACGCAGACGGGAATGCCTTGATTCACTTCCTTCAACATGCGGCTGGCGGCTGAGCCGTGGATGTACAGCGCATCGCCGATACGGCCGTAGCCGGTGGGGATCACGAAGGGCTGGCCGTCCTGCGCGAAACCGACGTGGCAGATGAAGCCTTCATCGAGAATTTTGTAGGCTGTCTCGCGGTCGTAGACGCCGCGTTCGTGCTCGCGAATCACACGGGTGCGCTGGGTGGGAGCTTGCTGTTGGGACATCGGGTAGAGTCTCCGGGAATCGTCAAGAGTGAACGGCAGGAAGGATTAGTTTAGCAGGGCGTCGCGATGCTTACTCTCAGGGAACTGCTGGTCATGCTGAACACAAGGTGTCGTTGTGAAAGGGATTCCTCGCTGCGCTCGGAATGACAAACTTTGAGGCAGGATTCTGGAGCGCGCACGGGCGAGGACGCCCGTGCCTCCATCGAGTATTCTTCCTGCACTACCACTTCAGCCGCAACGCGAACTGGAACTGCCTTGGCTCGGAGGCCGCGGTGGCCTGGCCAGCTTGCGTGAAGAGCGGATTCACGTCGGCGACGTTGAAGCGGTTGGCGACGTTGAACATGTCGGCAATACCTTCCAGTTTGAAACGTTTTCCGAGCGGAATTTCTCGCGCTACGCGCAAATCGTTGAACAGCGTCCATGGGCGAAGGGCTTTGTTGCGCCCAAAGTTTCCAGCAAGGCTTCCATCAATGAAACAAGGAACCTGGAAAAAGCCGGTGGGGGAGTACTTCGAAGCGACCGCTTTGCCGCCGCAGGAAGTATCCGCTGTGCCTGCCGGCACAACGTTCGGACGTGCTTCGCTTGGCGCAAACTGGAACGTCGTGTCCTGCGACGTGATGATGTTGAACGGCCGCCCAGTGGCGACGTCAACGATGGTGGAGAATTTCCAGTCGCTGAAGAACTTGCTGGCAAAACCGCTGCCACCGAGTTTTCCGACCTCATATCCGCCGCTGAAAACGAACCGGTGGCGCTGATCGAACGTGGAATTCGAACGTTCGGCGGAAGGATTGTAGCTGTCCTGCGGAGATAGCGGTGACTGCAAATCGGTCGAGTCGTCAATAGCGTGTGACCACGTATAGGACGCGAGGAAATTGTAGTGACGGGTAAAGCGCTTGCGGAAGTTGACGGAAAGGCCGTGATAGACCGAGCTGCCATTGGAGTAGTTGGCGGCCATGTCGCTAAAAGGAAGCGCAACACAAGAACCCGCAGTCGGGTCGCAGGGTCCGCCGTTTGCGCCTAAGCCAAGACCCTCTGCTTTCAACACTTGTTGGATGAGGCCGAGGCACGGAGCTGGAACGGTAGGCGCTAGTGAGGGATTCAAGCCGCCTCGACGGAAAAAGCTCACAACTGCAGCAGGAATATAGGGACCAGCGGGCCCCACACCACACACGTTTACTCCACGCGGATCGGTGCTGCTGGTAATCGCTCCTGCCGCGAGTGCCGCTTTCCAGTTATTCACCAACAGGTCACCATGTACAGCATTAGCGTTGATAGGCCTGTTGATGTGTCGACCGCCATTAAAGTTGTAAGCAAAGCTAATCCCGTAACCACCGCCGAAGTCATGCTCCACGGTGAAATTCGCCTGATTGGAGTATGCGAATACGAAGTTCTTTGCTTGCGGAAATCCGAATGGTTGCGAGATGAGAGGGAAGAAAGTACTCGGATTCAGATATCCCTGATTTAGGAACAATGAGCTGGACTGGAAAGAATCGAAACGCCGCTGAGAGCTTTGGTATCCGAAGGCGGGGCCCGCGGCAGGCAGACAATTTGGAAGCGCAAGCGTTCCCTGAAAGATATTCGTCGCGTTTAAATTGAGAGGACTCCCAGCGCTGGTTCCATCGCACGGAGAGCCGCCAAAGAACAGGAGTTGCCCGGTTTTCGAACCATCGGACGCATCTCCGAGAAAGTACAGGCCGAGCAGCGGGTGATCGTAGAAGATGCCGTAGGAGCTGCGGATGACCGTTTTGCCGTCGCCTTTGGGATCCCACGCCAGCCCAATGCGCGGAGCGAAGTTGTTCTTGTCGTTCTCGACGCCCTTCTGAATGCCGAGCGCATTGTAAGCAGCTCCTGCCAATCCTGCAGGCGGGGCGAACTTCGGACCAAACTCTATGTCGTAGCGAACTCCGTAGTTCAAGGTCATATTCGAACGAAGCTTCCAGGAATCCTGCCAGAAGAATCCGAGCGGCTTGTTGCTAAACGCATCGTGTGGATTGCCGATGCCCTGAATGAAGGTGCTGGGAATACCCAGGCCGTAGGCTTGGACGGGGGAGAAGGCGGGGATTGCGGGTAGATTAAACTTGGTCAAATCAGGGAATCCAAATGTCGTTGCGTCAATCCCTCCAAAATTGATGACTCCGCCGTAGTTCACCGTGAACGTTGCTGAAAGCGGGAGATAGTTAAAGTCAACTCCAAACTTCGTGTCGTGACGGCCGATGCTCCAGGAAAAATTATCGGAAAACTGAAAACGTTCCTCGGTGCGCCGGATGAAACTGAACGGCTCGCGCCCGATGAAGGCAAAGCCGGGGATGTTGACTGCCAGGTCGGCTCCACCCGCACCTTTTGAGAAGTTGAAATTCAATCCGCGACGGGCGTACTGGAAACGGGCTTCGTTAATCTTGTTGTTGCCAAGCACGGCCGTCTCCGCGATGGCTGCACCCCAATCGCGATAGCTCTGTTGCGTTGTGCGCGAATACGCATTCTGTCCAAACGTCTGGTTCTGGCCGTTCACTTCAATACCAGTGACCGTGCTGGGACTCACGTTGCCACGAAGCAGCAAACGATTGTCAGCATTGATATTGTGGTCCAGCCGCAACGAATAGAGACTGGTTCCCTCAAACACGGGAAAGTTTCCCGCCTCTGAAGCTAACGAATGAAAACTGGTTGGCAATCCGTTGCAGGTGAAATTGACGGAACTGCACGATGTCGGAAACTGCTGGAGCTGGTTTGGCACCGGAGGCGTGATCAGCGCGAATGCAGCAGGATAACTGCCATTCACCGCGATGCCAGAACCTCCACCGGCCAAGAAAACATACTTCTGCAAGGCTGACACAGGAAGGATTGCGGGCGGGTTGGCTAAAAATGCTGCCTGATCGGGCGTGACTTGAACGCCGAAAGTTCCAGCTGGCGCTCCAAAGTACGCCGAAGCATCGAAGGGTACCAGCCCGTAATTCCCCGCCCCGATCGACGAAAATCCAGTTTCGTGGCGGCGCGTCGCTTCATAGGCAAAGTAGTAGAAAGTCTTATCTTTCTTAATCGCGCCACCGAGAGCGAAGCCTGCCTGCACGCGCGTATAGGCTGGGTCTTTCACTGTGCTGAACGGGTTCACGGCCTGGAACTTGCGGTTGCGAAGAAAGCCGAACACCGAACCGCGCGTATCATTCGATCCCGAGCGGGTGATGATGTTGACCACGCCGCCGGAGGCGCGGCCGTACTCCGGGGAATATCCGTTGGTAATAATTTGAAATTCCTGCACCGCTTCCTGCGAAACCGTGGAGCGCACACCGTTGGTGGAATTATCGATGGCGTCGAAACCATCCACGTTGACCAGGTTGGCGCGGGCACGCTGTCCTCCGAAGTTCAAGCCGGACGTGGGCGCTGCGCCGATGGAAGGCGCATTGTCGCGCACAACCTGCGAATTCGTTTTCGCGAAATCAATGTAGTTGCGGCCATTGATGGGAAGATTGTCGATGCTGCGCTGGTCAATGGTTTCCGTGGTGGAGGTGGGCGACGTTTCAATCAGCGCTGCTTCCGTGCTCACGGAAATCGACGTCTCTCCTGTTTTGAGAGAAAGGGTGACGGGAAGATCGGCGACCTGGCCTACGGTTACGGTAATATCTTTCGCTTCCGCTTTGGTGAAGCTGGCAGCCTCGACGGTCACGGAATACACGCCCGGAGGCAGCGCGAGCAAGCGGTACACGCCATCCGCGTTTGCGCTGGTGGAACGCTCGAAAGCTTTGGCGTCATCGCGAGCGGTTACGGTGGCATTGGTAACCAGCGCGCCGGTGGGATCCTTCACTGTGACGTGCAACTTGCTATTTGCTGCATTTTGCGCCGAGGAGATTCCCGCGGCCACCAAGATCAAACCTGCCAAGCTCAAATATTTTAGCAACCGTGTCATCACTGTTTCTCCTTCGCGCCGAATGCGCGTCTCACAATACGACGGGGCCAGACCGCGTCGCAGATCAACAGATGCTTCCGCACGGTTTGTACACCACCAAGCCTGTGCAGAGCAAGCACTTATGTTGTTTGGGAACAGAAGTGGTTAGCTCGAAGTGTCTAGTGTTTTTCGACGCCGACGACATCCAGAATGCCGGAGCGCACGCCCCAAGCCATTCTTGGCGTGTTGTGGAAAATTCCGAAATCGCCTTTGCGGTTGAGGACGATGATGCCGCCGTGTCCGTTGACGCGATTTTTGAGGTAGTGGATTGCGTCGGAGGCAGCCTCGTCCGGCGGATGGCCTGCGCCGACGCGATCCGCCGTCCACTTAGCCAGCACCAACTTCATGATGGGCTCGCCCCAGCCCGTGGTGGACGCGGCGGCGGTGTCGTTGTCGGCGTAGCAGCCGCAGCCGATGAGCGAGGAATCCCCGAGGCGTCCGGGGGCCTTATCGAGTGTGCCACCGGTGGAAGTGCCCGCCGCGATGTTGCCTTTATTGTCGAGCGCGACTGCGCCGACTGTGTCGTGCGAAATGGCAGGAGCGAATAAGTCGGGCTTGCGATCGGTTCCGTGCGATTGATATTCCTGCAGGCGGGCAACTTCGCGCGGAATGATTAAGTCTTCGTTCTTGCAGAGTGCAATCCCTTGCTCCTGCGCGAAACGCTCGGCGCCTTCTGCAACAAAATACACATGCGGGCTGTCACTGAGAATTTTGCGCGCGGCCCGAATGGGATTTTTCAAACGCTCAACACATCCAACGCCGCCAGCGCGAAGCGTTGCGCCGTCCATGACGAGGGCATCAAGTTGAACCTTGCCATCGCGATTAAGAAAACTGCCGCGCCCGGCATCGAAAGTCTCGTCGTCTTCCAAAACGACGATGGCTTCTTCCACGGCATCGAGTGCTGATCCGCCGCGCTGGAGCACGGTCCAACCGGTGGCAAGAGCCTGGCGCACGCCATTTTTGTGCGCGTCCACCATGTCGTCGGGCATGGCCCACGCGCCGCCGTGAACTACGAGGATTGGGGGCATTTCGCAAGTACTCCGCTTCTTGTGGAGGTGCCCGGCCAGTCTAGCATTCCCGAGCGCTGAAAATTCCTGGCAGGACTACTTTGAAGCAACCGGGGACCGGCTGCCGCCAGCGCTGAACTCAACTTCCACGGTATCTTGCACGCGAAGGAAAAAAACGCTGGGATTCTTCATGCCCCACTTGGCATAAGGCACTGTAAAATGTACCGAAGCACTCCAGTGCTCGCCCTCAAATTTCACTTCCGCCGGAACGGTGATTTCGTGTTCTGAACCGTGAATTCCAAATATACCCTTAATCTGGACGGTCGAGGCCCCTAGCGTCGCAACTTTGCCATCGACATGGCTGGGACGGAAGGTAATCTCCGGATAGCGGTCGGTTTCCAGGACATCTTTGTTCATCTTCTTATCGCGAGTGTCGTTGCCCGTTTTTCCGCTTGCGGCATCAAACACTAGTTCGCCGCTGATGGCGTTTGTTACGAGATCGAAACGTAGCTCGCCGCGTTTGAAGGCCCAGGTGCCGTGCACAGTGTGAAAATTCCCCTCCAGCACAATGCCAGCCTTGGTCTGCGCGGCGTCGCAACGCAGGGCGCTTTCTTGCGCAGTAGCGCTCAGGCAAAACAATACTGCGATGGCTGCGGAATTTGCGAGACTGGTCAGCGGCTTCATTGTTATTTAGTGTAGTCCCGAAGCTATTTGGTTGCTTGTGCCGCCGCTCGGCAAGTCTCACAGGGACAGTTTTCGCGCAGAAATGGCCACGAATAGATTCCCAGGTCATGCCCGTCATTCCAATTGAAGCGCAGCGCATAGCGGCCCACCGGCTCAACGTGCGAGGGCCGAGCCTTCTCTTTGAACATCGGCAACGCTCCCGGGGAAGGCTTGACTGGCTGTCCGGGCTTGCGATCCGACTTCTCCCGTTCGTCATTGCACAACGCGCAGGGGCAAGCATCGCGCAAGAACGGAAACGAATATGCAGATTCGTGGCCGTCTTTCCAGGCGATGATCATGCCGGTGCCAGCGGTAATATCTACGCGCACAGACTTCGTTTCGTTGCGCAGAGGGTTCGCGGCAGCGCTGGCGAAAATGGACGATGTTTCTTCCGAAGCCATGGCTTGAGTATATGCCCGTGTAGAGTGAACACTTTTGTCCGCTACTGTTGGTCTGCTGTTGGTCTGCCTGTGCGGCAGCGGAGCTTGCTCCGCTGGCTCTTGCTCGCAAAGCGCATCAGAAATCATCGAACTGACTTTTGACATCAAAAAGCTCGACGGAGCAAGCTCCGTCGCCACACATTCAAAATCTATTCTCCCCCAATCCGAAACCGCAACCCCGCCCGAAAATTCGCCCGCAGCGCCGGATATCCCACCACTTCTTCGTAGTGCTTGTTGAGTGCGTTCTCCACATTCACATACGCCGTGATTCGACGATGCACTTGATACCAGCCGCCAACATCGACGCGAGCGTAGCCCGCCGCGTGGTTGATGCCTAGGGGCCCTTGAGGGAAAAAAAGGAAATCGGAATCTGGACGCCGTCCAACGAAACTGCCCCCAACATTTCCACCCCACCTCGACCCGACGTAGTTGAGCAGCAAGCTTCCCGAGTGCTTTGGACGGCGAAGCAACGGCTCACCCGGAAGAAAAGGCGGGCCAGCATCTGGTGCATCTAGAATTTTCGTCGATAGGTTTGTGTAAGCAGCCTCCATCCAAAGTCTGTTCTTGAGTTGTGCGTGCAACTCGAATTCTGCGCCACGCGCCAGCGAGCGATTCAAATTCACGAACTGCCCAAGAAATTTCGCGTCGCAACAAGTAAATGCAATTTGACGGCGGAAATTGTTCTGAAAGAAATTCGCCGAAACAGAGTATTTCCCGCCCCAAAACCCTTGCTGAAGTCCCGCTTCGATTGAGCGGTTTTCTTCCGCCCTCAGATTCAGATTCGCTCTCGTAAAGGCCGTGGCAAACGATTCATCGAAAGCCGGGGCCCGAATGCCCGTTGCATACGCGAAGCGCAGCCGTGTTCCCGACACGATAGCGCCCCCATGGCGCACGACCAGACTCGCCCCCAAGCGCGGCACGACTTTGTTACCGAAAGTCTGATTGTGAACATAACGAGCGCCACCTACAAGTCCTACCCGCCCGAGCGTCAGAATTTCCTGACCGTACAAAGCATGGTTTAGACGAAGTCCGTTCACAACTTCGTTCTGAATCGTCGCATTTTCGTCTTCAAACTCATACCCAAACGTGCTCCGCGCCCAGGATCTTGCCCAGTACTCCCCTTGATAGTTGAACCCCGCACGATTGATCTTTTCGAGATTCCGGAAGGGGCAATCGAAGAAGTTGCCGGTATTCACGTCGCAGCCCCGATCCGCAACGTCGTCCACATTCAATCTCTTGTTGTTGTATTCATACCCGGAGAAGCGATGCTGCCAGCCGGAGGGAGCGGCGACACTCAGTTCAGCGCTTGCAAGAAACTGGTTCTGGCGCGCGTATTGATCGCTGTCGGGCGGCAACACGGGCTTGCCACCGAAATTCCATTCTCCTGGCACGCCCGTGAAACTATTCGCATGACGGGTTCGTAACCTGAACGATGTACGGGAATTCAACGCAACTCCAACATTCGCGCCCTGCGATGAGCTCGAATAAACGTCATTCACTCCTTGCCCGTTGCTAGTCGCTTGTTGGCCAAACAGGTCGTAATCGAAGGGACCGCGCGCACCAGCCAAAGAAGCGTACCCTCGCGCTGTTCCGAAAGTCCCACCGTCGGCGCCCAAGCGCAATTCGGGAACCCTTGTGCTCCCCTCGCGCGTGAAAACTTGCACCACGCTCGTCATAGCTTCGGAGCCATACAGAGTGCTCTGCGCGCCTCGCGCAAGCTCAATCCGTTCCGCGCCCGCGATCGGCACTACGCCAAAGTCAAAAAAACCACCGGGATCATCGATGGGGACGCCATCCACAATCACTTTGTTATAACGGGAATCGCCGCCGCGAACGAACAAACTGGATTGTCCACCTCTGCGACCCGCAGTACTGACCACCGCCCCCGGCAGAAACCGCAGCGCGTCGGCCGCAGCGACGGACTGCATGCCTTCAAGCTGACTCGCATTCAAAGCCGAGACTTGCGCCCCGGAATCTTTCGCCGGAACTGGCACGCCTGCTGCAGTCACGGTGACGGTTTCGACGGCGGACACAACTTCCAACTGCACAGTAACTTCTTCCGATTGTGGAATGGAAAGGTTTTCTTCCTTCACGCCGAAACCGGCGGCCAGCACCCGGATCGAATACTTCCCCGGCTCCAGACCTCGGAAAGAAAGCTGCCCCGTTGCGGATGCGGCCAGCACCGAAATCGGCGCACCGCGTCCCTCGCGCAAAAGAACAACCTCCGCGCCCGGAACTACTGCTGACTGGGGATCGACGATCTTCACCCGAAGATCGGAGAGTATCGATATGGTGGACTCAGGTTCGCCATAGGCTGCCTGGATGGCCCCCGGAAACATTCCACCAAAAAACAAAGACACCACGACAAAAGCTTGAAGCGTACGCATCATTCCTCCTCCATGCGAAAGGGTTGGATGTTGACGGTTTGCCCGGTTTCCTGGCTCGGCGAGTAAGGGCGCTTTACGCCCGGCTTCCGCAACCGGCCTTCCCAGGCTTGCGCCCAGTGACCCGTTGCCTTGTCCTCGCTCACAGTTGCGCGGCAGCGCGGGATTCTCACCCGCTTCCCAATCTCTATCTGGCGACAGAGACTCGCAAACCGATTACGTTTGTGAAAGAACTGTTGTGAAAAACTTCATCACAGATTTGACTGTAAATCCTAAAGCCTGTGAATTACAACCGGACACTAGGAAGCCGGCTCAAAATTCATTTCACTCCAGGAGCGTTTTACGCCGGGCCACCGGAAACTCCGCCGACCCCACTTCGCTGACATGCGCTTCCGCAAAGTCCCGCACCCTCTCCAGCGCGGCTTGCAACTCGGCGTGATGCTTAGCCAAAGCTTGCTCATCCGCATCGGCAGGCACCTGCATTACGCGGCTCACCCGGATCAGCGCCCGCGAAAACGGCTTCGGAATCATGGTTGTGTCCCACGACTTCAGCACCCAGGGCTTGTCTAGAGCGATGTAAAATGCCGCCATCGGAGCACCTGTCGCGCGCGCCAAAAACGTTGGCCCCGGCTTGGCCACATACCTCGGGCCACGCGGACCATCGATGGTAAACGCTACAGCTTCTCCACGTTCGATTTCCTGCCGCATACCAACGAGAGCGCCCACAGCCCCTCGACTGCTCGATCCGCGCACCGCACGAAATCCCAGATTCTCGATGATTCGCGCAATGAACTCACCGTCAAAACTCAAGCTGGTCATGACCGCCAGCCGCTGATCGCGAAAGAAGAATGCCGCCGGGAAAATGCAGCGATGCCAGAAAGAATAGATGCAGGGGCGAGTAATCCTCTCCGAAGTCGCGCCCTCTTCTTCCGACCAGGCAAAGCGCAGGCTCGCACCCAGAAGGCGAATAGCCGATGTTCCAATAAATGAAATCGCCGCCAGCAGGATTCGCTGCCGCAGCGTAAACCGCATCTGCTGGGCAGAATTTTCAGGAAGGTCGTTGGAGGTAGCCGGGCTCACCGGCCTCAATTGTACTCAACCCCGCATGTCATTCGAAGGACAGGTCTTCCAGGCGCGAGTCTACGACGAGCCTAAATAGGCGTCGATCCACTCTTTAATCTTCATCCGCCGCTCGTCTTGCGGATCGAACTTCACGCCAATCTCAATGTCCTCTTTATTATTCCAGGTCACCGTGCCACGCACCCAAATCCGAGGCAGCGTCAGCAGAGCAAAGGAAATTT
Source organism: Acidobacteriaceae bacterium (assembly GCA_025352065.1). GTDB lineage: Bacteria > Acidobacteriota > Terriglobia > Terriglobales > Acidobacteriaceae > JANXUC01. The sequence continues at coordinate 611 of JANXUC010000019.1, read as the reverse complement.
CTACGCCTGTGCCGGGAGCCACATTCTCGCCCCGCAGCGAAATGCCTCCCGAACTAATGTCCTGACTGGTCGAGGTAAACCTGCGTCCGTCGCTCGTCGTCACGCCAACTTCGGTCGCCACTGGAACGCGCACATAACGGCGAAATTCATGCAACACCAGCGAATGCGTCGCGCGCACAAGCTTGAGGGTAGCCGACCGCTCCAGCGGCTCGACGAAGATGGCATTCACGCCAAATTTCGAATACTGCATGGCATCGTGAGCCGACCCACCCAACCCGTACAGAATAATTCTGTTGTTCGCTGGCGAGGTGCGCGCAGTCTCCATAATGGAGTGCGCTTCCGGCCCCAGCCGTATCACGCAGCCATCCACTTTTTCATTCAGCACCCTGTGAGTGAAGTCTTCCTGCACCGCCACGGTTTCAATGCGAAATTGACGAAAGCAATCTGCCAGCATCGCGCGCGCAGGCTCACTTACGCCCATAAACGCAACTCGAGCAGCCAGGCGCCGCGTGGTCGAACGTGAAGTGGTATAGGAAGCCGTGCTCAGAGCTGTCTCCATCCGGGGGAAGATCGTGCGCTGTGTGTATTGTCGGCGTGTCTGCCCTGAATGG
>JANXUC010000179.1 GCA_025352065.1 Acidobacteriaceae bacterium | reverse complement strand
GGTCACTTTGTAATCGCCGGACTGGATTTGCGTTCCGTTCAGTTGCACCGGCTGCGTCAGATGCAATGAACCGGAGGAGGCTGCGAACAGGCTGGTGGACATCGCGAGCGCGAGGCTCAGGGCTGCGAATTTCGTCAGTTTCATATATTCCTCTTTTCTTTCTCCCGCAGTGCGGGAATCGGTTGGGGCGGCCCGGTTGCACCACGCGCGCGAAACAGTTGCGTTTTTGAGCGCGCGGCCTACAATAGCTGGCGCGGGGTTCAACCGGCAGTGCGTGCTGCAAGACACGTTCTGCTTGCTAGATTGCGTTTGCCAGGGCCGCCAAGCACGAGCGAAGCAATCTGTTGAACCCCTTAATTTCTGCGCCTCTCCTCAAAATCGAAGGGCGAAGTCTTCGGAATCGTTGATCTCTGGATCGTCAATCTTCCGGATCGTTCCAATCCCGAAAGCACCTGCAATACGTTACGATTTGTCCTCGCTGAAAGTTCCGGGAAAAAATCGGGCGCCCAAATCGCTTACTGGCATTCAGACGGATTGCGGGGAACTCGGTTAGCGTGGGGAGAGTTCTTTCTGCGGGTTTCGGGCTAGACAAAACATTCTGCCGTGGTGAGATGTTACTAAGTCAAGAACGACAAGCAGATTCCTCAAGGCTGAAGCCCTTCGGAATGACAAGCGTTGTTAGGTTGTTAGTAAGGTAAAGTCTCGTTAACAAACTCAAGAGTTTGTCATTCCGAACGGCTCTATCGTGAGGAATCTGCTGTGCCTACGGAATCGTCAGCACAACCTTCCCGAAATTCTTGCGCTCCAGCAGCAGCTTAAACGCCTCGCCAGCCTGATTCATTGTAAGAACGTGACCCGCAATTGGACGGAGCCGGTCCGCCGCAATCCAGTCCGACATACGCGCCCACGCGGCATCCATCACTTTCTTGTTGGCGGAAAGAACACTCAGCCAAAGCCCGTGAACGCTTGTGCCTTTTGCATACAGAGAGCGCGTATCAAACGCGGAAGCCTGGCCTGTGGCAGTTCCATAAACAATCACGCGCCCAAATTCACGCAGGCATTGAACGCTTTTACCGGTGTGCTCGCCACCTAGCATTTCGAAGACGGCATCCACGCCTTCGCCGTTTGTCATTTCTTTCACAACCTCTTCATAGTCGCGCTCTTTGTAGTTGATGCCGTGCTGCAGGCCTAGCTCTTTCACGCGCGTCAATTTTTCTTGCGACGATGATGTGCCGTACATCTCGACGCCAAGTAGCTTTCCAATCTGCACGGCAGCCGTTCCTACTCCGCCGGCAACCGCGTGAATCAGCACCCGCGGCTTATGCGGGGACGAATGCCCGGAATACTCGGCGGCGCTTCCTGCCAATCCAGCTTTCCAATACGCCAGATATGCCGTGAAGTAGTTGACCGGGAAAGCAGCCGCTTCCTGTGCGCTCCAATGCGCGGGGGCGGGCCAGAAATAATTGCTTTGGGCGGCGACGAGTTCCGCGAAGGCTCCCCACTGCGTGTAGCCCATTACGCGCTGGCCTTGGATGTCCGCCGAAGCTTCGCGCGCGTCTTCCACCACACCGCAGTATTCACGCCCGGCCACCAGAGGAGGCGGAGGGGTGCCGGGATAGCCTCCAGCGGCCGTCATGATGTCGGCAAAGTTCACTCCTGCGGCCTGCACGCGAACCAGCACTTCCTGGTCCGATGGCTCGGGAGCCGGCACATCGCCAACCTGCAGAACGTCCGGACCGCCGAATTTGCGGATTACGATTGCTTTCATACTCGGAGTTTAGCAAGTTTCCTGAACCTGCGCTGGGTGGCCCATTTGGGCTGCTCCGGCATGGGTCCGGCGAGGTATATACTGTCTACGTAATTTGCTAGCAGTGGTAGTTCGTTTTGAGAAGCCTCGGCGAAAGTCGACGCTGAATTGACGTTGCGTTGTTCTTATATTCATATACGTTTCATCTATGATATCCAGCTTCTCTGTTTAGGGGAGCTGGAGTGGGTGGTGTGCCCCGTGGCTGTAATGAGGTAACGGAGTTCGCTAAGCCCTGGAGGTTTGGCCATGGACTTATTCCTGGTTCGTCTCGTTTTTGTGCTGGTAGTAGCGGTCGCTTGTTTCTTTCTTCAACCTTTTAACTTATCCGCACAGATTGATGCAGGTGTGGGCCTACTCATTGGCACTGCGGTCATCATTTTTGAATGGCGCCTTCGGCTCGCCAGTCTCACACGACTGATCGGTGCCGCCGTCGGCAGTGTGCTCGGAATCCTCGGTGCCTACCTGTTCACCTTGGTGCTTCGCAATAGCTTACCGGTGAGCCACACGCTCAGCTTCCTACAGATTCTCATCATGCTTTTGATGGCCTACGTGGGCTTGGTGGTGGGCGCCAATAAAGGCGACCTGTTGAACCTGGCCGCGCTCGGAGGCTTGTTTGGAGGCGAGAAACAGGGCAAGAAGAGCCACAAAATCCTCGACACCAGCGTGATTATCGATGGCCGCATCTCCGACATCGCCGAGACCGGTTTTCTGGATGGCGTCATTGTCATTCCACAGTTTGTACTGCGCGAATTGCAAATGGTCGCGGATTCCGCCGATTCCATGAAGCGCAATCGCGGCCGCCGTGGTCTCGATATTTTGCAGAAGCTGCAAAAAGTCGCGTCACTGAACATTCAGATTGTGGAAAATGATTTCCCTGCGGTTCGCGAAGTCGATCTTAAGTTGATCGAACTGGCCAAGGTCTATGAGGGAAAGATCGTCACCAACGACTTCAACCTCAACAAAGTCGCGCAACTGCAGGGCGTGGAAGTTTTGAACATCAACGAGCTCGCTAATGCGCTCAAGCCCATCGTGCTGCCCGGCGAAATCATGCATGTGTTCATTCTGAAAGAGGGCAAAGAGTTCAATCAGGGTGTCGCGTATCTCGACGATGGAACTATGGTCGTGGTCGACAACGCGCGGAAGGCGATTGGCAAGACGATCGACGTTTCCGTGACTTCCGTGCTACAGACAACGGCTGGGAAAATGATCTTTGGCAAGTGGGACGAGCGCACAATGCCAAAAGAACCGGGAACTCGTCCGGAGTCTCGCCCACCGCAGTCCGCTACCGATCTGAGAAAACCACAGCCAGTTGCACTGGAACATCCGGCGGAATAATCGCTACTGCGCTGAAGTTGGCGCTGGTGTCACTGGCTGGCCGGAAGCCTGCGCGGCATCAGATTGAGCCGCCCCTTCGGGCAGCGTAGCACTTGAAGTTGCTGGCGACGACTCGTTCGGAGCGGCGGCAGGCTGTGCCGCAACGGGCGGGTTTGCCTGTGACGCTATGTAATCCACCAGCTGCTCAGCCGCTTCCCGTTGCTCTCCCGCCACGCTGCTTGGAATCAGCAGGTAGCAGGGTATCTTTTCATTGCAGCCTTGGCGCGCGTGGGTAAATTCAGCTGCAAGATTCGGATCGGCCGCCGCTTCTTGCTCTGAACTAAGAACTATCACTTGAGCCTGCGAGCGATAGGCAGAATCCGCCAGGCGGTTTTCGAAATCTTCTTCCATCACCGACGAGACCATAATCTTGCGTCCCGAGGGCATTTTCGCCCGCTCGTGACTGAAATGGTGAAAGCGATTTTCAAGGATGGGGAAATAACGAGCGCCCGCCTGTCCGTAAACATCCACGTGCACGAAGTTATCCTTAGCACCCTTTTTGCAGCCTGTGTTGAGCGTCAACAGAGCCGCCGTACCCAGCGTAAAAGCGATCCTGCGTAAAGACGTTTTTAGAATCATGGATTTAGTGAATTCTAGAGCAAATTGCAAATTTGGACTAGATTACCTTCTGCCCGTATACTTAGGTGTCCCGATGAAGGTTTTTGTGATCATGCCTGCCGCCGGGCTGGGTACGCGTATGGCGGTGCCCGGCTCCGCGGGTAAAAAGTCCGCGGCCTCCAAGCAATTCAATGAGTTGGCGGGAACCCCTATCCTTGTTCACAGCCTGCGCCGATTCGCCGAGGTGCCTAAAGTAACCGAAATCTGGATCGCCCTGCGTCAAACCGAAATTGCTGGCTTCCGTGAGCGCCTTACAAAAGAGTTTGGCTTGCAGGATGGGTGCCTTGCCGGCAAGAAGGTCGAACTGGTCGAGGGTGGAGAACATCGGCAACAGTCTGTCGCCAACGCGCTCAATGCCATCAAAGCGAATGCAGACGATGTCGTTCTGGTGCATGATGCCGTACGCCCACTGGTATCCGCGGAAATTATTGAGGAAGTTTTGATGGGAGTCGAAAGACACGGTGGCGCGATTGCCGGGCTCCCCGCCGTGGATACGATCAAGCAGGTTGAACGCACTGCGGACGGTGCGATGATCCATGCAACGCTTCCCCGTGAACGCATCGTGCTCGCGCAAACGCCGCAGGGGTTTCGCTACGCATTGCTGAAAAACGCCTTCGACATGGCCGCAGCCGATGGCTTCCTGGGCACAGACGAAGCGTCACTCGTGGAACATGCCGGAGATCCAGTGGCGGTCGTCATGGGTTCGCCGCGCAATATCAAAATCACAACGCCCGCCGATATGGAGTTGGCTGAGTTCTATTTTAGGAAATAGCTGCCCACGAAAACCATGCCGAAAACCACCCGCTCGAAACTGGAAACGCGCATCGGATTTGGTTGGGATAGCCATGCGTTTAAGCCTGGAATTCCCTTGATGGTGGGAGGGGTGCATCTTGCCTACGACAAAGGCCTGGGTGGTCATTCGGACGGCGACATCCTGTTACACGCCATCACGGATGCACTGTTGGGCGGAATTGCAGGACCTGATATTGGAACGCTTTTCCCGCCGTCGGATCCGCAGTGGAAGGGCGCTGATTCTGTGATCTTTCTGCGCGAAGCGTTAAAGCGCGTTGCTGAGGCGGGGTACGGGGTTGCGAATCTGGACTCAACACTGATTCTGAATGCTCCGAAGATTGGACCGCATTCGGCGGCAATTCGCGCTCGCGTAGCGGAATTGATGAACATCCCAGTGGACTCTGTTGGGCTCAAAGCGAAAACCCCGGAAGGCCTGAATCACGACGGCGCTGCCATGGCTCATGTCGTCGTACTGCTGCAGCGAACCAAGAAAAAGCCAGCTCTGAGGCGCGCATGAAGAAACTGCCAGAAACCCAAAGTTTGTCATTCCGAACGGCTCTATCGTGAGGAATCTGCTATTTCTTCTTTGCTCTCTTCTTCTCTTTCGCGGACTTCTTGCGAGCAGCCGCTTTCTTCTTCTTTGCCAGCGCCATCTTCTTCCGCAGCTTCGCTCGCCGCTTTAACTCCCACTCGGAATACATCGTTCCACGGCACTTCTTCGCGCCGCAGTAGCAGGGAGACTCATCGTCCAATTCGCCGTCGTAAAGACTGTAGTCGTAGGCCAGCTCTTCGCCAGGCTTGATATCCCGCAACGCGAAGATCCAAACGCGGCCACCGATTTCGTCGGGTTCGCAATTGGGATCGCAGGAGTGATTCATAAAGGCCGCAATGCCTTCACCATCGATCACGTGCTTCTCATCATCCAGACCAAACAAATAAGTACGGGTAGCGTTCTTGTATTTGCGGTTGGCTTCGCGCACCGTGATCCGAGGCCCGGTGTACTCAATAATCTGCGTATCTTTTTTGATGGGACGATTGGTATAGCAACCAGCATTATGAATCTTGGAGCGGCGAACGACGAGGCTCATAGGTAGGCGGTCGAACTTTCTGTCGGGTTTTCGGGATTGTGGTTCTTGGGACTAGATTATTGGGACTCTGAATTGTAGAAGCAAAACAATGAGCTTGTCATTCCGAGGGGCTTCACCCCTGAGGAATCTGCTACTTGTCGCAGCTAGCCTCTCTCGTACGCGTGTTTCTGGTTCAATGCTTCGAGAGCCGACTCCTGTGCCGCCTCAAATGCAGCAGCGTGTTCCAAAAGTCCATCCAGGGCGTGCGCTGAATTACCTTCTACTTTCATCACACCGCGCACAGCCATATTCTGCGCCAGTTCCAGCAACTTCTCCGCTGTCGATCCCAAATACTGCGCATCCACAGGATCAGCGACCAATACTCCGCCGCCGTTTACCTTCGCCTGCCAGTAAACCTTTCGCAACAGGAATTCCGAAATCTGCTCCTCGGTTGCCGGTTGAAATGCCCAGCGCATGCGCTTGAAATCATAATTACGGCTGGAAAATGCGAGCGGAATCAGTTTCGCCGACTTCAGAAACTCAACCTGGTAAGCGTCAATCTGTTTGCGCAATGCATTCAACGTGGGAGACTCGGCATCCTTCGGCTCCAGCGTTGGCAGCACCTCCCGCACGGTCGCTGAAGCGTTCACCGCGACGAGTGCGCGCAAGTCCTTGCCTACCGGACGTATCTCGGAATGCAGCGTCCAAAAATCCGCTCCCGAAGACGAGGGATGAAACGGCCAATCCAAATGGATCAGCAGCGCCAACCCCGATAATGTTACGTAAACTTTCTGCCCGCTTCCGTTCTCCATCATTTGCAGTTCAGCCTCGTCTTAAGTGATTACCTAGTCTCGCAAAGCGCGGGGCTTTGCACAATGCCAGACTGCGTTCAGTCTGCCTCGCTACTGGCAGTTGATAACTGGCGACTGATTCGCCCGCGCCTCAAAAAATTCTTCCACGCTGCCCAAAATCTCCGGGCCGTTCCGCGCTTCATAAATGGCCTTCCGCAAGATTGCTCCACCCGGCACGCCATGCGTGAACCAGGAGGCAAACTGCTTCATCTTGCCTTCCGTCCCCGGCATCTCTTCTTCGATCAGCATCTGGAAATAGGTACGAATCATCGCGTAGCGGTCGGTCTCCGTGGGCTGGGTGTATGTTCCGGTTTCAGTGTATTCAGCAATCTGCCGGAAGATCCAAGGATTCGCTGGAGCCATGCGCCCAATCATCACCGCGTCACAACCGGTCTGCGCCACCATCGCCGACGCATCTTCTGGAGAGCGGATGTCTCCATTGCCAATAACTTTGATCTTTACTGCGTCCTTGATCGCGGCGATCCACTCCCAGCGCGCGTTGCCGCTATAGCCCTGCTCCCGGGTTCGAGCATGGAGCGCGACCGCACACAGGCCAGACTCCTCGGCAAGCTTAGCCAGTTCAACGCAAACAATCTCATCTTCATTCCATCCCGCGCGGAACTTTACAGTAAATGGAATTTTGACCGCCGACCGCACAGTCTCGAAAATCTTACCGATCAATGGCAGATCGCGCAGTAGCCCGGACCCGCCATTACACTTCACAACCTTCTTCGCCGGACATCCCAAGTTCAGATCAACTAAATCGAACCCAAGATCCTCCACAACTTTCGCGGCCTCGCCCAGTACGGCAGGATTGCTGCCAAACAGCTGCGCCGAGACAGGATGCTCATCCTCATAAAAATGCAGATAGCGCCCGCGCACCCGCTTGTCTTTCAACACCCCATCAGCGGAAGTGAACTCCGTCATGATCAGCCCGCAGCCACCTAGATTCTTGATGAATCGACGAAAGACAGTATCCGTAACGCCAGCCATGGGAGCCAGCACGGTAGCCGGATGAATCTCCACTCCGCCTAAAGAACACGATGGAGGCACGGGCGTCCCCGCCCGTGCGGCTGCGGAGGTGTCATCTGACGCGCCATTCCCCGAATTGTCCCAATACTTGCGCACTGTCTTATTCTACCGGGTCCGCGCGTCGCGGGCACTTTGTTCCGCAAACCCGTCGGTAGGCGCTTGAACCTTCGTAATCGGGGAACTTAGATTGTTCCGCTTTACAATATCACCATGATCCCTCGCAACCTTCGAGTACTGGCGATTCTGACTCTTGCTACTGTGTGCAGCAGTTCCCAAGTCGACTCTGGTTGGGTGCTCCGGGAAGATGGCATTGGTCCAGTCAAGATAGGCATGACCAAGGTCCAGCTAAAAGCCGCTCTCCACGACAAACTGTCCGAGGATGACGCTGCTACCGAGAACTGCTACTACTTGACGCCCTCTAAACACCCTCACGTGGGCTTCATGATGATTGGCGAACGGGTGGCACGTATCGATGTGGGCGATCAAAGCATTCCCACCTCTACGGGTATCAGAGTCGGCGATTCCGAGGCGCGTGTGAAAAAAATCTACGGCGCAGCGCTAAAGATCGACCCTCACCAGTACATCGACGACGGCCACTACTTGACTGTTCGTTCCAAGAACAACAAGTACGGCATCCGTTTCGAAACAGACAAGGGAAAGATCGCGGCGTTCTATGCGGGAGCCTTTGAGGCCATTCAATATGTTGAGGGCTGCTTGTAGGACTCTGGCGACCTCGGCTTCAGGGTCTCTACCGGTTGGCCAGGGTAGCGATCTCCCCAAGCCCCAACAGTTTCTTGTCCGCCGTCACCAGAGTCAATCCCAGAACCTTCGCGGTCGCGGCCAGGAAGCGGTCTGCCGGATCAGCATGCAAGAGACGGAGACCATGCGCCGCAATAGCAATCTCGTGGGTCAGCGGCGCTTCGCGGAAGTTTCCGGAAGCCCGCTCAATCCACTGGGCAGGATCTTTGCCCAGATGGATTTTACCTTTTGTATGAAGCAACAAAGCCTCCCATGTACTCACAGGAGACAACCACAACTCATTTCCTGCAGCCTTGAGTTCACGGAGCGCATGCTTCCCCAGACGCTCAGGCTCCAGAACGCTCCACAGCCAGATATGCGTATCGAGAAGCAGATTCAATCCCTGGCCGCCTCCCAATCCTCATCGAACATCACGGGAGACATAATATCGCCGAGAATCTCTGCGGTTCCTCGCATCGACCCAATCCATTCACTGCCGCTCGCCGCAGGAGAGGGAGGTACGATATCCGCCACCGGTTTCCCGAATCGCGTCACGCGCAACGGCTTTTTTGTCTTCCTGACTTGCTCCAGTAACGCCAGGCACTTCGCTTTAAACTCGGAAATCGCCACTTCCTGCATTCGCGCACCTCTCAGACTAGTTAAATCATACCATAGTCAATATTTATGGTCAGATCATTGGATAGGTTCTTTCTTAATGCTCCAAAAAACAAAAGCCCCCGATTTCTCGGAGGCTCTTAAAACTCGCTGCACCCTTAACTTGAGCCGCGTTACTGCTTGGTAACAGGCTTCGCCTCGCCGGGCTTGGCATACTTGCGGCGGAAGCGTTCCACGCGTCCAGCCGTATCCATCAGCTTGTGCTTACCCGTGAAAAAAGGATGGCAATTCGAACAAATTTCGACCGAAACATCGTTCTTATTGGTCGACCGCGTCATGAACACGCTTCCGCATGCACAATGCACGCGCGTGTCGTTGTACTGGGGATGAATTCCTGCCTTCATAGCTCTCTCCAACCCTTCTATGGAGTCTCTTCATCATACCGGATTTCCACAGCCCGGGCAAATCGCCTGCCCCAAGGTCCGGAGCCACCCAGATAAAAACGGCAGAGCCGAAGCCCTGCCGTTTGTTCCAATTCTTCCACCTACTTCTTGTTGTTAATCGCTTTCTTCAGGTCCGCGCCCGGCGTGAACCTTGCCACCTTGCGCGCCGCAATCTTAATGGTTGCACCCGTCTGCGGGTTCCGTCCATTGCGAGCCTTGCGCGCTGCTACCGCGAATGTTCCAAATCCGATCAGCGCTACGCGATCGCCCTTTTTCAGCGCGTGCGTAATGCTTTCCACCGTTGTATCAATGGCCGAAGCAGCCTGAGTTTTCGTCAGTCCGCATCCCGCCGCTATCTTGTCGACCAAATCACCTTTGTTCATGTCTCTCTCCTGAACCGAGAAGTTTGGGGACTGGCGCGTAGGGGGAACGGCCAGAACCTTCGATCTCGTTCATTGTGACCCCAATTTCCAGAATGTCAACTGTGAAAATCCCCGCCAAATGGCTCTTTCAGGCTATAGACCCCTTGAAAGCCCAGAAATAGCGGGCGATTCCGTGCGCGCTCCATGGGAAAATGAACAACACTAGTCAAGGCACTCTCGTAGGAGCAAAGCTCGCGTTGCCTGCGCGTTCGACTTCGCGCCTCGTTCTCCCCAGCCTTCCACAACTTTTGTTCTTCCTCCACAGCTTCTGCACAGGCCGCGAGACCGTTCCTCTTGCGCTCCTACCCTGCGGCGTAGCACAGTTAAGGAAGAAGCCATGAATCACCCCTTGCCTAATTCCCAACCTCCCACCCTCTGCCCGCTCTGTGATGACACGGGATGGAAGCCCATCTCGCAAGGCAATATCCGACGAGTTACCCGCTGCGATTGCCGTCTGCACGCCCGGTCACTCTCCTTACTGGAGGCCGCTCGCATTCCCAAGCGTTATGAGCACTGCGAGCTCGCCAACTTCGAGTGTGACGGACCGCATCGCTCCCTCTTCCCTGCGCGCCATGCCGCCAATAAGTTCGCGGAGGAATATCCTCTCGACACGACGGGCCTGCTTCTCATCGGGTCGATTGGAGTTGGGAAAACGCACCTCGCAGTTGGGATTCTCAAGGAGCTTATCCAAAGCAAAGGCATCCCTTGCCTCTTCTACGACTACCGCGAGTTGCTGAAAGAAATTCAGAATTCTTACAACAGCTCCGTACAGGCGACCGAGTTGGATGTGCTGCGGCCCGTATTCGAAACAGAAGTGCTGGTGCTGGATGAACTCGGTGCAGTGAAGCCGACGGAATGGGTGTGGGACACAGTCTCGCTAATTCTGAATAGTCGCTACAACGACAATAAAACGACGATCATCACGACGAACTTCCCGAATGAGCCAGCTCATACTGCGGAAGCCGCAAACTCCGAGTTCACTCGTGCGCGCCGCGCCACTGCCGGAGAGACTCTAGGCGACCGCATCGGTGAGCGCATGCGTTCTCGCCTTCATGAAATGTGCCGCATCGTCCAGCTACAAGGCGCCGACTTCCGCCAGACCATGAAGAGTGCCAGCTTCCGGTAGAGTTGCTATCGATCTACTCTTCGCCTGCAAGAGAGGCTCTGAATTCTCGTCAGAATCCGAACTAACTTTGCTAGAATTCGCTCAGTTGTCACGACGAAGGGAAAACACATGTCAAACTTGGTCCAGATAGTTCAAGAACTACAGGCAAAACGAAGTGAGTTACACCACGAGCTAACTCGCGTCGATGCCGCCATCGAAGCGCTGCGTGGACTCGACGGACGCAAGTCCGCCATCAAAGCTGGTACGACAACGACCGGCCCGAAGCCTCGCCGTGTCATGTCCCTCAGTGCTCGCCGCCGCATTGCCGCCGCGCAACGCGCTCGTTGGGCAAAAGTTCGGGCCCAGAAGAAAGCTGCATAAGAGGTTGTTGAAAAACTCTTGAAGTTTGTCATTCCGAACAATTTTATCGTGAGGAATCTGCTGGTTTGCTGGGGTTTTCGATAGGTCAAATTCCGGAACCCGCACTGAAATGCCTTCGAAAATACTTTTTCAACAACCTCCTCAGCGCCAGCCCTCCTTCTTTGCGGGACTGCCTGCCCAGCCAGCAGTCGGGCAGGCGTTACTCAAACAAACTTCCTCGAACGGTTTGGGCAGGGCACGGCTTTAGCCGTGCCATTAAGTCAACTCCTGACGTGGGCTTTAGCCCCTGAGGTAAAAGCTCGGACGGCTCTGTTCAAGACTTGCCTAAATACTCTTCAACCTTCTTTACACCGGCTTCCAGCGACGCTGATGTCTCCACGACCAGCTTCGGTCGGAGAATCTCTTCGAACTTAGCCTTCACCGCATGATACAAAACGGCGTCACGATTCTTCGCGACATGCTGCCCCTTGTCTTCTTGTATGCGTTGTAGAGCAAGCTCTTCCGGACAAATGCACTCCACAACCCGCCACACCGTACCTATCTGTTCTGCATACGATACAACCACATCCACTTGATACTTCTGACTAAAAGGCCGCCCGTCGAAAAACACGACTAACTGTGGATTATCGCGAAGTAGATACCCCGCAGTACTCAACATGACTTGGATGACAAAGTCATCTTGAGTGGTGGTGTACGCAGTAAGGGACTCAGGAAAAAGCGCCGCACGGACGGCGTCCTTATCCAGCACGACCCCTTTCACTCTGTGCGCTACAGCCCGGGCCAGCGTGCTCTTGCCGGTCCCAGGCAATCCCGCCATCAAGACAATCAAGCAGCCTCCAGCACACACGTAGGGACAGGCGCCCTCGCCTGTCCGTCGAGCGAAGCTCGAGAGGTTTTGGTTTTGAAACCGCAAGCCTGGGCGAAGGCGCCTGAGCCTGCGTGACTTAGACCTTGGCCAGTAACTCCTTCTCCCTCTCCACCAAAAACGACAGCTTTCCCCCCTCTCCGGCGTCGATCACCACATGGTCCCCATGCAGCACTTCGCCGTCGAGAATCTTCATAGCCAGCGGGTCCTGCACCAGCTTCTGAATCGCGCGCTTCATCGGACGCGCTCCATAGTTCGGATCATAGCCCTCACGGAACAGCACTTCCTTCGCCGCCGGAGTCAGGTCAATCGTAATCTTCCTATCCACCAGCAAGCGCTTCACGTCTTCCAAGCGGAGATCCACAATCTTCACCAGTTGCGTCTGGCCCAGCGGATTGAAGATCAAAATATCATCCACGCGATTCAGAAACTCCGGCTTAAAGTGCATACGCACCTGCTGTAGGATTGCCTTGTGCGCGATTTCAATTTCGCGCGCGCGGCCTTCATCTTCGCCCGATTCTTTCTTCGACTTACCACTCTTGCCATTCGGCAAGAAGCCAATCGGCTGATACAGATTGTGAAAGTGCTCCGACCCAAGATTCGAGGTCATCACGATCACAACGTTCTTGAAGTCGACCGTTCGACCTTTGCCGTCGGTCAAGCGGCCATCGTCCATTACCTGCAGTAGCACGTTAAACACATCCGGGTGCGCCTTCTCCAACTCATCCAGCAACAACACCGAGTACGGACGCCGACGCACTTGCTCCGTCAGTTGGCCGCCTTCTTCATAACCCACATAGCCCGGAGGCGCGCCAATCAGCCTTGATACCGAATGTTTCTCCATGTACTCCGACATGTCGATGCGCAACATCGCCTTCTCGTCGTCGAACAAGAATTCCGCCAGCGCTCGTGCCAGTTCTGTTTTTCCTACCCCGGTCGGCCCCAGAAAGATAAACGAGCCAATCGGTTTGCGCGGATCACTCAACCCCGCCCGCGACCGCCGGATCGCATTCGACACATGCTGCACGGCCTCATCCTGCCCGATCACGCGTTCCTTGAGACGCTCTTCCATGCTGACGAGCTTCTTCATTTCGCCTTCCAGCATCCGAGTCACAGGAATCCCGGTCCAGCGCGAAACGATGCGCGCCACATCTTCCTCGTCCACTTCTTCCTTCAACATGCGCGCGGCCCGCGTGCCCTGCTGGTCGGTCAGTTGCTTAAGTTCTTCTTCGGTCTGGACGAGAAGCCCATAGCGAATCTCCGCGACCCGAGAAAGATTTCCCTTGCGCTCTTCCGCCTGTTCCTCCTGCTTGAGCTGGTCGATCTTTTCTTTCAGCTCCCGGGCTCGCGCAATTCCTTCCTTCTCCTGCTTCCAATGCGCCTTGAGTACGTTGGCCTGTTCGCGAACTTCCGCCAGTTCTTTCTCGATGACCTGCAACCGTTCCTTCGAGCTCCGGTCGTCTTCTTTCTTCAGCGCTTGCCGCTCGATTTCCAGATGCGTGGCTTTGCGCTCCAGTTGATCAATCTCGGTCGGCATCGAGTCGATCTGAATGCGGAGCGAGGCCGCTGCCTCGTCGATCAAGTCGATGGCTTTGTCGGGTAAGAACCGGTCCGAGATATAGCGGTGCGACAGAGTAGCCGCCGCCACAATCGCGGAGTCCTTGATGCGCACGCCGTGATGGACCTCGTAGCGCTCTTTCAACCCGCGCAGAATCGCAATCGTGTCTTCCACGTTCGGTTCGCCCACGTACACAATCTGGAACCGCCGTTCCAAAGCCGTGTCCTTCTCGATATATTTCCGATATTCATTGAGCGTGGTCGCGCCAATCGCGCGCAGTTCCCCGCGCGCCAGCGCTGGCTTCAGCATGTTCGACGCGTCAATGGCACCCTCTGCCGCGCCCGCTCCGACGATGGTGTGCAGCTCGTCGATGAAGAGAATGATTTTCCCTTCCGCATCTTCGATTTCTTTGAGAACAGCTTTAAGGCGGTCTTCAAACTCGCCGCGAAACTTTGCCCCCGCCAGCATCGCGCCCAAGTCCAACGCAACCACGCGCTTATTGCGCAGACCCTCCGGCACGTCGCCAGAGACTATGCGCTGGGCCAGCCCTTCGACGATGGCGGTCTTGCCCACGCCGGGCTCTCCGATCAGAACGGGGTTGTTCTTCGTCCGCCGCGACAGCACCTGAATCACACGCCGAATTTCTTCATCGCGCCCAATCACGGGATCGAGCTTCCCTTTGCGAGCTTTTTCCGTCAGGTCTTGGGAGTAACGTTCCAGCGCCTGGTACTTCGCCTCCGGATTCGGATCGGTAATCCTCTGCGAACCACGCACCGCGGTCAGCGCCTTCAGGATCGCTTCATGCGTCGCTCCAAACTTCGCGAGGATCTGCTGCGCCGCATCTTTCTTCCCCTTGGTCGCCGCCAGCAACAAATGCTCGGTCGAAACATACTCGTCCTTGAACGCATCCGCTTCCTTAAACGCCTGCTCGAACAGCGACTGGACGGCCTGCGAGAGTTGCGCCTGTTGTACTCCGGCGCTCGAAACCTTCGGCAGCTTCTCAATCTCTTTCGCTGCCTCGGCCGCCACCTGCTCCGCGCTGATGCCAATCTTCTCCAGCACCGGCGGAACAATGCCCTCAGCGTCGCGCACCAGCGAGGCCAGCAGATGCACCGGCAGAATCTCCGGACTGCCATGCTCGGTGGCGAACTCCACCGCCTTCTGCACCGCTTCCTGCGCCTTCAACGTAAATTTGTCCCAACGAATAGCCATACAATCTCTCCATTCCAGTTTCAGGTGTCCCAGCCCTTAAGGCAAAGAAAAAAGCGGAAGGCGGAATGTTGCCGCCTTCCGCCTCGCTAACTCATTGCAATCAGGCTGCTTTGGGTTTCACAGCTTCAATCTGCCGGCCCACCGTCACTTTAATCTGCTTCGGTTTCGCTTCCGCCTTCTTGGCCAGGCGAATCTTCAGCAGACCCTTATCGTAGTCCGCCGTCACGTTTTCGCTGTCTATGGTTGCCGGCAGCGTAAACGAGCGCACAAACGACCCATACCGGCGCTCCACGCGGCGATAGTTCTCTTCCTTCTCGTCCTTTTCGAACTTCCGCTCGCCGCTGACGCTCAGGGTGTTGTTTTCCAGCTTGACGTCAATATCCTTCTCGTCGATGCCCGGGACTTCCAGTTTGAGCGTGTAGCTGTGTTCGTCCTCGTAGATGTCCACCGGAGGGGCGAAACGGGTCTGAAGCAGCGATTCCTCGCCACCCTGAGGCTCCTGCTGCAACAGACGGTTCATCTGGTTCTGCAGGCTGGCAAATTCACGAAATGGCTCAAAACGGGTTAAGAATGTCATGTCGAACTCCTTTCAGAAGTGTTCTGGATGATTCGCACGGAGGCGACTCAATCTATTGGATTCGGAATCACTATAAAAGAAGCATAAAATATGAGTGCTCTATTGTCAATATATTGCCTTGGAGTTGTATGTCTCTATTTATCAATAGCTTAAGCGAACCTGTATTGTGTTCTCAATCGAAGGCCAGGCTATTTCCGAAGCAGGATTTGTAGCAGGCGGGGTGTTGGTGTCCAATGGCACATATTTCCCTTGATATATGGTGTCCAATGGAGTACAAAGAAAGTGGTGCAAACGCTTGTCGAGACTCCTACCTATCTTGCAATTGCTAACAAGCTCTTGAGCGAGGAAGCGCGCGCGGACATCGTGGCACTCGTTGCGGCTGACCCGGAATGTGGAGACCTAATCCGTGGAACGGGCGGATTTCGGAAGGTCCGGGTTGCACGCAAAGGAATGGGCAAAAGTGGTGGAGCGCGGGTTGTGTATATCTGGCGCGACGAGAGATTTCCGGTTTTTCTCATCACAGTCTTTCCGAAGAATGAGAAAGAAAACCTGTCGATGGCAGAGCGCAACTCGTTGAGGAAACGGGCGGAAAGCATTTTCGAGACCTACAGGGGGTAGCATGAAAACGCAATTCGGGCGGATGATGGATGGGCTTAACGATGTTGAGGCTTTCCTCGCCGGGGAGCGAGAAGGATTCAAGGCACATGTTCCCCAGAAGGTGGACGTGAAGGCGATCCGAAATCGGCTTGGCATGACCCAAGCCAAATTCTCCGATACGTTTGGGTTCAGTCTCGACGCTATCAAGCATTGGGAGGGCGGGCGGAGGACGCCGGAAACGTCGGCTCGCACTTTGCTCACCGTCATCGACAAGAATCCCGCCGCCGTGCTCACCGCGCTGAATCCCACCGCGTTCGCCGCCGCTGTCAGCTCTTCGAGACCGACCACTGACCAAGTTGAGGTTGATAGAAAACGTCCGACGTCAGGTGGCGTTACAAAGCGGAAGGCTTATTCTGGAACGGGTGTAAAAAGAATCTCGAAATGAAAACTCGGTGTATACAGCACTCCCCCGGCAACTTTCGTAGGTATGGTCGCTTTTGGGGACGCTGTAGAATAGAGTCGTGCCCATCGCCCGACTAAACCGCGACACTCTGCGAACGCTGGCTGACAGCAGAATTGAGGAAGCTCGGGTGCTTCTCGAAAGTGGACTTTGGACTGGTGCCTACTACATGACTGGCCTCGCAATCGAATGCGCGCTCAAGTCATGCTTAGCGAGGGCCGTAAAAGAGCACGACTTCCCTGACAAGCAGTTCGTGAATAAGATGTATGTTCACAAGCTGGAGGATCTTTTTGAGTTGGATGCCGCGCTCTGGAAGGCATTCCAGACCGATAGGAAGATGGACGGCAAGCTTGAGGTGAATTGGAAGACAGTCCGAAGTTGGGACAACGAACGCCGTTACGACACGGTCGAAGAGTTAGAGGCGAGAGATTTTTACGAAGCGTCCACGGAGTCTGTGTCTGGTGTCATGGAGTGGATTAGGGGGAACTGGTGATGGCATACGTTGAAGCTCTGGAAGGAACGGACATAGATTTCGGCAAGGTTCTCTGGCACAAACTGCGCGGAAACAAGGAATTCCCCACGGACGGCGCCCTTTGGCTCTTTCAATCTGAATCTGGGAAGTGGCACCTGCTAATTGCGAGCCCCAGGGTAGATCAGGTAGGGCCCAGAGAAGCCTACAGGGAGTTGTTAAGTATAACCA
Organism: Acidobacteriaceae bacterium; assembly: GCA_025352065.1. Taxonomy (GTDB): domain Bacteria; phylum Acidobacteriota; class Terriglobia; order Terriglobales; family Acidobacteriaceae; genus JANXUC01. The sequence continues at coordinate 81,467 of JANXUC010000179.1, read as the reverse complement.
GCCGCATGACAGCAGATTCAGACCAGCTTTCGCGAATCGAGCTTATTAGTCCCAAGCAGCCTCTTTATCTAGCTCTGCGTTCTGTATTCGGGAAAACTGCATCGGTAGAAGGGGCGCGGATTGGAAGCACACAAATCGGTGGCCGATATATAGACGATGCCTATCTCTACGAGATTCGCTAATATAGCGGCGGGCACGAATGCCCTCCGCACCAAACCTAGATATCCAAATTCTTCACATCCAGCGCGTTCTCTTCGATGAATTTGCGCCGCGATTCCACGTCTTCGCCCATCAGCGTGGTGAAGATGGTTTCGCATTCGGCGATGTCTTCGAGCTTCACGGAAAGTAGCGTGCGCGTCTCCGGGTTCATGGTGGTCGACCAGAGCTGCTCGGCTGTCATTTCACCCAGACCCTTGTAGCGCTGGACGATGAAGTCTTTCTTGCCTTCACCTAGAACGTAGTCGAGCAGCTCGCGCGGCGTGGATTTTTCCACGGGCTCGCGTTCGGCGATGCGGCGAGCGGTCTTGGCGGATTTCTTGTCGGCCTTTTCTGCTTTCTCTTCGACCGTCGCTGCTTCGGAATCGGAAGCGGCGTCGGATTCGATTTCTTCGTCGGCTTCAACCTTGGCCGCAGCGGAAGTCTTCGCCAAATGCTCGACCACGAACGGCGGCTGCAGGTTGTCTTCGATCAAGCGGTACTTGGCCAGCATCTGGCGGCACGAGGCGCTGGTGGCCAGTTCCCAATTGATCACATACCCGGCGCCCTGATTGTTTGTGTAAGCGGCGGCCCACAGGCTGTGCTCTTCGTCGAAACGTAGCTCAACGCTCTTGAAACCGCGTTCTTTGCTCATGCCCTTGAGCGCCTTCTCCAGCTTCTGCAGCTTCGCGGGTGGAGTATCTTTGTCGCCTTCAAAATCGGAACGCTTCGACAGGTCGAGCTGCGGCAGCAGTTCAGTAACTTTTTCATCGCGCAGGCGCTTGTTGACGTTCTCGGCAAAGCCCAGGTATTCATTCAGCACTGTGATGAATTTCGCCAGCGCCGCGCCTTCCAGCTTGGCTGCGCCTTCTCCGTGGCGGATGGTGATGCCCTCGGAAGCGCGCTTGACCATGACCTTCACAAACTCGCGGTCGTCCTTGATGAACTGCAGCGACTTGCCCTTCTTGATCGAGTACAGCGGTGGCTGCGCGATATAAATATGGCCGCGCTTGATGAGTTCCTGCATGTGCCGGAAGAAGAACGTCAGCAGAAGCGTGCGGATGTGCGATCCGTCGACGTCGGCGTCGGTCATCAGAATGATTTTGCCGTAGCGGACTTTTGAAGGATCGAAGTCGTCCTTAGAAATGCCGGTCCCGAGCGCGGTGATCATGCAACGAATTTCTTCGTGGGCCAGCATTTTGTCGTAGCGGGCTTTTTCCACGTTCAGAATTTTGCCTTTGAGCGGAAGAATGGCCTGGAAGCGACGGTCGCGGCCCTGCTTAGCGGTGCCGCCTGCGGATTCTCCCTCGACCAGATACAGCTCGCAACGTTCCGGATTGCGCTCGGAACAGTCGGCCAGCTTGCCTGGCAGACCTCCGCCATCGAGCACGCCTTTACGGCGAGTCAAGTCGCGGGCCTTGCGGGCGGCTTCACGCGCGCGGGCCGCATCGATGGCTTTGTTAATTACCTTGCGGGCTACAGTTGTGTTCTGTTCGAAGAACGCTCCCAGTTTCTCGTTGACGAACGCCTGCACGGTTCCAGCGATATCGGAATTCAGCTTGCCTTTGGTCTGACCTTCAAACTGCGGCTGCGAGAGTTTTACGCTGATGACAGCGACCAGGCCTTCGCGTACGTCATCGCCAGTCAGGTTTTCTTTTACGTCTTTGAACAGCCCAAGCTGCTGGCCAGCGGTGTTGATCGTACGCGTTAAAGCTTGGCGGAATCCTGTAAGATGCGTTCCGCCGTCCACGGTGTTGATGTTGTTCGCAAAGCTGAACACACTCTCGGAGTACGCGTCGTTGTACTGGATGCCGATTTCCATGGCGACGCCATCGCGCTCGTCTTCCATGTAGATCGGCTTCTCGTGCAGCACTTGCTTGCCGCGGTTCAGATGTTTGATGAACTCGGTGATGCCGCCGGTGTACTTGAATTCCGCGACCTTGGCCTCGCCCGTCTTAGCGTCGGCGTGCCGCTCGTCGGTCAACGTGATGACGAGGCCTTTGTTCAGGAACGCCAGCTCACGCAACCGCGTCGCCAAGGTGTCAAAGTTGTATTCGGTTGCCGTAAAAATGGAACGGTCGGGGAGGAAGTGAATCTTGGTGCCGCGCTTCTTCGACGCTCCAGCTTTCTTCAGCTTGGTGGTGGGGTCGCCTTTGGAGTAACTCTGTTCCCAGGTAAATCCATCGCGCCAGATTTCCAGATCAAATTCTTCGCTCAGCGCATTCACGCAGGAAACGCCGACACCGTGCAGTCCGCCAGAGACTTTGTACGTCGAAGAATCGAACTTACCTCCGGCGTGCAGCGTGGTCAATACAACTTGCGCGGCTGGAACCTGTTCGCCTTTGTGCTCCATCATATCCACCGGGATACCGCGGCCGTTGTCGACCACCGTCACCGAGTTGTCGATGTGGATGGTGACTTCAATCTTGTCGGCGTGGCCCGCGAGCGCTTCGTCAACGGAGTTGTCCACCACTTCGTAGACGAGATGATGCAAGCCGATGTCGCCGGTCGAGCCGATGTACATGGCGGGACGTTTGCGCACGGCCTCCATGCCACCGAGGACCTTGATCGAATCCGCGTTGTAGTCGCCATTGTTGGTGGGAGTCACTTTGCCGCTTTTCGTTTTTGTGTCTGCCGTTTTTAAATCAGCGCTGGTGTCAGAGAGCATTTCTTTAGTGGCCATTCGATACCGTTTTGGTCCGCATTTTCTTCAGGCTGGAAAGTACAAAATTCTTGGGCCCCTGCGAGCAATTGCAAGAGTGCTGCGTGGGCCGCCCTAAGGTCGCTTCAAATTATTGAAATTAGACCTAGTTAGGGACGTTTGAGCTATCTAAAATTATAGCATAAAAAAGTACTGGTTTTCGGGGTGGAATCGAGGCTGTAACCCTAGGCGTTCGCAGGGGTTAGGAGGGGGCCTCCGGAGCTTCGGGCCCCTCAAAGTAAAAAGCTAATGGAATCCAAATACTGCCCGACAAATGGGCGGTCAAACCCAAGAGGAACCGCCCATCCCCCGATCGCAACGAGTGGATGCAATTGGACCGGGCAAATCCGATACAGCAACACCTGGCAAAAAATTCGAAGTTGCGTGCCCGGGAGTAAACGCCCGAGCGAGACGCCGAGATTAAGCAGCTTAGCGATGCCGTCAAGCGGTGGAGAGCGGTGCTATCCCACTACCAAATACCGTCCGCAAGGTTTAGGGCAGATACCATGATCATTTCACAAAGCGAATCAGCAGGTAGAGCCCGAAGAGCACTACGACAGGTATAGCCACATAGTAGGCTGCAACTAAAGGGATCCCAGAATTTGCTTCCAGTATGCACCGACAAAAACGATTACACAAAACGATGTCAGGAGACCGAAAGACCAGAGTGCGAATCTTCACACTCCAGGGCGCGCCACATTCGATTTAACAGATGGATACAGGGTGAACTTCATAACGCTCTCCCCCTTTCGTGAGCCCTACCGCCCGCTCTCATCCTCCGCGGTGATCTCCAAGTTCGGGCTTTCCCAAGGAAACAAGTCTGCAAATGCGAACTCCTGCGAGACCTTACAGTGAGGGCAGGTCGCTTTGAACGGCGCGATAACAACGCCCTCAACCTTACTGACATCACCCGGGCGGTTGTGAAAGGACCGCCAAGGAATTATGTGTTCCTCGTTCTTCTTGCATCGGAGCGCGAGATAGCTATGCACGAGAAAATCCTCCGATCCTGATTGACGTTCGAGAAATGGATCATTGCTCCCGCGAGTTCCACATGTGGTACACGCTCGACGTGCCCGCTTGGCAATTACTTGGTGCCACGTCCCGCCATCAGCCTATCAGAGATATCAGCTTATGTTGCGAAGAAGAAAAAGTCCGCGAACAAGTTCGCGGGCTTGGTTGTAAATCTTCCAAACAGCCTATGCAGGCTGGGCGCAGTGTGAGCAGCGCTTGGCGGCGATCGGAATCTCGCTGAGGCATTCTTTGCAGGGCCTGGTGGTCGGATCTGGTGTTGCGTCGCCTCTGTGCATGCGCGCCATCAGGGCGTTCATGGGAACCACGACGAAGAAATAAATCGCAAACGCGACCAGCAGGAACGCGACCACGGCGTTCACGAAATCGCCAACGGGAAATGCTGTCTCGCCCACCTTGAAGCCCAGGGAAGAGAAATCGGGCTTCCCGACAATGGCCGCGATGAGCGGAGTGATGAGATCCTTCACCAAAGCTGTGACGACGGCTCCAAACGCGCCCCCGAGGACGACGCCGACCGCGAGGTCGACGACATTGCCGCGCATAATGAACTGCTTAAAACCGGATAGCATGTGTTTTTTCTCCCAAGCAAAAGATGGGCGCGAATGTAAACGGTTCAGGGCGCGGGAGTCAAGCGGGGATGTAATGTTTTTCGCCGGACCGAGGCCGAATCACGCAGCCCCAGACGCCTCGCCTGGGCATGCACTTTGTTCTGGAATTCACCTGCGATCGGATCAGGCTTCGCTCGAAGGACGGGCGAGGGCCCCTGACTCTACATAAGTCAAAACCAAGACCTCGCGGACAAGAGTGGCCGCGCTACATTAGCTCAACGGAGCAAGCTCCGTCGCCACACGAGCTGCCTCAAATCCTCATGGGCATTACGATGTAGCGGTACTTGTAGTCTTCGCTCTCTTCGGGGCGGAGCTGGCCGGCGGATTGGGAATCTTTGAACTCCAGGCGCACTTGATCGGCGCCAGCGGCCTTCAGGAAGTCCAGCAAATAGGCGGAGTTAAAGCCCATTGTGACCAGATCGCCGTCATAGGTAGTCTCCAGCGAATCTTCGGACTCACCGGTTTCGGTGGAAGACGACGAAATCTTCAGCTCGTTCTTCTCGAGGCGCATCTTGATGGCGCCGGATCGTTCGTCGGCGAACTGCGCTACGCGCTGGATGGCGCTGGAAAATTCGCTTCTGCGAACCGTGATCGATTTATTGTTGTCCTTCGGCAGCACAGCTTCGTAGTTCGGAAACTGTCCGGTGAGCTGGCGCGAGGTCAGCAGGCGCTGGCCGATGCGGAAGAAGAGCGTCGATTCATCTTTCGCGAATTCAATGTGCTCGGCATCGGTGGCGTCCAGCAGGATGCGCAGCTCGTTCATCGCCTTCTTGGGGACCAGCGTTTTCAGCTCGCCCGAAATGCCTTCAAACTTCTCTCCCGGACGCTCGACGTGGGCCAGGCGGTGGCCGTCGGTGGCAACCATGGTGATGGACTCCGGCTTCAGAACCATCAGCGCGCCGTTCAGCGTGTAACGAGACTCTTCATTGGCGATGGCAAAGATCGTGCGGCCAATCATGGCGCGCAGAACTTTAGCGGGAATGCTGATTACGCCTGCCGTCGGGAACACTGGCAGCGTCGGGAAATTCGCGCGCGCCATACCCACCATTTTTGTATTGGAACGTCCGCAGCGAATCTGGATCCAGTGGTTTTCCAGTAGTTTGATGGAAATATCGCCATCCGGCAGCAGCTTTACGTAGTCGTAAAGTTTGCGCGCAGGGATGGTGCAGGAGCCTTCTTTCTTAACCTTCGCCGCGCAGGACGTTCGCAGGCTGAGATCAAGATCCGTCGCAGTGAGCGAGAGAGTATCCCCGGCCGCTTCGAAAAGATAGTTGGAGAGAATGGGGATAGTCGTCTTGCGCTCGACCACACCCTGCGTCGCCGTCAGTTCCTTCAGAAGCTCAAACTTGCTGAGTGTGATTTCCATTGTTGCCGCCCCCGTTGCCGCCAGAGTTTCCACGGGCATAACCAACTGGCCTCCGCCGATAATTCTAGTGCTTCTTGTCTGCTAATTCTGCTGCAAAACGCCGATTATCACAGTATCACGGGAACAGGGTTCTGCTACTTTTCCGGCTGCCTGCTTTTAAGCCTTTGTTATACCAAAATAAAAACCTATAAAACCAGTAGTAACAGTAGAGGGGGCGGAAATGTGGAAAACTTGTCGATCCCGCCCCAGTCGCGGAGTTCTGCGTCTGGACCCTGTTGAGAACTTTGTGCTGCCATCGGAGCATGAGTCAGAGGAAAACTGAGGCATCGAGTTTCGATACCGCTTATCCACGCTTTCCACAAATCCTGCACAGGGGGAGCGGTGCAAACTGTGGTTCTCTTCGTCGCCATCTACACGAAAGGCTGTATCTAGCTGCCAAGCTGCTCGGTAAACTTCGTCAGCAGCCTGTTTAAATCTTTGTCGGACTGGCGAACTGTGTTGATCTTGTCGACCGAGTGCAGCACAGTGGTGTGGTGCTTGCCGCCGAACTGGCGTCCGATTTCCGGGAGCGACGCCTCCGTCAAATGCTTGGCAAGATACATGGCGATCTGGCGTGGATACACGATCGCGCGCGAATTGCTTTTTGCCTTGATCTCCATCAAACGCAGGCCAAACTGCTCGGCCACCAGCTTCTGGATAGACTCAATGCTCACCTTGCGAGCCTGCGAATCAATAAAATTCTTCAGCACCTGCTGCGCGTAAGGCAGCGTGATTTCGGTACCAATCAGCGACGAGTGTGCCATCAAGCGGATCAAGGCGCCTTCCAGCTCGCGCACGTTGGATCGCACATTAGACGCGATGTACAACGCGACGTCCGTAGGCAGCGCCACGCGTTCCTGCTCGGCCTTCTTTTGCAGGATGGCAACTTTGGTCTCAAGATCTGGCGGCTGAATGTCCGCGATCAGGCCCCACTCGAAGCGGCTGCGCAGGCGGTCTTCAAATTCCGCCAATTCCTTCGGCGGCCGATCACTGGCGATCACAATTTGCTTGATCGACTCATACAGCGCGTTGAACGTGTGGAAGAATTCTTCCTGCGTGCGTTCCTTCTGCGCCAGGAATTGGATGTCGTCGATAATCAATACGTCGACATTGCGAAACTTGTCGCGGAAGCTCGACATCTTGTCGTAACGCAACGAGTTAATCATCTCGTTGGTGAATTTCTCGCTCGACAGGTAACAGATGGACGCGTGCGGCTGGCGACGCTTCACCTCATGGCCAATGGCCTGCATCAAATGCGTCTTACCCATGCCGACTCCGCCGTACAGGAAGAGCGGGTTGTAGGCCTTGGAAGGGTTTTCCGCTACCGCCTGCGCTGCGGCGCAAGCGAATTGGTTGCCATTGCCGATGACGAAGGCGTCGAAGGTGTAGCGCGGATTCAGTTGCGCGATGCCGTCCCAATCGAAACGTGATTGCGAGATCGGCGTCGCTGCGGGACGAGAAAGTCCGCCGTCGTGCCGAACCGGAGTGGCCGCAGGATCGCAATCGGGTGCAACGAACTTTACGTCCGTCAGCCCGAGTTGCAGATCATCCATCGCTTCCTGAATCAGGTCGGCATATTTGTCGCCAACGTGGCAGAACTCCGACGTAGGCACGCGCACGAAAACAATTCCGCCATTCGTGTGGCTGTAACGCGTCGGCTTGAGCCAGGTTTCGTAGGAGTGACGGTTGACTTTTTTCTCGAGAGCTTCGAGGATCCGCGCCCAGGGGTTTGGGGGAACGCTCGTGATGGGAGCAGTGACAGACATGGTTGCCATAAATGGTATTAAAAACCTGCTTAGCGCTACTTAAGATTTGCCGATCGTTGTTGTCGGTCTGTTCCGGTTTCCGGAGATCGCGCTGCGGGAAACCTGCTGCGCGAAAGCATTCAAACTCGTCGAACCGAATTCATAAGTGACAGAGCGAGATACTAGCATGAATTTTTTCTTGAGGCGAGAAATCTTCTCCGGGATTTTTTTGACCTGGTGAAAGAGAAATCCACGGCGAAGACTCTGTCAAGTAGCTGACTTGTCAATGCCGTGAAAAGTGTGCAACATGTCGCGCTGGCGGACGCAGCGAGCGAAGTATGTGCAATCGCGCAAAGAGCGCTCCAGAAGTGGCAAAAACATGATACAACTCGAAGTTCCCCTTCCGCGAAATCTGCTTTATGAATGTGCCGCGCACAAAACTTTTTGCTGGATTGTTGCTGCTGATTTTTCTGCTGCAATGCCTTTGGCTCCTGCACGCCGAACTCCGTTCCGAATTTGGATGCTATCCCGAGACTTCGATGCAGCGGCAGAGTCGAGTCACCGAAGGACTCGCGCAATGGAAAACTGGACGCCTTGCGGGCACGGCGAACTTACCTGGATCACCCTCGCATCCACGTGATCCTCACGCGGGCCAGGGGAGTGATCGTTACCATTCTCCAGTTTGGTATCTCGTGGCGTCGGCGCCCGTATTTTTCTGGCCGGGACATGTCGATCCCGCTTACGAAAAGACATGGCTGTGGCTCACGCGAATTCCGTTCCTAGCCTTCGGAATTTTTCTCGGCGCCTCGCTCTGGTATGTCGCGCATCGTTTGTACGGAAATCCCGGCGGATTCATCGCGCTCATTTTGTATTGCTTTTCGCCGGGCATCATCCAAAATTCCAGTGAGCTTTGCTGGAACTCCGAAATGGGAGCGGCGTGGGGATTTTTCGGTGCGATTTTTACTTCGATCGCAGTCGCGCACACCTTATATGCTCCGCGTGAAGTCGTGTTATGGAATTGGCGACGCATTGTCCTGCTGGGAATTTCTCTCGCTCTGGCGATTGGCTCGCAGTTCTCGCTGGCTATTCTGATTCCGTTGACGCTGGCCTTCCTGCTCTATTTAGCTCCCGCGCGGCGACGCGCGGCGGGAGTCATCTGGGCAGCGGCCTGTGTCTTCACCGTGCTGCTTTTAGCGACAGGATATTTCTTTCACTTACCCACCATGTGGAGAAGCTTCGGTTCGGCGAAGTTAGTCGATGTAAGTGGCGCAGCGTTCGGAATTGGCTCCAACTATCGCAATGCGTTCAGCCAGATCGTCAAATCGTGTCCGATGCTGCTGATCCTGTTCCCGCTGGCGTTGCTCGTCTACGCGCTATGGAAGCGTGCAAGATACTTCGGCAACACCGCTCCTTTGTTCGTGGTTGCCCTGTGCCTGACTCTAGCGTTAGCCGCCCCCAACTATCCGGGACAAGGCTTCTTGCTGGTTGCTCTGCCCTTCTTCTTTTGTTTTGTGGCAGGCGTTTTATCGGATTTGATAGAAACAAGATCAGGTAGTCTCGTGCGAAGCGTAATTACCGCACTTCTGGCGGCTTTCGGGCTGTGGAACATCGTGGGGCTCGCACGACTGTGAGATCGAAAGCAGGAGCAATGGTTTTGGCGTCCAGCCGGGATGGTGAGGCTTCTCTTTGAATATCCAGGAACAGTTTGGACAGATCGACATCTACGTCTTCGATCAAATCCTTCGAGGAAATATCGCCCCTGGAATGCGGGTGCTGGACGCCGGGTGCGGATACGGCCGCAACCTGGTGCATCTCTTGCGAGAAGGTTGCGAGATATTTGCACTGGATGCAAGCCCCGAAGCGGTAGAACACGTTCGCAGTCTGTCGGCGTCCCTGGAAACTGGACTTCCTGCCGAAAACTTCCAAGTCGGGCTCCTGGAACAGATCCCTTTCCCGGAAGCATTCGCTGATGTCGTGATCTGCAACTCCATACTCCACTTTGCGCAAGATGAGGATCACTTCAACAAAATGCTCTCGGAGTTGTGGCGGGTCCTCAGGCCGGGCGGCATGCTCTTCTGCCGATTAGGTTCCAGAATCGGAATGAATTTTGATCCCGTCGGAGGCAACAGGTACGTCATTGGAGATGGTTCGGTGTGGTTCTTGGTGGATGAGCCCATGCTTCTGGAACTGACCGAGGAAATGAATGCGATTCTCGTCGATCCGATCAAGACGACCATCGTCCAGGACTATCGCTGCATGACAACCTGGGTGCTGCGAAAGAGACGGCCAGATTCACGGGGCGTGGATCGCAAAAACGCTTGTCATTCCGAACCCTGAGCGCCCTTTGCGAAGGCGAGGAATCTGCTCTTCGCGGAGGCCGCTCGTTCCCGCTCGTGTAGGGCGAGCATTCCTGCTCGCCGCTTTTGACCTTGCTCGATGCAGGGAGAGCAGTTGAGTAGAGCGGCGCTTCAGCGTTGCGTTAAGGTTTAAATGATGTGGGGCTGCAGCCCCCGCAGGAATCCTCTTCGCAAAAACGCTTGTCCTTCCCACCCTGAGCGCTCTTGGCGAAGGCGAGAAATCCCTCGATCTCCCGCACACCCTGGTCGAGCAGAGACTCCTCCCATGGAGTGCTTGATCGTAGTGGACGGGAAGAACGATAGCTTCAATCGTTCCTACTCCCACCCTTCAAAAAACGAAGGATGGGCCACCCTCTTGTACTGCTTGAGGCGGAGAGCTCAAAGGCTCGGCCACCCGCCCGTATTTTCCCTCCGAATCCTGCCCGAGTACCCCTCTGTGCCTTGTCTTTGTCAGTAAAAAACAGCGCCATCTTAAGTATCAGGGCAGGCGCGTCGGTGTTACTGGCGACATTCGAGTGTACGTTATCGCTATCTGCCCTACGACTCTCCGAGGTAAGCGAGTCGAATGCGTAGTGCCAGAGTACCAAGGTAATGAATATTCGCAGGAGGCGAGCGCGTAGAATCGCCCTCAGTGAAGGAGCACGAAATCGGATATGAAATCAGTGTTATTTGTCTTCTTGTCCGCCGGACTCTTTGCCCAGTCGAAACCTGTTGCTTCCGTGCCTTGCACTACAAAAGCATGCCAGAGCTTGAACGAACTTGCCCGAGGGCGAGATCCAGTTGTAATGCGAGCAGATATGGCCTGCTTCTACGAGGGGCCAAACCCTGCAAACGCAGACGTCTTAAGCAATCGCACGACTGATGAGTTTTTCCTAACAGAGGACGGAAAGAAGTCGGTAACGCGGGGAGGCAAACATCCGGGGATATTCATTTCTGTCGTTCTAGACGGCCAGCCGGGTAGCAGTATGGGTTACGGTCCCGAGCACGGCGGGCTTGCGGACGCCGACGATGTGAAGACAACAAGCCCTTTTGTTAATGAAAACTCTGGCATAGATTTTAGATATGACGATCTCGGCGAAGCCATCCGATTTGCGACATTCCATTTTCGTAGGGAAACCGGCCTTTCCAGCAGCGGGAAGCTGGTGACCTCAGAAAAGGCACCACTAGATCTATACCATGAGGTTGTGATTCGCAAGTCCACGAAGCGGTTTAAAGAGAAGACGATGTTCTTCGAATGGCCCGCATTGAATCCCGACACCGAGTACCACGGAAGGTGCTACGGACTTAGGAGGTAGCATATGAGATGCTCGATCCTCTCTTTACTTCCTAGCCGTCGCTGGTCTTAGTTAGTGCTGTATCTGGAGCCCCGTGAGCAAAGATCCTGCGGATTCAGCGTACTGTGTGCGAGCGCTTCAGATACAGCGACTTGAAGGAGGCCGGTCTGTTCTGCACGATATGACTACTTCAGAACACCACGCATTTCCCGCATGCCGCCGGGGCTTGGGTAGATGGTTTTTAGTCCTCTTTCCCGAAATTCACTTTCCGGAAGACGCTCCAGCGGAGAATACCTTAGCCTCCGACAGTGCGTTTCTGGCTTCCCGAATGCCCGATGCGATGTCCTCCTCCAAATCTAGGTGCGGTACAGAGGAAGCTGACGCTGCCTCATAGAGACTCAGCGCATCCTGCGGGCGATTCAATCGCTTGAGGCAGATTCGGGCTGCACCAAGCTGCGCCAGCAGAGCCTGCCTCTCGGAAGGATAGGCAGCGGCGAGCTTCTCGTACTCGCTCACTGCGCGTTCGAACTGATGCTGCTCCTCGGGCGCGCGGCAAAGATCGAGCCAAATGTACGGTGGCATCTGGTCGCCACCGAGTTGGAGGAACTCCTCGTAATCCCTCCAAGCCGCTTCGTGCTCCCTCGCTCGTAGATGCAACTCGCAGAGCTTGATTGTGACTTCTCGGTACGCCGGAATTTCACTTTTCCGCCAATGGACGGCCCGAAGTAAGCTCCACGCAGGGAACGAGTCCGGGTTAGCCGCAAGATGCTTGTGCAGGATCGCAGTCGCCTCATCAAACCTGTGATTTTCCATGAGGTCGCTCGCTTGGTTGACTTCTGTTGCAGGCGTCCAAGCGACCTTTTCTTCAATTGCTGTGTTCATTTTGTGTTCTAAGCCGGAGTAGCGCACCCCGAAAGCCGCAAGCGCACCAAATAGGAAGCCCCCAGCGTGTGCCCAATGACCAATACCGTCCCTCGGGCTCATCCCAGAGTTGATTTCCAGCAGCACCCAAATCGGCAATAGCCAATATGCCCGCATCCAGAAGCGACAAAATGGAAACAATCCCAAGTCGAAGAACCACATCATCCTGATTCTCGTCTTCGGGAACCCCACCAAGAAAGCACCCATTAAGCCAGCTATAGCGCCCGATGCGCCAATCGAGTGGACGATGCTTCCGGGACTCATCCAAGCATCAAACTGGCATGCCATCGCACCCGCCATTAGGTAAACAAGCAAGTAGAGCGGTCGTCCCCAAGCGTCCTCCAGCACAAATCCTGCCAGCCACAGAAACCACATATTGCCGAGCACGTGCCACCAATTGGCGTGAAGGAATGTCGAGGTCAGATAGGAGATCGGCTTGGGATGTGCATGAGCGAACGCGTATCTCTCGGTGATTGAAAAAGCGGCCAGTTCTGAATACTCGACTTCAAGCGAATCCATCTCCGCCTGCAATGCTGCCGGGTCGTCTATTTGCCGAATCCGGGCATATAATTCGTCATCCGCTTCAGAATTCGGGTCTTTCAGCTCGGCCCAATCGTCTGGGAACTGGCTTTGATATACGGAGACCCACTCTCTGACTTCGGGGGCGAGGAGCAAACCCGGGTGAGTGGCGGCAAGGATGAGAATATGCTTTTGCACCTTGCAGAGCTGTAAGTCCTGCTGGTCCACGGTGCGATGGGTGGCAGCAAAGATCACCAAATTCACGAGGATCAGCGCCAGCGTGATGACCGGCCAACGGCGAGCCGACATGTTCTCGTGTCCGATAGGGATGAGCACGTGTGGCCTAAGTGTAGGCGGAACCCGACGGTATGGTCAGATGCCAAGAGTGTAAGAACCCAAGTGCTACGCATGACCCTGAACGCGAGACTATTAAGGAGCCGCCGCCGGGCGCCCCGACTATCACTGAACCCTTTCCGTCTTTTGCTTCTCGGTGATTACCGCCGCTTGCTCCTCGATGACCTTCATTGCGGCTGCAATCGAAGCGGGCTGGCCCGCGTGTAGTGCTTCAGGGCTGTAACAGGAGTGGAGTGTCGGAGTAAGCCAGTTGAGTTGAGGGCGTTCTTCGAGCTATCGGTCACAAGGCTACTGATACCGCGTCGGCCAGGGTAATAACCGCGCCACTCGATTCCCGCTGTCTTCATAATCGGCGCGATGACGCGAACATTCAAGGAGTCCAAACTCAGGGGCTTACCCTAATGCGTTCTGCAAGATGTAACCGTCGGTTGACTGCGCACGCAATTTTTCCAGCAGCGAACGCAACGGTTCTATGACGGGCACCGCCGCTGCCGACCCTTACGTCTTTGTTGTGCCTACGGTGGACCGCCCGGTGCCCCATGTTCGCGTCGTTCTCTGACGAGAACATGGGTACTGCTTGCACCTCAGGTCAGCTTCGGTTGAACTCGGTTGGATCTCAAACCAGAAACGGAAGACCAGAGTCGAACTTCGGCGAGTGTTCCTTCACCCAGGTTATCGTGCAAAGAACGCACGCGAACCTGGGGCACCATGCGGTCGCGCTACGCTCAGGGAGGCGCGCTGTTTCCTGCGCACCCCAGGTGGGGCAGGGATTCCTCGCGGCACTCAATGGGAGAATGTCTCTCAGCTTCCACTCTTCCCAGCACGCGAAACCCGGGCCCATGGAGGCCTATCGTGAAGCCTGGCATCTCCTGCGAGAGTAAAAATGTCCGCTACGAGGGCCGACATTTCCGGGGGTAATACGGGGACTGTCGCGCCTTGCACACCCACTTGCCGCCCGCAGAATGGCAGTTTCCCTGTCCCACAAACAGGAGTATCATTTTGAGAGAAGCAGCGGAAGGTATCCCTATGAGGCCAGTCACCTCGCTCCTGTTGATGGTCGTTCTCGCCACCGGTGTAGGCGGTGCCCAGATCCACGGCGTCGCCCCTTCTGTCACTTCTTTTGGCTTTGGCGGAAGCCAAAATCCTTCGCCTGGAGTGCCTGCCAGCATCACTTCGCTGGGGCCGCAAGGGTTCCAGTGTTGTTCGCAGACGCGCATCTCGGTGGCTCCAAATTTCCAAAGAAACTTCCAGTATCCTGCGCACGGCTTCCCGGTTTACGTGCCAATCTACACGCCAACTTACACGCCGACCTATGTAGTCGTGCAGCCTGAGGTAGTCGTCCCGTCCGACACAGCGAACGATGACGAAGAAGATGGCGGCGGGCCTACAATTTTTGATCGCCGAGGTCCGCGTCGTCGCGCCTCCGCCGAGCGGGCTTACGACCGTGGCTACGATGAAGGCCGCGCCGCCGAACAAGAACGCCTGGAGCGGGAGTCTGCCCGCGAAGTTCGTGCAGCCCGGTTGCGCGAGGATCGAGCCTCCGAACCGCGTGAGGCTGCAGCCAAGCCGGAAGTGGAGTTCACAGCGTCGGCTCCAGCGATTGAACCCAAAACCGTCCTGGTTTTTCGCGATGGCCACAACGAAGAAGTGACCAACTATGCCATTGTTGGAGACCAGATGTTCGACTTCACCTCGGGCAAGCGGCGAATTGCTATTTCTGATCTCGACCTCGCCGCAACTACAAAAGCTAACGACGCGCGCGGGATGGATTTTCGTCTACCTGTCGCACAAGCTGGAAACTGATTTAGGAGCCACGCCCCGCTTCTGAAGATAGCTGCTCGCGAAGGACAACCATGCGGCGTGCCCAACCATTTGGCACTTTTGCCCGTATTTCGGCATGAACCAGCTCTTCGGCCCCCGTGTTTCAATCTTCATCTTTTCCGAATCAGCAACTTAGAACGTCTTCCCAATTCGGAATCCAGTATGCACATCTTTGCACAAGGTTGTCGTCTGTAAGCGACGCCCACTGTGGAGGAACTGTGCAAACTACTCAAAAGAAAAGTGAAACTTCCAATGTCCGCCGAGCGTCGTTTTGGGGCAGCGCTCTGATTGCGGTGTGCGCGATGGTTATCGCGATGGCCAACCCCGTTCTGGCTCAAACACCCAACAAGAAGCTCAGCTTAGACGCCATAGCGAGTGCCAAACTTTCGCCAGAGCTTGCCGAAATTTCGGCACGGCTCGGAGCGACGAATTCCGCCAGCCGTACGGTGCGCGTCATCGTGCAATTTAAACAAGTTGCAGCCAACAGCCATCTGGCGCGAGTGCAAAATCTGGGCGGCGTCCTGCACGGACGTCTGGATCTGGTGAAGGCTGGCGTTTTCACCGTCCCTGTCAGCGCTTTACGGGAGATGGCCGGGGCTGCTGAAGTCGCATTCATCAGTCCCGATCACAAACTGAAGGCGGCGGACGACCTTACCAACGCCGCCGTTGGCGCGGATACGGCGTACCAATCCGGTTACGACGGCACCGGATTTACCGTGGCCGTCATTGACAGCGGCATTAATGACACAAACGCCGACTTCTCCACAGTCAACGGAAGTGGTTCGCGGGTTCTCTACCACCAGGATTTCACGGGTACCAGCATTAAGGACGCGAACGGCAACACCGTGTACGACACTTATGGGCACGGTACGCACGTCGCAGGAATTCTGGGAGGCAATGGCAAGCTGTCGAACGGACAATATAGAGGAGTTGCACCGAACGTTAACCTCGTCGACTTGCGCGTTCTCGATCAGAATGGCGGTGGCAGCGACAGCAATGTTATTGCCGGGATCCAACGGGCCGTCGCGCTGAAAAGCACCTACAACATTCGAGTGATCAACCTGTCGGTCGGGCGGCCTATCTGGGATTACTACGCCAACGATCCGTTATGCCAGGCTGTGGAAGCGGCGTGGCGAGCGGGCATCGTGGTTGTGGTGGCGGCTGGCAACTATGGGCGCTTGAGCGTGAACGGCAGCAACGGCTATGGAACCATCACCTCGCCAGGCAACGACCCCTATGTGATCTCAGTCGGAGCCATGAAGAGCATGGGAACCGCCGCTCGGACGGACGACTTGATCGCCAGCTATAGCTCGAAGGGTCCAACCAGCTACGATCACGTGGTGAAGCCCGACATCCTGGCTCCGGGCAACCTGGTGAAATCCGTCATCGATCATGGCAGCACGCTGGATGTTGCCTACCCGGCAAACCGTGTGATCGGCACCTACAACAACCTGCCGGACTACTTCATCCTGAGCGGGACCAGCATGGCAACCCCGGTTGTCAGTGGCGCCGCTGTGCTGCTGTTGCAAAAGAATGCCAGTCTGACGCCGGATCAACTCAAAGCTCGCATGATGAAGGCGGCTTACAAGACATTCCCCACATCCTCGGTTGCTGTAGACCCCGTTACAGGGCAAACCTATACATCGTAATTACGATATGTTTACGGTGGGTTCAGGCTACCTGGATATAAACGCAGCACTACAAAACAACGACCTGGCCCCCGCGACAGCAGGAGCGGCGCTATCTCCCGCGGCAGTCTACAACGCTGCAGCCGGTACGGTCGGGTTGGTGAACGGGAACTCCGTTGTCTGGGGAAACTCTGTGGTCTGGGGAAATTCCGTCGTCTGGGGAAACTCCGTGGTCTGGGGCAACTCGGTCGTGTGGGGGAATTCTGTGGTTTGGGGAAACTCCGTTGTTTGGGGCAACAATACGGTTGGCGGCTTCAGCGTGGTGTGGGGCAATTCCACAGGCGGCAGCGGCCAGCCTGCCGGATCGAGTGTGGTTTGGGGCAACTCGGTTGACTTGAACCAAGCCAGCAACATAGACGCAAGCGGAGATGAATAGGAGCTAAACCTCTCGTCTGCAACTCGCATGCCCACCTGGACGCGCCTTGTCAAAAAGGCGCGTCCAGATCGCAGCAACGTCCCGCCGGAGCTCGTCAGTCAACTATTTCTTGCTGGGATCGTCGCTCGGGTTCACGTAGTTGAACTGTAGCGGCGATTTCCCGTGAACCTGCACCACAACCTCGCCACTCGCCATGGCGTAGTGATGCATATCGGGATCAAGGTAGGCGAAGCTGCCGGCAGGGAATAGCGCCATTTTGCTTTCGTCAAAGTGATCTCCCATGCCAACTTTGAAGGTCCCCGAGAGAACCGTCACGTGCTCCCTTAGCGGGTGCCAGTGGGGAGCGATGCGGTATCCGTCCGGCATCTTCAGGCGGACGGTGTAGTCGCCGCTCGCTGCGCCCGGATTTCCCTCGATTACCGCAAGCTGAGCGCCCGGGGCCAAGAAGGGTGGGGGAGGACCATAGGGAATGGCATCGGGCGTGAACGCATGCTTTTCAGAGGAAGCCGTTTGGGCTCCAAGGGTAAGGACCAGGCCCGTCAGGCCAACGAGTCCGAGCGCCGCGACTGCGAGGTAGAAATTCCGTTGCATAGTATCTGTCTCCGTTGTTCGAGGTTGATCTTTGAGTTGATCTTCAGATTGCCGATCATTGGTATATCGAACTACCCGGATGTTCCCACAAATGCTTAGCCAGTTTCAATTGAAACCGGCTAACTTTTTCATATCTTTTGTATATCGGCGTAAACTATTCGATCTCAGGGGATAATTCTGAAGAGGCCGCCATGCGGAGCACAAAAGCAGCACCAGAAGGAATCGAGCTCGACCTTGGGCGCTACGAACTTCGCCGCCACGGGCGGCGTGTGAAGCTCGAAAAGAAGCCCATGGAACTGCTGATCTTCCTGGTTAGCCGCAGGGATCAGTTGGTTCCGCGCAAAGAAATTGTTAAGAAGCTTTGGCGCTCGGACCTCTTCATCGACGCCGAGCCAAACGTCAACAACATTGTGCGAAAAATCCGTGCTGCGTTAGGCGATGACTCCGCGAAGCCGCGCTTCCTGGAAACAGTTGTCGGCAAGGGCTATCGATTCATTGGACCGGTTCGTGTAGTTGAAGCTCATGCTGAGCTATCGAATTTAGAACGAAACGCAGCAGGAGAAACCAGTCACCGATCCGCTTCAGCCTTGAGCGAGCGGTCGTCGCTCGCCGTTCTACCGCTGGTTCTTGTCGGCGATGCTACCGACGACCGGGGAGTGTGTGTCGGCTTGGCGGATGCATTGGTGTCGCGACTTGGAAATCTTCAGGGTGTGGATGTGTTGCCAACTTCGGCAACGCTAAGCCTTCCCGCGGAAATGGCAGCTTCAGATGCGGGTTCGCGTCTCGGTGTGCGCTTCGTCGCACACGGCGCGATACGCGAAACCAAAGGGCAATGGCGCCTTTCGATGGAAGTGCTGGACCTGCACTCGCAAAATGCATGCCTCTCGCTTAAGTGTAGGCTCGATCTGGATAAGCTGTTCGAGCTGGAGAACGATCTTGCCCGACAGATTGCGAAGGCGCTGAATCGGCCGCTACGTCCGCCAGCAAACCAGCAGCGTCCACGGCACAGCAAAGACCCCTTCGCCTATGCGGAGTTTATGCGCGGCTACCGGCTCAGCTCGTCCGGCGATCCTGCGCTGCTCCACGAAGCCGCACAACGTCTGAGCGCGGCGGTCGCGCGCGACCCAGGCTTCTCGTTAGCCCATGCCACTCTTTCGCTGGTCTATGCCTCCCGCCACTTCGAGCTCGATCCCGCTCGAATTTGGCTGGAGAGGGCGGAGTTTCACTGCCGCCGTGCCTTGGAATTGGATCCAAATTTGCCCGAGGGGCACGTCGCAAATGCCTTTCTACTATGGGGGCCGTCGAAAAACTTTCAGCACCTGGAAGCCATTGCAGAACTGCGGCGAGCCCTCGCCTTGCAGTCCAATCTGCCGCATGCCTACAACCGGCTCGGAACAATTCTGGCGCACATCGGCCTGCTTGACCATGCCTGTGCAATGTATGAGAGAGGCCGCCCGTTCCATCCCAAGAAGGCAGTAAGCCACAGCATTGTCCAAGCCTATGTCTGGAAACAGGAGTACGACCTGGCTCGCGACGAAATTGCAGCGTGGCTGGCTGAGGCGCCGGGAAACAAATACCCCGTTTATTTTGCGCCGCAGCTGGCGATGAGGACAGGCGATTGGAAGGAAGCTGAAACTCTTCTGCAAGAAGCAGTACAGATGTTGCCCGACGAACCGATGATCGTGAGCCTGCAGGGTCTTTTCCACGCGATGACCGGCCAAGCCGACCGAGCCATGGAGCACGTGGCAAAAGCCTGTGCGAGTCCAAAATCTTTTGGACACGCGCACCATACCTACTATCAAATCGCGTGCATCCTCGCGGTGCTCAAGCAGCCAGCCGCAGCCTTCGAATGGCTGGAGCGCAGCGTCAGCACCGGGTTCGCTTGCTGGCCGCTCTTCGCCAATGATCCGTGCCTCCAAAATTTACGCGCCCTTCCGGAGTTCGAAATTTTGGTGAGTTCTCTGCAGGCCAAGTATCCAGACCATCTGGGATTGTTGTAAGTTGGCTACAATGCTTTCAAGAGGGATTGACGAGCTATGAAGAATTCGCGCAGGGATTTTCTATGTGTCACAACCGCCAGCTTAGTCGGAGCCGCTGTCGCGACTAAGGTTTTCGCGCAAGATCCGCAACCTCAACAGCTCGAGGTTGCGGGCGCGCCAACGGCATTCGGCACCGGGCCGCTAGTTGGCCCAGAAATCTTCCCTTCAACCATTGAAGAGGCGGAAAAGCTGGTGCAGATCAAAATGTCCGACAGCGATGTCGCGGTCGCGGCAAACAGCTGGCGTCCGAATATGGCTGCGCTGTACGAACGGCGCACCGGGCCGCGCAAAGTGGAACTCGAATCGACGCTGGCTCCCGCGACGCAGTGGAATCCCGTGCTGCCGAATGTGAAACGGGCGCATCCCAAGCCGAAGGATGGGCTCCACCGCTTCGTCCGCAGCAAGGCCGATCCCGGCCCGCTGCCAACCAGTGACACCGACATCGCTTTCGCGCCTGTAACCAAACTCTCGCGGTGGATCGAGCAGCGCAAGCTCACTTCCACCCGGCTCACGCAGATTTACCTCCAGCGCATCCAGCAATTCGATTCCAAGCTGCGCTGCGTCATCACGCTGACCTCCGATCACGCACTGGAGCAGGCCAGGAAAGCCGACGCGGAAATTGCGGCGGGGAAATATCGCGGCCCACTGCATGGGATTCCTTTCGGCGTCAAAGATCTACTTGATACCGCCGGCATTCCCACAACCTACGGTGCGGAGCCGTTTCGCAATCGCGTTCCAAAAGAAGATTCGGCGGTGGTCAAGAGACTCAACGAGGCGGGAGCCGTTCTCATCGCGAAACTTAGCCTGGGTGCGCTGGCACTCAACGACATCTGGTTTGGCGGCCAGACCATGAATCCCTGGCTGCTGGAAGAAGGCTCTTCAGGCTCCAGCGCTGGCCCCGGCTCTGCCACTGCGGCAGGCCTCGTAGGGTTCTCCATCGGCAGCGAAACCGGGGGCAGTATTATTAGCCCCTCGATGCGCTGCGGAGTGACAGGTTTGCGACCAACCTTCGGTCGCGTGCCTCGAAGTGGCGCCATGACGCTTTGCTGGTCGCTCGACAAACTTGGGCCTATGGCACGTTCTGTGGAAGATACGCTATTAGTGCTGCAAGTCATTGCAGGGCCTGAAGTTGGCGACTTGGCGAGCATGCAGAGTCATTTTGAGGGTGATGGATTTAGCGAAAATACCGCGCAAAATCGGGCTAACTCTACATATGTAGACTTCAATGCAAATTCCAGTGTAAAGGGCCTCCGAGTTGGTTACTTTCCCAAATGGATGCAGAAAGCTCCCGCCACGGAAGTCGACCGCGCCGCACTTAAGTCATTGGAAACAGTAGGGATGCACCCAGTCGAAGTCTCGCTCCCGGATTGGCCTTACGATTCGCTCAACATTATCCTTTTCGCGGAAGGCGCTGCGGCCTTCGAAGATTTGACGCTCAGCGGAGGCGTCGACCAACTCAAGGCGCAGGTCTCCGATGCGTGGCCCAACATCTTTCGCCAGGCGCGCTTCTTGTCAGCCGTCGATTTCGTGCAAGCCGACCGCCTCCGCCGCAAGGTTGCCGAGGAGATGGCGCGCCTCTTCTCCGAAGTCGATCTGCTGCTGGTGCCGTCCCTGCGTGACGAAATGCTCGTCATCAGCAACTTCACCGGACACCCGTCACTCACGCTGCGCGCTGGCTTCGTAGAAGTCGCGCAAGCCCGCAGCGATTGGGCGCCCGACCCGCAGCATCCTTTACCCAGGTTCTCGCCGCCACGCCGCGTGCCGCACGGCGTCACGCTGATCGGACGGCTGTTCGACGAAGGAACCCTCGGCAGCGCGGGGCTGGCGCTGGAGAAAATCTTTGCGGTGGTGGGGGAGAGGCCGGCGGGGTTCTAGGAAGGTAGCTCGGGAAACACAAATCTTTTGGACATGCGCACCATACCTACTATCAAATCGCATGTATCCTCGCCGTGCTGCAACAACCAGCCCCAGCCTTTGAATGGCTGGAGCGCAGCGTGAGCACCGGACTCGCGTGCTGGCCGCTTTTCATGAAAGACCCGTGCCTCCAGAATCTGCGAGGCCTCCCCGAATTTGAAGTCTTGGTGAGCTCTTTGCAGGTCAAGTATCCGGACCATCTGGGATTGCTGTAGCACTATCACGGAGTCAGCTGGGACTCGCCGCTATCGCCTGGATTTCGGGGGCACTGGCGGCGGACGAATGCCAATCCAGTAGAACCCATAGCCTTTCGCACGGAATACCCGCCTGACCGCGAGAGATCATTGTTGACGAACACCCCGTGCCCCTCACCCCTAGAAGTTGCCGGAAAATCCTCGGTGCAACGCTGTTCCATACCGAAACTTCGCTGGCACGGGAAGCTCAATCGCCGCCGCCGCTGACCTTTGGCAGCGCCGGACTGGGGCTGGAGAAAATCTTCGAGGATATGGTGGGAAGGCCGTCGGGATTGGGCGGATTATCGTCCAGCATGAGTAAATCGCGCTCTGCTAATGATAGCCAAGCGATGAACTCAGTGGCAGTTCGTGTAGACGGTTTGGCCGAGCGTATTCGACGTGCAATTCATCACGAGTGCGGGCGGCGGTGCATATATCTGCAAAGGGGGAGCCTGATACTTAGGCATCAAACTGTAGAGGGCGAGCGCATTATTAAACCGTTGTTGTCGCGCGAGCCGTTCATTAGCCAGTTGTGCTTGACGATTCCCAGCCTCAAGGACCGAATTATACCGATCCACCAGTGCGGTGTGATCTGTCAGCAGCTTCGTGTATTCCTCATTGAGCTTTGTTGTAAAATTTACGACCTCCAGCGCCGATGCGCGAATCTCAGAACTCTTCTTATCTAACTCTTCGTTCTTCTTCTCCAAAGCAACATTTTCATCGATGAGCTTAATTTTTGCATCGAGAGTTTGACGCCATGCGGACAGCGCTTCGGCAAGAGACCGCGTTGCGTCGTCAGCGCGCTTCTTCTCGGCGACGAGTTGTGTTTTCACAGTTGACTGGACAGGAACTTTCGTTTTGGCCGTTGCGGTTTGGGCAAAGCCCACTGCAGCGAGGAGCAGAATTAGAAGAAATTTCATGGCACCCAAACCTAGCACCTCATTCAACTTTTGATAAGCCACTTCTGTGCTATGGAACAAAAAGCGAATTGGGGCTTACCTCGCCTCTCTGCCCGGATGTGGGTAGGCATAACCTGCTACTGGAGCTTCATCCGCAGTTCGGTACCCCTTTAACGTGGTATAATTTAACCAGTCTGAACAGCGACTAACCACCTGTAAATGCAGCTATTTATCGAATTTGGCGGGGCTGCGAAACTGGCGGAGAAATAGCAGATTCCTCACGATAAAACCGTTCGGAATGACAAGCGGATCTAGAGAGCTGACAACAAGCGAATGGCGAACGGTAGAGTTGCTTGGCAACTCCCGAAGAACTCACCACAAAGGCTTACTGACCAACCATGGCTGACGACAAGAATCCTGAACTTCCTTTGACTCCTCCCCCCGGCGACTCGGGTGTTCCCGGCGCTGCGAATATTGTTCCGATCAACATTGAAGACGAGATGCGGCGGTCATATCTCGACTACTCGATGTCGGTGATTATTGGGCGCGCGCTGCCTGATGTGCGCGACGGGTTGAAGCCGGTGCATCGCCGCATTCTGTACACGATGCAGCAGATGGGGCTGGCTCCGAATAAATCTACGCGTAAGTGCGCCAGGATCGTCGGAGACGTGATGGGTAAGTACCATCCGCACGGCAATTTGGCCGTGTATGACGCGCTGGTGCGGTTGGCGCAGCCGTTTGCCATGCGCTATCCGTTGGTGGATGGGCAAGGGAATTTTGGTTCTGTGGATGGCGATCCTCCGGCGGCAGATCGTTACACGGAAGCTCGCCTGACGCGTGTGGCGTCCGCGCTGCTGGAAGATCTGGATAAAGAGACGGTCGACTTTAGTCCGAACTATGACGGCAACGAAGTTGAGCCGGACGTTTTGCCGACACGCATTCCGAATTTGCTGGTGAATGGTTCGGACGGCATCGCGGTGGGTATGGCGACGAAAATTCCGCCGCATAATTTGACCGAAATTGTGAATGCAGCCATCACGCTGGTGAACAATCCGGCGACGACGTTGATGGAAATTTTGCAGATTGTGAAGGGGCCGGACTTCCCGACGGCTGGGATTATTCACGGACGCAGTGGCATTGCCGAAGCTTATCGCACGGGCCGCGGGCGCTTTATGATGCGCGCCAAGGCTGCCATTGAATATGTTACGAAAGAGAAACAGGCAATCATCGTTACGGAGATTCCGTATCAGGTGAATAAGGCTCGCCTGATTGAACGCATTGCCGCGCTGGTGAACGACAAAGTGGTCGACGATATTTCCGACATTCGCGATGAAAGCGATCGCGACGGCATGCGTATCGTAATCGAATTGAAGCGAGGCGCAGAGCCGCAAATTGTGCTAAACCAGCTCTTTAAGCACACCTCGATGCAAGAAAGCTACAGCATGATTTTCCTGGCGGTAGTGAACAAGCAGCCCAAGGAAATGGGCTTGATCGAGGCCATCAACCACTTCCTGCATCACCGCGCGGATGTCATTCGTCGGCGCACCGCATACTTGCTGGCCAAAGCGCAGGATCGCGAGCACATCCTGGAAGGCTACCTCACGGCGCTCGATCACCTCGACAATGTGATCGCGATTATTCGTGGCAGCGCCAACCGTTTGGATGCGCGCGAAAATTTGGTTACGTACTTTGCGGGGAAAAAGATTGACATCAATACTTCTGGCCGCGCTCCTAAGGTCGACCCGGAGAAGCCATTCTCGATCAGGCAGGCTGATGCGATTCTGGAACTGCAACTGCACCGCTTGACCAGGCTCTCGATCGACGAAATTTCGAAAGAGTTGGCGGAAACCAGGGAGCGGATTGCCGAGTACCAATCTATTCTGGGATCGGAAAAGAAGCTACGCAGCGTGATTGTAAAAGAGCTGGAAGAGGTGAAGAAGCTCTAC
Source organism: Acidobacteriaceae bacterium (assembly GCA_025352065.1). Lineage (GTDB taxonomy): Bacteria > Acidobacteriota > Terriglobia > Terriglobales > Acidobacteriaceae > JANXUC01. The sequence goes on along the minus strand of JANXUC010000179.1, from coordinate 56,852 downwards.
GGCGATGCGCGCCGCACGGTGATCGAAGATGAAGCGGCGGAAATCATGTTGGAAGACTTGATCGCCGACGAGCAGGTTGCGGTCACGGTCAGCCACTCCGGCTATCTAAAGCGGACACCGATCACGACCTACCGTCAGCAACGCCGCGGCGGCACAGGGCGAACAGGCATGAAGACGCGCGACGAGGACTTTGTCGAGCATCTCTTCATCGCTTCGACGCATGCTTACATTTTGATCTTCACCAACATCGGGCGCGTTTACTGGCTCAAGGTATATGAAGTCCCCGATGTAGGCGCCGCTGGCAAGGGCAAGCACATTGGCAACCTGGTTGGATTGCAGGCCGGGGAAAGCGTTCGCGCATTCCTGCCTGTTCGCAATTTGGAAGAAGAAGGTAAACACGTCTTCTTCGCCACGCGCAAGGCTACCGTGAAGAAGACCGAACTGAAAGACTTCTCCCACGTAATGCAGCGCGGCATTATGGCTATCGGTATCGATACGGACGACGAACTGGTAGCGGCGTCGCTGACCGACGGCAAGCAGATCATTTTCCTGGCGTCGCACGAAGGGCAGGCGATTCGCTTTAGCGAGGATGACGTTCGCTCCATGGGCCGACAAGCCTATGGCGTACGCGGTATGGACCTCGAAAAGGGCGATTACATTGTCGGCATGGCCATCACGCCGAAACCGGGCGCGGCGCAGATGGGCAAAGAAAAAGACAAGAAGAAAGAAGATGCAAACGGCGTGATCATCGCGCCCAAGGGCACGCTGATCCTTTCCGTGACTGAAAATGGCTACGGCAAGCGCACTCCCGCAGATGAGTATCGCTTGCAATCACGCGGCGGCAAAGGCGTCCGAAACGTGAAGACGACGGAGCGCAACGGTAAGGTTGTCAGCATTTCGCAAGTCTCGGAAGATTCCGACGTGATGATCATCAGCCAATATGGAAAGATCATTCGCACGGAAACGAAACAGATTCGCGAGGCTGGCCGCTCGACGCAAGGCGTGCGCCTGCTGCATCTGGAAGCCGGAGATAAGGTAGCGGCAACCTCGCTGATCGCTCCGGAAGAGCCGAGCGGGAACGGGGAAGGGTTGCTGCTGCAGTAGGCTAAGTCTATGATCTTCGACCTTAGCCATCGTCTTGAGCCGGGCATGCCGTCGTATCCGGGCTTGCCGGTGCCCAAGTTTCATACGTTCCTGCCGCGCGCGGATGCCGTGCGGCAGGCGCATTACGCGCCGGGCACCACTTTCGAAATCGCGAGTTACGAACTTGGGGGCAACACCGGAACCTACGTGGATGCTCCGTTTCATCGCCACGAGAATGGCGTTGATTTAGCTGACCTCTCGCTGAATCGACTCGCGAACCTGCCAGGCCTGGTGATCACCGCACCTGTAGATGGCCCGATTGGTGCGGGCTTGTTTCAAAAGAACGATCTGCGCGGCAAAGCTGTATTAGTTTTTACGAAATGGGTCGCACGTTGGGGTTCGGATAGTTACTTCCAATCGGGTCCATATCTAACGGCGGATGCCTGCGAGTTTCTGGTGAAAGAGGGCACCGCACTCGTTGGCATCGACTGCGCGAACATCGATAATATGCAGGATCGCTCTCGACCGGCGCATACAATTCTGCTTGCCGCTGGCATTCCGGTTGTGGAGCACCTGCGTGGACTGGAGCAGATTGGTGACCGCGGCTTTCGTTTTTTTGCGGTACCGCCCGCCATTCGTGGGGGAACTTCGTTCCCGGTTCGCGCGATGGCGCTTTGCGAGTAGCGGCTAGGTCGCTCTCTAGTGCATGGACCGCAACGGCTTGAACAGCGGCGGGCCTAACATTTCCATTCCATACTTGGTGAACATAGCCGACATGATCTTTTCTGCGTTGGCTGCGTCCGCTTTCGACATCGCTGCCCCCATTTCTTCAAAGAATTTCTCAAACCCGCCAGGCTGGCACACTAAGATCAATTTGCTCTCCGTTGTCGCCATGTTGGCCCAGACATGGGGGATGCCGCGCGGCAGCCAGATGCTCGCACCTGTCGGTAGCGTGTGCTCCACGCCGCCAGCCTTGAAAAGGAATTCTCCAGATAAAACGTAATACCACTCATCCTGGCGGTGATGCACATGGAGGTAGGGGCCCGTTTGCGGCAGTGCGCTGAGCTCAAAAGCGGTGAGCGCGCCGCCCGTGTCGTCGCCGGTCAGCTTGCAGGGGCTGAGCTTGGCTTGCGACGCGGTGGAGAACGAGAAGCGGGTCTCTCCGGGCATGGCTACGGAGACTTTTCCCGTCGCGGCAGTCTGCGCGGGCAGCAACGGAGCAACGGAGGCGAGGCCAAAAGCATAGAGAAGATTGCGGCGATTGAGGTTTGGCATGGCCAAAATATAACATAGGGAGTGTACAACCCATACCCTCGGAGAGTTCAATGAGCACGAGCACGACAGATGTGGCGAAAGTCTCGCTGGCCGACAAGTTTTCTCTTTTCCAGGAACACTATTCTCCAAAGATCGTTGGCGAGCTGAACGATTCCTACGTGAAGCTGGTCAAGCTGCAGGGGGAGTTCGTCTGGCACCACCACGACCACGAAGATGAACTGTTTCTGGTGGTGAAGGGCTGCCTGTTCATGGGATTGCAGGGCGATGGAGGCGCACAGCGCGAGGTAGTCATTCATCAGGGAGAGTTCATCATTATTCCAAAAGGCGTTGAGCATAAACCCCGCGCCGACGAAGAAACGCATATCATGCTGCTGGAGCCGAAGACGACATTGAACACCGGCAACGTTCGCGGCGATCGTACGGTTGACGTTTTGGATCGAATTTAGCAAAACGGGGCTAGCTCCGCTTCCACACGAACGTTCTAGTATTCTGGTCCTGAGGAATCCGTATGTCTTTGCAGGTTGGCGACGAAGCTCCCGATTTCGATCTTGCGGCGTGTACTGGCGATCATGAGCATCGTGTCAGACTCAGCGATTTTCGCGGCAAGAGGAATGTCGTGATCGTGTTCCACCCGCTGGACTGGACTCCAACTTGAGCGCTGCAGTTGCCGGCGTTGAACGCGGATCTTGCAACGTTCGCCGGCTTGAATGCCCAGGTCCTGGACATTAGCGTGGATTCGGTCAGCAGCCACATTGCGTGGCAAAAAAAAGAAATTGGAATGATGGAGTTTCCGCTGTGCGCGGATTTTTATCCCCACGCGGGGGCGACCTCGGAGTATGGCATTTTGCGGGTCGCGCCGCCGGTTCCTGGAATCAGTGAACGCGCCGCATTCATTGTGGATACGGATGGGAAGATCGCGTTTGTAAAGATCTATCCGCTGGACTCGTTGCCGGATAAGGAGGAGCTGCTGGCGGAGCTGCGGAAACTCCCCGGGTAGCTAAGGCTGAGGATACATTTCGATTTTTACCCAATAGAGAGGCTTGGGCGGAGCCGAAAAGCTTGCAGTGCGAAGTTTTACACTCAGGCACTGCCCGAACAATGTAAGTGGTAACAACATTCCGTCGCGAACTTGTCCGTCCGCACCGAGCTGAAGCAAAAGATCAAACTTGCGAAGGTCATTGCTGGAGCTTTCCAGGCACTCCTTCTTCTCGGTGGCGAACTGTTGGGTTAGTTCCTTTGCAATCTTTGCCTCAAATTGATTGCCTTCGGCTGATTGCAGGTTGGCCTCGGCTTCCTCGGTAGCCGCATCCCTTTTCTCCCCAAATGCCCTTGTCCCAGTTGTCGCCGATGCGGGCGAAAGCTTCTTGTGCGACATCTGCATGGCCAGACCGCGCGGCCATGAAGGTGAACTGGTTGAGCTTGGTGAGAGAGAGACCGTATTTTTGTTCCATGGCACGATGCCCTTTTACAACTTTCGGCCAGTACATGCGGGCGAGAGGGTTGCCGGGGTTGTCGTCGCACAAGCAGCTTTGGTGGTTGAGTTCCCAAGCAATTTCGAAATAGATGATGTCGCCTTCCGTCCCGCCGATACGATTGGAAATGCCCTCCGCAAATTTTTCTGCATCACCTTCATTACCGCTCCATTTGGGAAGGAGGTTGGTGGCATAGTCTCGGTAAAAAGAATAGTAGAGCGGCTCGAATGAGATTGATTTCTCCAGCAGATTTTGCAATTCTTTTGGCTGGTCTTCGCCTTTGGAGACAGCCAGCATGGCGAGAAACCACTCGGGGGATTTAGCTTTCAGAGTTGATGCCTGCTGCAAAGTAGCTCGCGCCATTTCCCGTCGCTCTCCGTATAGCTTCCATCCTTCTTCGGTGACGGCGTTGGCGTAGCCACTACCCCGAGCCATTAGGCCATAGCTGATGTAACCCCAAGCCAATGCAACTCGCGCGGAAATGGAGTCTGGCTTTAGCCGCGTCCACCGCTTCAATCTCTCGAGGTGCGCAATCCTTGCGGCGTCCTTGTCGTAGTCGGACCACGGGCTGAAGAGCGCTGCGTGAAAGCTGTGGATTTTCCAGACGCCTCCCGAGAATCTCGCTTTTGTAGAGAGCAGAGAATCGGCAATCTGGTCGAGTTCGTCGAATTTCTCCTGGCGCAGCAAGTCCCCAATAGCGGCCTCATACTTGAGAAAGGCCTCCACATCGGTAGCTTCGTTGGCGTTTAGGTCACCCTTAATTATTGGCGCTGCAGCCAGTTTTTGTTCTGCGTTTGGAGTAACCGGGGCGGACTCGACAGGCTTACTTTGTTCTGCGCGTAGCTGCCGAGCGACTTCGCCTAGCGACGGAGAATTTTGGCACGCGACCGTAACTGTCAGCAGAAGGAGTGCAAGAATCCACAAAGTACATGCACGTCTCATAATCCGGAGCGCACCTCGACCCCATGAGGGTAGCTGGCGGGTGGTGTGCACCTCAAGTTACCGGAGTAGGTGTATGGAAGTTATGAGGTAAGTGCAGCAAAATGCCGGTTTGGAGAGTAGTTCTACAGAGAAGGAGATGTGAGCGGCCACGGAAAGCAGCAGCCCACCTGGCTTCTGCACCTGCTATTTCAAAGCCGCATCAATCATTAAATAGAACTGCTGCATGTCGGTGGGTACTTCCACCGGTTTCACGTTCGGTTTGGCGCTGACGATGAAGATGGTCGGTGTGTGATCGAGCCCAATGCGCTGGCCCAGGCCCTTGTCTTCGGCAATTTCCGCAGCCAGTTTGCCCTGGGGATCAATGACAAACGGCAGCGAGGCTTTGTGCTCGGCGGCAAACTTATCCGCGTAGCTGCGCAGGTTGGTCGGATTTATCTCCAGCTGGTGCTCAAACGCGTAATCTCGAAAGGCATTGCCCAGATCTTTCGAGGTCTGGTCAAAATAGCGGGCGATCAGCGCGGCGGTGTACGACCAGTCATGGTTGGGCAGCGGAAAGTCGTAACGCACCACCGGAATCTTGTAAGTGACGCCAGCCTGCTTCACCTGCGGCGCGGCGCGGCGGCACTGCGGACACTGCAGGTCTTCAAACACGATAATTGCAGCCTTGGCGCCCTTGGGCGCTTTCAGGGAGGAGGGATCCGAAGCGAAAGCGGCGGAACTCAGAAGCAGCGCGCCGCAAAGCGTGAGCAAGAATGTTTTCATGTGCGAACAGTCCCCAAAATATTGTGAACAACTCTTAAGATACTAAGACTTGGATGCGGAAAAACCTTCGAAAGCCTCCCGCATACTTATCTCTATGGTAACCGAAGGCGCGCTTGGACGGAGCAAGCTCCGTCGCCACACGAGTTAAAGAACCCGCTCAATGGCAGCCCTAAGCTCCTGATAGGAAAGGGCTCCTGGGTGATAGAACGACACCTTCCCTGCCCGGTCCAGGACCACCAGCGTCGGAGTGGTGCTCACGCCATAGAGGCTAAGATTCTCCTGGCTGATCGGAGCGGGTACATCGGCCAAAGCAGCGAAATATTGCGCGCGGATGTCTTTTATGTAGGCAAGCTCAGCCGCGGGCCCAACCTCCTGCCCTCCAGCCGCGTAGCCGTAGCGCTGGGTCGGCGCTTGAACTACCAGACCCTTCCCAGCGAACTCATTGCGCAGACGCGCGATAACTGGCGCTTCCCCTTTGCAGTCTCCACACCAGTGCGCCCAGAAGAATAAAAGTACCGGCGATCCCTTCAACTGCGCCAAGGGCACGGGTTTTGGCCCAAGATATTCCGCCACCTGCAGAGCGGGCGCTGGCTTTCCTACCAGGGCGAGCAAGTTCAGATTCTTCTGCAAGCGGTTTCGAATACTCGTGTCCCGATAAAGTCGAATATACCGCTGCAGCAATGCCACAGCCTGCGTTGGTTTACCGCGCGCAGTCAGCACCTGCGCCTGCACCTCAATCGCAGCGCCTAAGGCGAGCGGCAAGTGCGGCTCGGCGTCCATCTTGCGTTTCTTCAGCAGCGGGAGTGCCTGCTGTTCCGTACTGCGAGCAAATGAATCCGCTTGATCAAGCTTATTAAAGATCAGGTAGCCGCGAGCCATCCACGATGAAGCCTCGATATACTCAGCGGTGACGCCTTTTTGGGCGCGATAAGAATTCAGTTGTGATTCCGCGACCGTGAATGCGCCAGATCCCATGGAGATTCGAACGTCCTCCACAATATCGGCATGGGCGGCGACGAGAAACGCAGCCGCGAAGGGAAATAAGAAGAAGAGCGAACGGTACATTTTCATAAGACGAATGAAACCAAAAATAGTTACGCGCAAGCGTTGCTCATGTAGGGCGAGCATTCCTGCTCGCCGCTCTTAGACGGCGACCGGAGACTCGCTTCCCCGTCCTCGCGCCTGAATTTCAATGTAAACATTCACCAATGCAACCGCCGCCGGCGTAACTCCCGGAATACTCCCAGCCTGTGCGATGGTGCGCGGACGGACGCGATTCAACTTTTCCTGTATTTCGCGCGAAAGGCCGCTAATCGTTCCATAATTGAACCATCTTGGAATGGTGCGCTGCTCAGCCTTCTTCAGGCGTTCGATGGCCTTGTGTTGCTGGTCGAGATACCCGGCATACTTGATCTGCGTTTCCACGGATTTCAGCTCGTTGCGGAGGCGCGTAGGTAAAGTAGCGCTCTGCCCCGCGGTGCTGATATCTAATGCGTTCTGTTGAAAGAACGAAGGAATCAACTCACGCAGAGTCGGCGCAAGAAATTCAATCTTGATCTCGGGACGCTTCAAAAGCTGAGCCAGCGTTTGTCCCACAGTTGGCAATAGATTCGCAGCCGTGCCATCAGCAGCACAGAGCGCGCCTGCAGGCGCTTGTGCCGTGATCTCCTCAATTGTCCTGGATGTCACACGCGTCTTCTCTAAAAGCAGCTTCACGGCTTGCAGCCGTTCCTGCTTGGCAAGATAGTCGGACCAAGCGGCATCGTTAATCAGTCCAATGCGGCGGCCATGCGGCGTCAACCGCTGATCGGCGTTGTCGATCCGCAGGTGCAGTCGGAATTCCGCGCGCGACGTGAACATTCGATAAGGCTCGTCGGTGCCCTTCGATATCAAGTCGTCAATCAGGATGGCCGTGTAGCCGTCCGTCCGATCCAGAGTAAATGCCGCTTCGCCCTTCACCTGCAAAGCTGAGTTGATGCCCGCCATCAGGCCCTGGCACGCCGCCTCTTCATACCCACTGGTGCCGTTGATTTGGCCAGCAAGAAAAAGGCCCGCAATCTTCTTGGTTTCGAGGGTCCGCTCCAGCTCCGTCGGGTCGATGGAGTCGTATTCGATGGCGTAGCCCGGGCGCAGCATCACCGCGTCTTCCAGGCCTGGAATAGAATGCACCGCCGCCAGTTGAACTTCCTTTGGCAGCGACGTACTCATTCCGTTGACATAAATTTCGTCCGTGTGCAATCCTTCCGGCTCCAGAAAAATCTGGTGCTGCAGCTTATCCGGAAACTTCACAATCTTGTCTTCGATCGAGGGGCAATAGCGCGGTCCAATCGACTGAATCTGCCCGCTGTACATCGGCGAACGATGAACATTCTCGCGAATGATGCGGTGCGTCTCTTCGGTTGTAAACGCAATGTAGCAAGGTACCTGCGAATCGTGGTGCGCCACGCGTTGTGTACGAAAGCTGAACGGCGTGGGATCGACGTCGCCCGGCTGCGCCTCAAATTTCGACCAGTCAATGCTGCGCCCATCCAGCCGGGGAGGTGTTCCAGTTTTCAAACGGCACCCGCGCAGCCCCAGCCGCTTCAGGGACTCTCCAAGCAAAACCGCCGCAGGCTCTCCCGAACGTCCTGCCGGAGTCTGCTGTTCGCCGCAATGAATCAGCCCATTCAGAAACGTCCCAGTCGTGATGACGACAGCGCGCGCACCAATGCGTCGCCCGTCGCGCAGAACGATGCCACGAATGGAGCGAGAAGTTTGAAGCTTCGAGTTTCCAGTTTCAAGCGGATCCTTGCTCTGCGGGAAGGGCACGACTTTAGTCGTGCCACTCAGCTCGGACAAATATTGGGCTTCAGCTCCGGAGGCAGCTTCTTCAACGCCGGGGCAGGCGAGGGCGCCTGCCGCTACGTGGTGTGTCGAATCTTCCAGAATCAAATCTGCCACTTCGGCTTCCCGAATCGCGAGATTCTCCTGCGACTCGAGCACCTCCCGCATTTTCACCCGGTAAGCCTGCTTGTCACACTGCGCCCGCGGCGACCAGACGGCCGGTCCTCGCGAAGTATTCAGCAGCCGAAACTGAATGCCAACCGCATCTGTAACCTCGCCCATAACCCCGCCCAGGGCGTCGACTTCCCTCACGAGATGCCCTTTGGCAATCCCGCCAATCGCCGGATTACAGGACATTTGCGCGATCAGATCAATGCTGAGCGTGTAAATCGCCGTCTTCAGCCCAAGGCGGGCGGATGCCATCGCCGCCTCGCAGCCAGCATGGCCCGCGCCAACGACGACTACATCGAATTGTTCAGAAAACTGGGACATCGCAATCTCGGAAAAATGGGAACCTGAACTTAACTCCTCTCTATTTTAGCAAGTAGGCCGTTTCTGGCCTTCGGACGGCCCTCCCCGTGTGATCCCAATCACTTGCCGACCCGCCCTCCTCTTTGTATAGTGGAGCTTCGGAGCCAGGAAGGTTCTGGATACATTGCTAAGGAGCGCAATCATGACAACCGCAGAATTCGCCGCCGAACTGGACGCAAGAATTGCTAAGTACGATCTCCTCTGCCACCCGTTTTACCAGGCTTGGTCCGAGGGAAAACTGACGCGCGAAGACCTCCGCGACTACGCTCTCGACTATCACGAGCATGTCAAAGCCTTCCCCAGCTACTTGGCAGAATTGGCCATGCGCCTCGATGAATGCGAAACACGTCGCGCAGTGCTGGCGAACATGACTGACGAGCTAGGCCGCGGAAAGGGCGCTGATGCGGGACCCGCTCACGCTGAGTTGTGGATGGACTTCGCCGAAGGCATGGGAGGACACGAAAACTGCCACCAGCCTATGAAGGAAATTAAGGAACTGGTCTCGCACTTCAACGACGTCGCCAGCCAAGGTTCGACCGAAGAAGCCCTGGCGGCTTTCTACGCGTATGAGTCCCAGGTTCCCCGCATTGCCGCAGAGAAGGAACGCGGCCTGCGTGCCTGGTACGGCGCTGATGACCGCACCTGCCGCTACTTCACGCTCCACCAGACAGCGGACGTCTACCACTCGCAAGTCTGGCGCAAGCTGTTGGAAAAGAATCTCGCCAAGAATCCCGAGGCCACCGACAAGGCTCTAGACGCGGCGGAAAATGCAGCTAAGGCCCTGTGGACTGTGTTGGATGGCATGGAAGCCCGCCGCCAGAGTGCCGTTGCTGCTTAGGCCCTGACAAGCATCTCCTGTTGATTAGCCACGGGCTGTTCTTGGCCCGTGGCCTTTTTGTGTCCTAAGACCGCCCTATTTGCGGCTCCAGCCGCGTGGTAGAATTTAAGAGTTCCTTCCCGCCATGCATGCTGACCTTGAAACGCTGCTCGCTCTCCAAGATGTAGACAAAGAAATTTTGCGTTTGAATGACGAAGTGGCAGCGCTGCCCAAACGAGTTGCCGCCATCGAGGCTAAGCTCGCTGGCACTAAATCCCGGTTGGAGCAGGCCCAGGCCGCCGTCAAAGCCGACGAGGTTGCCCGCAAGAAGTACGACGCTGCCAACCAGGATCTGCAGCAGAAAATATCTAAATATCGCGACCAAATGCTGGCCGTAAAGACCAACGAGCAATACAAAGCTTTCCATCACGAAATCGAGTTCGCCCAGCAGGAAATCCAAGCCAACGAAGACAAGATTCTGGAAGTCATGCTGGATTCCGACGCCAAAGCAAGCCAGGTGAAAGCCGCCGAAAGCGAGCTCAAGGCTGAGACCGCGGAAATAGAAAAACAAAAAAAGATTGCTCACGATAAGACCGGTGAAGACGAAAAGCTTCTGGCGGAGTGGCATGCCAAGCGTAATGCCCTGCGCCAGCGCGTCGAGGGTGAGTGGCTAGACCACTACGAGCGCATCGCCAAAGCCAGGAAGACGGGTCTTTCCGAAGCGCGCGATAGCAAGTGCCTTACCTGCCATGTGACGCTGCGCCCGCAAGTCTTTGCGGAGGTTCGGTCGGGGCTTAAGCTCATCACCTGCGAATCGTGTTCCAGAATCCTCTATTACCACGTGGTCGAGAAGACCGCCGAAGAAATCGCGAACCTCGGCCCCAAGAAACGCTCCAAACCTAAAACAGAAGCCGCGCAAGCCTGGTATTTCCGCTCTGAATTCGGCGACCACCAGGATGTTTTTCTAGTCTTCATGAACGGAGCTGGAAACTTCGCGGATACCAGCACCCGCCGGGTTTACGATATCCACACCGGTCGCGCAGTCGCCTCCAAAGAATCCCGCCGTGGCCTCTACAAGCACGCCTTCGTCGAAGATCTAGTCGGATCTCTTCGCATCAACGGCTTCTGGAAAGAGCAAGAACTTGACGAATACGGCAGTGAACTCCCCGCCATCGTCCTCGACCCCCTGCAGCGCGATCTAGCGTTAGCGCAGAGAGATGTTCTCGCCCACGCGCATGCTGCGGTGGCTGCGGAAGCCACTCCGGAAAAAGAGCATGAAGAAGTTTCCTCCTAAGCGTTTCTAGGGAAGTTCTTGTCGAGGCAGTCCAGTAGCTCAACGCCTGCTTGTCCTGCCATAAACCGTGATAGGTTGAGAGGACTGACAGCTTCTTGGTTCCACCCCAACTGTAATGATTTGGAGTCGAGCAGTTGCTGGTATTTTGGGTTGATATCGGTGTCAACGTGTGCGCCGCCTTCCTTGTCTGCAAGTCCGCGAACGATTTCCTTCCGACTAAAGCCACCAAGCCCGGGGAGAATAAGGGAGTGTCTTCCCCACCACTTGCCGAGAATGCTTGCTTGGTAGGCCTCAACATCGAGATCCGGATTCAAGAAAACTCCTTCTGCCTTCATTTTCACACTTATAGGCACAGACATCACAACAACGCTTTGGGTTCCGTGCGGCAATTCGTGCGTTTCTTCCCTCACGGGAGCGCGGTCGAGGATTTTCAAGTCAAGATAGTTGGGGGTTAACTGGCCGAGGAGAGACTTACTGCTCCCCGTCTCATGCACCAATACCCGTATCGTAATCGCTATGCGAACAGCCTCGGCGAGGTCGCCTGACACAAACTCCTTGATTGACTTGCTTAGGAAGAGACGTTGTTCCTCGAATCGTTCACGAAGATATTGTTTCTTATTTTCTCCTGATAGCTTAGCCATACATTACCGCCCACACCACACCAGCTTCACTCCGTAGTCCTTGAACGCAGCATCCGCCGTAAGCAGCGTTAGCCCTTCCGCTTCGGCTTGCGCTATGAGCAGGCGGTCGAACGGGTCTTTGTGATGGCGAGGAAGCGCGTACACGCGCAGAGCGTGATCGTGCGAAATGGTTAGAGCGTGGAGACCCTGCGCTGTCATTCGTTGCGTCACGTAGTGGTCGGGAGGTTCGGGAAGAGCCAACTTCCCGAGCGCGTACTTGATTGCGATTTCCCAAGAACTGGCGGCCGAAAGATAGATTTCCTGGGTGCCGTCGGCCAGCAGCTTTTTGGCTCTGGAATTGAGACGGTCCGGCTCCGACAAGCTCCACAGCCAGACTTCTGTATCCAGAAGATACTTCATGCTTTGCGACGAGAACGGGGTTTCGCTTTTGCCACCGGAATGGCTTGACCCTCAAAAGCGGCTAGCAAATCCGGCGGCAGCGGCGCATTGAAGTCTTCGGGGACGCGAAATCGGCCCTTATCCATCCCAAGTGGACGGACGGCCGGGCTGGCTGTCACCGAAATCAGGCGGGCGACAGGCTTGCCCGCGCGCGCAATCGTGATTTCCTCGCCTCCGGCGACCCGCTGCAGCAGACGCGACAGGTGTGTCTTAGCTTGATGGATGTTCACTTCCATCTTTTCAACATAGACTAAGTCGTAAACTAAGTCAATATTACCCAGTTTAAGATTGAAAGATGACCATGAAGGCTCCCCAAGGCAGCATCCTGCCCGAACTGCAAATTTCCAAACGCGGAGCCGAGCGCCTCCAGAGCGGCCATGTCTGGGTCTATCGCTCCGATGTTGTCCCCGTGGAACCGGAGATTGCCGCAGGCGCACTTGTGCGAGTCGTCGACCATCGCAAAAAGCCTCTAGGCACCGCCTTCTACAGCAGCGCTTCGCAGATCGCGGTTCGTATGTTGACGTCCGGAGCGCTGACTCCGAACGAACTGCCTAGCCTGCTCCGCCAGCGAATCCATGATGCCGTCGCCTACCGCAAGCAGGTCGTGCAAAACACCGATGCCTATCGCGTCATCTTCAGCGAAGCCGATTTTCTGCCCGGCCTGATCGTGGATCGTTATAACGATGTCCTCTCCCTGCAAGCGCAAACCCAGGCGATGGACACGACTGCCGTCCGCGAAACCGTGCTGGCTAGTCTGCTTGAAGAACTCAAACCGGATGGCATCGTCGAGCGCGTCGAACCCCGCGTTCGTGAATTAGAAAATCTTCCGTCGCGCGACTCCCAGCTACTGCACGGCGAAAAGACAAGCACCATTTTTACCATGAACGGCGTCAAGTTCCACTATGACGGTTTGCATGGCCAAAAGACCGGCGCTTTCCTCGATCAACGCGAAAACTACGCCGCCGCCGAGCAGTACGCTCACGGCGAAGCGCTGGACATGTTCTGCTACCAGGGAGGCTTCGCCCTCCATCTCGCCCGCTGCTGCGAAAAGGTTACCGGCGTGGATAGTTCGTGCCCCGCCCTCGAAGTTGCCGAAGAAAATGCTGTATTAAATGTCCGCGAAGTTGAATGGATGGAAGCCAACGCTTTCGATCTTCTCAAAGATTACGCAACTGCCGGGCGGCAATACGACACCATCGTGCTTGATCCGCCAGCGTTTGCAAAATCGAAACGTGATCTTGATGCGGCGGCGCGCGGCTACAAAGAACTCAATTTGCGGGCCCTCAAGATGCTGCGCCCCGGTGGCGTCCTGGTCACCTGTTCCTGCTCCTATCATGTTAGTGAACAGGAACTGCAAAGCATCGTGGTCGCCGCTTCCCTCGATGCGCGCCGCACAGTCCGCATTCTGGAGAAACGCGGCCAAGCGAAAGATCACCCGGTTGTTCCGACCATTCCAGAAACCGCCTATTTGAAGGCTCTGCTCCTGAGCGTGGTTTGACCTGCAATTGTAGCCCGGACACTCTTGTCCGCCACCTTTGACTTTGTTGTGGCGGTTTTCGGCCGAGAAGCCGAGACATAACACTCCGCCTAAGCCTGATTCCCAGCACAACCCTGAACCCGCTACAATCATCCGGCCCCTGAACTCGAACTCAAACCGCGCGTATCTTTGCAGTTGCGCAACCAAGGAATTCTCCATGCGAATGACCAAGCTCCTCGTGATCTGTTCTATTCTAAGTATTGCCACCGCCGTTTCCGCTCAATCCGACTCCGAACAAGGCAAGCTGCAGCACTTTAACCCCGACCAGGCCAACCGTTCGCTCGACCCCTGCCAGGATTTCTACAGCTACTCTTGCGGAAAGTGGTTTGCCTCCAACCCCATCCCTGCCGATCAAGTATCTTGGGGAACCGCGAGCGGACTCAACCTTTGGAACCTCAACGTCTCTCGCGAAACGATGGAGCAGGCGGCCGCCAAGAAAGATGGCCGCTCCCAGATCGAACAACAGGTCGGAGATTATTGGTCCGCTTGCATGGACGAAAAGGGCATCGATGCCGCCGGAATGCGCGATCTCGCCGCCGAGCTCAAACGTATCCAGGCCATCAAGGAGAAATTCGAACTCATTGACGAAGTCGCCCACCTGCACAAATCCCTTCCCGGCGCATGGCAAGGCGATGATAACCAAACCAACGCACCCATGTTCGGTTTCGGCTCTGGCCAGGACCTGGATGATGCCTCACTTGTAGTCATTGCAGTGGATCAGGGCGGTGTGGCGCTCCCCAGTCGCGATTTCTACCAAAAGGATGACGCCAAGTCCGTCGAAATCCGAAACAAGTATCAAGCTCACGTGCGCCGCATATTCGAGCTTTCAGGAGAGAGCAAAGAAGTTGCCGCAAAATCCGCCGAAGCCGTTCTCGCAATAGAAACCGGGATGGCAAAAGTCCAAATGGATAACGTGACCCGCCGCGATCCCAAAAAGCTCAACAACAAAATGTCGCTGGAGCAGCTCCAGGCGCTCACGCCATCCTTGAGCTGGAAGCGTTACATTGAGATTGTCGGCGCACCCGCTCCCCACCACTACCTGGTGACTTCGCCGGATTACTTTAAAGGTCTTGAGCAGCTGGTCCAGCAGCATCCGCTCGACCACTGGAAGACTTACCTGCGTTGGTATCTTCTGCACGGTACTGCGCCTTACCTTTCCTCCGCAATTGCTGAAGAGAACTGGGGCTTTTACGGCCATACTCTCGCTGGCGCCGAAAAAATGCAGCCACGCTGGCGCCGTTGCGTCGGTGCCGCCGATCGGGATCTCGGCGAAGTCCTGGGCCAGGCCTATGTCGCCCGTGCCTTCCCCCCGGAAAGCAAGCAGCGCGTCATCAACCTCGTACATGACGTCGAAGCCGCCCTCGACCAGGACATCAAATCGCTCGATTGGATGAGCGCCAAAACTAAAGAAGAGGCTGCCAAAAAGCTGAAGAGTATCGAAGACAAGATCGGTTATCCGAATAAGTGGCGCGACTATTCTTCCGTCAAGATTTCCAACAACAGCTACCTGAACAACGTTTACGAGGCGACCGCATTTGAGTTTAAGCGCCAGCTCAACAAGGTTGGGAAGCCCGTTGATCGCGGCGAGTGGAACATGACGCCTCCGACCATCAATGCCTATTACGATCCGCAACTCAACACCATTAACTTCCCTGCCGGCATTCTGCAGCCTCCGTTCTTTGAGAAAGATCTAGACGCCGCTGTGAATTACGGAGGAATCGGCGCCGTCATTGGCCACGAAATTACTCACGGCTTCGACGACCAGGGCCGGCAGTTCGACGCCACCGGAAACCTTCGTGACTGGTGGACCCCCGAAGACGGCAAAGCTTACGACGAGCGTGGAAACTGCATCGCCAAGCAATACACACAGGAGATCCCCGAGGCTGGCCCAGGAGTGAAACAGGACGGACGCCTGACCCAAGGCGAAGACACCGCCGACAACGGTGGCACGCGCCTCGCCTTCATGGCGCTGGAAGCGGCGTTGAAGAAGGTAGGTAAATCAGTAGACGAGAAAGGTGAAGATGGCTGGACCCCGCGACAACGCTTTTTCCTCTCTTACGCGAACAGCTGGTGTACGCAAATGCGCCCCGAGGTCCTCCGCACACAGGTGCTCACCAACCCTCACTCTGTCCCGAAGTATCGCGTCAACAACACAGTGTCCAACATGCCGGAATTCCAGCAGGCATTCGGCTGCAAGAAAGGCAGTCCGATGGTTCACGAAAACGCCTGCCGCGTCTGGTAGCAGACCATAGGGCGCGGGCACTCTCGCCCGCGAAGTGTATGTGCCATAAACGAAACATGGGGCTGCTGAAAAGCAGCCTCTTTCCTTGTCTTACGCGATCCCAAAAAACGCGCTAAACTAAACGCCACATGCAGCAAATACTCGTCTACTCCGACTCCTTGACCTGGGGCATCATCCCCAACACCCGCTCCCGCCTGCCCTTTGACCAGCGTTGGCCCGGCGTCCTCGAAAACAAACTCAACGAATCCAGCTGCAAGGTGCGAGTAATCGAAGACTCCCTCAACGGACGCCGCACAGTCTGGGAAGATCCTTTTAAGCCGGGCCGCAATGGCCTACTGGGCCTGGCGCAACGCATCGAAATCAATTCCCCGCTTGCCCTCGTCATCCTCATGCTGGGAACCAACGATTTTCAGTTCTCCCATCCCTACCACGAGGCATGGTCCGCCGCGCAAGGCATCGCAGTCTTGGTCAGTGAAATTCGCAAAGCCCCCATCGAGCCCGGCATGCCGGTACCGCCAATTCTGATCGTATGCCCGCCCCAAATCCGCTCTCCAAAAGGGGTTCTGGCCCCAAAATTTCGTGACGCTGAGCAGAAAAGCGCTGGCCTCGCCGATGCCTACAGGCAAGTTGCCACGAATCTCGGCTGCCATTTCTTCGACGCCGAAACTGCCACCAGCACCAGCAAAATTGACGGCGTACATCTTGATCCAGAACAGCACTTACTCCTGGGCAATGCCTTAGCAGGAGTTGTGCGGTCGATTCTAGTTTCCCTTAAATAGGAATTTATCCAGTACCGCCCCCGGGCCTTCCCACTTTCTTCTGCGGTCGAACGTGTCCTCTCTCGTCAAAATGACTTAAACTAGCAGGTCCACCCGGAGCCCAGATGAAACGTCTGCTGATCGTCCTCGCCCTTGCCACCGCCGTAGCCGCTCAAACCAAGCCACTCACCATTGAAGCCATATTCGCGGATGGCGGCCTTTTGGGTCGCGCTCCCGAAGGCTTCAAGTGGAGTCCCGACGGCACCAAATTTTCCTTCGTCCAACGCGACGATTCCGGCGAACATGGCGAGCTCTGGTACATCGATACAGCGACAGGGCAAAAATCCGTTCTCGTCAGCGAAGCCAAGCTGGCTTCCCTCGCCCCGCCGCTTAGCAAAGTTACCGACGAGCGCGAAAAAGAGCGCCTCACCCGGTATTCGGTCGCCGCCTACCACTGGGCTCCCGATTCCAAACACATTTTGTTCGATTCTCACGGCCAGCTCTGGCTCTATAGCTTGGAAAATGGAACAGCTATCCAGTTCACTTCGAGCCCCGAATCGGCCGATGACCCCAAATTCTCCCCCGACGGCAAGTCCGTTTCCTTCATTCGCCAGCACAACCTCGTCGTCCGCTCCGTCGATGGTGCGAGAGAGAAGCAGCTCACCAGTGAGAAAGATTCTCCCAGGAAAGACGCCGAAAAAGGCAACATCCTCAACGGTGAACCCGACTGGGTTTACACGGAAGAACTCGGTGTGCGCAGCAACCAGTTCTGGTCCCCCGACAGCCGCCATATTGCATTTCTCCAAATGGATCAGACTCGTGTTCCCACCTACCCCATTACCGATTGGATGCCCACCCATCCACACCTGGACAACGAAAAGTATCCCAAAGTCGGCGACCCGAATCCCATCGTTCGTCTGGGTGTTGTGGACGCCAAAAATGGCAAAGTGAAGTGGATCACGCCTTTCAAAGAAGATTCGCCCGAAGCGCAAGACAACTACCTTCCCCGCTTCGGGTGGGTTCGCCCAGGTATCGTTTGGGCGCAAGTTCTCAATCGCAAGCAAGATCGACTGGATCTTTATTTCATCGACGTCAATTCCGGTCGCTCCCGCAAAGTCCTCAGCGAAACCAGCGACGCCTGGATCTACGTGCGAGATGACTTCAGAATCCTGAAATCCGGCGCCGACGGCAGAGCCAATTTCCTATGGCCCAGCTGGCGCGACGGCCACACCCATCTTTATCTTTACAGCTTCAACTCCAGCGCCCCCCTCACCGAAGACGCCAAACTCGAACGCCAGCTCACACACGGAGACTTCGAAGTGCTATCCGTCGAAGGCGTCACCGAAGCTGCAACGCCAGAAGCCAATACTGTCTTTCTCTCTGCCAATGAAAGCGACGTCCGCCAGCAGCACCTCTACTCCGTCCAACTCGACGGCTCCCACTTCCACCGCCTCACGGAAGCCCCGGGCACCGAACACGGCGAAGTCTCTGATAACGGTAAATACTTTACTTCCAGCGCTTCATCCACGTTGCATCCGCCCGCACTTTCCTTCTGTATCGTAAACGGAACATGCACAAAGCTCTGGGAAGCCCGCAACATCGCCGACTACGGTTTCACCGCGCCCAAGTTCGTCGACTTCCACGCTGAAGACGGTACCGTCCTCCACGGCCAGCTCACGCTTCCATCCAGTCCATCCGGTAAAGTTCCTCTCGTCATTTACGTCTACGGAGGTCCGGCCGCGCAAACCGTCACCGACTCCGGCGAAGATGGCTTTAGCTTCGCTTTCTTCCACCAACTCCTTGTCCAGCGCGGCTTTGCAGTCTTCACCGTGGACAATCGCGGCACTCCCAACCGCGACAAAAAATTCAGCGCTGCCATCAAAGGACAATTCGGCGCCGTCGAACTTCGCGACCAACTCGGCGCTCTCGATCAACTCCTCAAAGACTATCCGCAACTCGACAAAGATCACATCGGCATCTGGGGATGGAGCAACGGCGGCTCCATGACTCTCTACGCTCTAACCCATTCCGACCGCTTCCGCGCCGGCGTTTCCGTAGCCCCTGTGACGGATTCCCGCAACTACGACTCCATCTACACCGAACGCTACATGGGCCTGCTGAGCGAAAACGCCAAAGGCTACGAAGCTTCCTCCACTCCCAAAGTAGCCGCCAATCTTCACGGTTCCCTACTTCTGGTCCACGGTACCAGCGACGACAATGTCCATTTCCAGAACAGCATCCAAATGATCGATGCCTTAATCAAAGCGGGCAAGCCATTCGACTTGATGGTCTATCCCAATAAAACCCATGGCATCTCCGGTCCCGCCGCCAGAGCCCACTTATTCCACATGCTGGAAGCTCACTTCGTGCGCGAGTTGATGCCAGAATAGGGAACCCAAATGTAGCGCGGATACTTCCACAAAGATATCGAAGCCGGGAAACAGTATGCGTAATAACCCGCATCCCGAACCGTATGTCATTCCGAGCGAAGCGGGGAATCGGCTTGTTGCTCTTAGCTCCCAGCTTCCTCTGTGAAACTCTGTGCTCTCCGTGGTAAAAGGTTTTCGCCAGAAGCTAAAATGGACCTATGCCCCACACTCTAGGCGACTTCGAACTCTCCATAATCTCCGACGGTACCTACTACCTCGACGGAGGCGCTTTCTTCGGCGTAGTCCCCAAAGTCCTTTGGGAGCGCCGCGTTCAGGCCGACGAAAAGAATCGCATTACGACGGGCCTCAATTCCCTGCTCATCCGCACCGGGAGTAAAAACGTCTTAATCGAAACCGGCATCGGCAACAAGCTCAACGAAAAACAGCAAAAGATTCATGGCAACCAAGCCAAACTTCTAGACAACTTCGCCGCCGGAAAAATCGACCCAGCTGAGATCGACATCGTCATCAATTCCCATCTCCACTTCGATCACTGCGGCTGGAACACCATGCGCCAGGGCGACAAAATCGTCCCTACATTTCCCAACGCCAAGTACTTTGCCCAAGCTGGAGAGTACGAGCATGGACTTCTCCAACTGGAACGAGACCGCGTCAGCTATCTCGACGAAAACTACGGTCCTCTAATCCGCAGCGGCCAAATGACGCTCCTCCACGGCGATTCCGAAATCCTCCCCGGCATCAAAACGCGCATTTACCCAGGCCACACCGCCAACATGCAAGCTGTCATTATCGAAAGTCAGGGCAAAACCGCCTGCTTCACCGGAGACCTCGTCCCCACCACCGCTCACCTGGATCCCACCTGGGCCATGGCTTTCGACCTCTACCCCCTCGACACCATCGAAAGCCGCAAACGCCTCTATGCCGAAGCCATCCCCAAAAACTGGCTCCTGATCTTCACCCACGACCACAAAACCCCAATGGCCTACGTAGAAAAAACCGAAGAAGGCAAACTCAAAGCCATCCCCCTAACGTAGTCCATGTGGCGCGGACACTCTTGTCCGCGATGCCTTGCACTTGCATCTGCTCCTAGCGATCCAAGGCATTCCTCCGTGATACTCCGTGCCCCTCTGTGGTCAAAGCTTTTGATCTTACTGGCAAGGGCCACCGCCAACTGGTACCTTCTTCACCAATGGATCAGACCCAAATCGCAGCGCTCCTGGCCCCGTTCTTAGCCGACGACCAACAGCCGATCTCCGACAGCCTGCTTCCCCGCATCGCCACGTATCTCGATCTGTTGTTAAAATGGAACGAACGTACCAACCTTACTTCCGTGCGTAGCCCAGTTGAAATCGTTGCGCGTCATTTCGGCGAATCGCTTTTCGCCGCCCGTCATCTCTTTCCTGATCCCGCCGCGACGGCCACTCTCGCCGACGTCGGTTCCGGCGCTGGCTTCCCCGGCCTCCCCATAAAGCTTTGGGCGCCCAAGCTTTTCGTCACGCTCATCGAGTCTCACGGAAAAAAATCGACCTTCCTGCGCGAGGTTGTCCGCGCGCTCGCTCTAGCCGACGTCGATGTCTTTGCCGGACGCGCCGAAGATCTCGCCGCTCGTTTTCAAGAAAACCCTGAGCCCGCCAGCCGGGAAGGGAACAGCGAACCAAAGCCCGCCCCCAGCGGATGCTTCGACGTTGTCACCCTGCGTGCCGTGGAGCAGTTTGAACTAATCCTTCCCGTGGCCGCCAGCCTCCTCCAACCAGCGGGCCGCCTTGCCCTCCTCATTGGAGAAGAGCAAGTCCAACCTGCTTCTAGCGTCCTTCCCACCTTCCAGTGGGAGAACCCTCGCGTAATCCCCAACTCTCGCAATCGCGTGTTGCTGATCGGCCAGCCCAGTAGGGAATCAAGTTAGACAACAAGTGGTCCCGCGCTTTCATCGAAGCGTTCTCTTTGAGAGGGAAGTGGACCGCCGGAAGCAATTGGGAGTACTCATGTCGTTGCGGCAGGGGGGACTCGACGAGGATCGTTCTTGCTACGAGCCTTCATCGACAAGACTCGTCCAAGTCAACAGGTGGGGCGATGATGCGAGAAATTGTGAGACCGGCATTTCCGATGCCCGGTATGTTCCATTATGAGAATCAAGAGAAACTGCACGAACCCAAAACTTGCAGGTCAAGCAGGGAGGAGAACCAGCATAGTTATCGAGTGGTCCGCCAGTGACCAGAACACTCCGTCCCAGGTTTGCGAGTGGAGTATGACGGACGACTTTGGGTCTAGGAGTGGCGCTCTACTCCGCTCGCAGTAGGAACTCTCGTGGATAAGGTCTCACCTCGCCAAGAATCTAGTTAGTTAACAAGTGGGATAAAACTGTCAAAGTCTCGACTTATTCTAAAGTAAAGCCTTCAATTTAAATTAAAAGTGGGATACATCTCTTGCAATCTTGTTCCAAGCCTCAGTTTCGGACGTTCTTGGCTAACCTGTCTCGCATCTCCGACAGCTCCTATGCCCACAAAATGTTCCACGTGGAACAATTTGCTAGCGGGGACTCAATCCCCGAAGGATCGAGGTGGGCGAAAAGCTGCTCTCGCGGAGTTAAAGCCCATCCTTTACCCGGAAACATGCTGGCTCGACGGAAATGTTCCACGTGGAACATTTTGTTAGTGAGCCAATCCAACTTCCAAATACGATCACGCCGTAGGTGCCCCAGGTCCGGGTGCGTTCTTTGCACCCGTACCTGGGAAGGGCTGACCGAGGCAACCTTTGATCGCGGGAACGAAGATTTGCAAGAAACAGCCCAACTCGGCAAAATGTTCCACGTGGAACATTTTCTTCGGTAAGACAACCCACTTTCCAAACACATCCGCTGAAAGTGTGCAGAATGCTCTCCTAGGTTAGGGGCAAAAGGGCGCACCCTAACCTGGGGCACCCTCGACTGCGCGGATGGGTTTACCTCCGCTTTGCTTTGAAAATGTTCCACGTGGAACATTTTGCTGGGTCTGGCTTGGCTCCGCCTGCTGTCTTCTGCAGGAGGGAATGCGATCCCCGCTGCCGAGTTTCCCACACAGAAATCACACCTACCCTGAGGATTTCTCGGCCTCGCAAAATGTTCCACGTGGAACATTTTCAAATAACTAGTCTATTTATCAATCACTTAGTCTTTTCGTCCCCAATTGTTCCACGTGGAACATTCTGTTCAAACTGACTCGAAATTGTGATTGCCATAGCGCTGGTCAGCCTTTATTCTCGCTATAGGTTACCTTGCTCAGGTTTCTCCCGGTCCAAAAATCATGGGATGTGTCATAGCTGTCGCTAACCAGAAGGGTGGCGTGGGTAAAACCACGACTGCCATCAACTTGGCCGCGTCGTTTGCGGCTGCGGAAGTGAACAGCCTGCTGATCGATTGCGACCCGCAATCGAACGCTACAAGCGGCTTAGGTTTTGCCAAGGATCCGGAGCGGATCAGCATCTACGACGTCCTGATGGGCGACGCTACAGCCCAGGAGGCGCTCCAGCACACGGAACTGGAGCAGTTGTGGCTGATTCCGTCGCGCAAGGACTTGATTGGGGCCAACATTGAGCTGGTGTCGGTGGAGCGGCGCGAGTTTCGTTTGAAGGATGCGCTGGCGCCTTTGCGCGATAAGTTTGAGTACATTGTGATGGATTGTCCTCCCGCGCTCGATTTGCTCACGCTGAATGCATTGGTGGCTGCGGATTCTGTGCTGATTCCGATGCAGGCGGAGTACTTTGCCCTGGAAGGGATCAGCGAATTGATGGATACGGTGGAGAGGATTCGCGTATCGCTCAATCCTGGGCTGTTGATCGAGGGTGTGGTGCTGACCATGCTGGATGATCGAACAAATCTTGCGCAGCAGGTGTCGGGGGAGCTGAAGAAGTTTTTTGGCGACCTACTGTGCGAGACGACTGTGCCTCGGAACATACGGCTGGCGGAGGCTCCCAGTCATGGCAAGCCAGCGCTGCTGTACGACGTGCGGTCGCGCGGGGCGGAGAGCTACATACGGCTGGCGAAAGAGATTCTGTCGCGGCACGTGTCGTTAACGAGTCCGGCGCCGGAGCTGGAGCAGGCGGGCTAGTTCTGCTTGTGGAACGTAACAGCCAAAGGCATCAACCACTGAGGACACTGAGTCCCACAGGGGAATCCTTTAGCGAACACCAAAGGCAACTGCAAGGCAAGTGCAAGACCGCGCGGACAAGAGTGTCCGCGCCACAATCTGAGAGGGAACTTTGATAGCATTGGCGGCTGAGAATACGGTGGAGAAGGCAGTGGAGAAAATTGGAGATAAGCCGATGGAAAAAACTCTGGAGAAGCGGAAGGCGTTGGGGCGGGGGTTGGAGTCTCTGTTGCCTGGGCCGAGGGCCGTCGCGCCTAGCCCCGCAGGCGCCGCAGAAGCTTTCCGCAACGCGATGGGGCCGGAGTCGGAGCTCTCCGAAAAGGGCGAGCGTTGGCATCAAGTTCTGCAATTGAAACTTGAAGACATCGATCCAAACCCGTACCAGACGCGCTCGCAGGTGAGCGAGGAGTACATGGCGGAGTTGACGGCATCGATTCGCGCAAGCGGCGTTTTGCAGCCGATATCGGTGCGGCCCACCGAGGATGGCGGCAGATTCATCCTGATTGCGGGCGAGTGCCGCTGGAAGGCATCGAAGCGGGCGGGGAAGCCGACGATCCCGGCGGTGATTCGCACCGTTTCGAACATGCAGGCGATGGAGCTGACCATCATCGAGAACCTGATGCGGCAGGATTTGAACTGCTTCGATCAGGCGCGGGCGTTTGGAAGGTTGAGTGAAGAATTCCAACTGACGCAGAATGAAATTTCGCTACGAACAGGCGTGGAGCGCTCGACGGTGGCGAACTACATGCGCATGCTGAAGCTGCCCGCTGCGGTGCAGGCGTTGCTGCAGGCAGGGAAGCTGGAGTTTGGCCACGCGAAAATCCTGCTCGGCCTGCGCGATCCGCAAATCGCGGAGCGGGTGGCGGCGAAAGCGGCCGAGGACGGAACTTCCGTTCGTTCCTTGGAACAGATTGTTTACAACATCAACGTCCCAGATGAGGGTGGGCGCAAGCCAGGGGAAGTGCGGTACGTCGATCCCAACGTGCGACTGGCGGAACGGACGCTGGAGGAGGCGCTGGGCGTGCGGGTGAAGATTAAAGACAAGAGCGGGCGGGGAAGTATTTTGATCGAGTACAAGACCCTGGAAGATTTTGATCGCGTGGTAGAGATGCTGAAGGGCAGCCACCAGTAGTCAGTTGCCAGTGAGATCCAAGTCAAAACCTTTTCATCACAGAGAGCACAGAGGTTCACAGAGGGATGCAGATTCGGGCCGCCGAGAGAGCGGATTATGCGGCTGTATTGGCGATGAATGAGGGTGCGCTGCCGCATGTGAGCAGCCTGACCGAGTCAGAATTTTCTGTGCTCGCGGGGCAGTGTTTCTATTTTGGCGTGGCCTGTGTGGATGGAGCGGTGGCCGGGTTTCTGATGGCGCTGCGTCCGGGGGAAAATTACCAGAGCCTGAACTACCGCTGGTTCTGCGAGCGGTATGAGAACTTTGTGTACATTGACCGGATTGTGGTGGCTCCGCAATTTAACGGCTTAGGGATTGGTCGGGCGCTTTATGCGGATGTGGAACAAGCGGCGCTTCTTTCTGGTGAGGCTGGCGTGGCGCCGATTCTGACGTGTGAAGTGAATCTTGAGCCGCCGAATCCTGGGTCGGCGGCGTTTCACAAGAAGTTAGGGTTCGCCGAAGTGGGGCAGTTGGTGGCGGACGAGGGGAAGCTGGTTAGTTTGATGGTGAAGGCGGTGGGTGGGGGAGATCGCGAAGCCGCAGTCTAGACCGCCGGGAGTGCGAGTGAAGATCGAAGACAAGAGCGGCGGGGAGGTATTTTGATCGAGCACAAGTCCTTGGAGGATTTTGACCGGGTGTTGGAGATGTTGAAGGGGAAGTAGCTTGCGGTGAAAGCCGTGTCCGAGAAGGATGGAGCACTGTTTATCCTAAATTTGAAAGAGATCCCAGGCGTAAAGGACGGACACCCGAGCTTTTGTCCATCTTGCGTGGTGGAAATATTTCAATAACTATTAGGAGTTTCTCTTACGAAATCCGTTCCTTAGCGAATTATTCGCCCAACGTCCATTTATTCATAGGTTTACAGTCAGTTGAAAAATGCGCTCGCCCGGCGCAGGCGGATCATATTTGATGGGGAGTGAGTGTTGAGGACAAGAAGTATGGAGGGCCTCGGATTTCGGGGAAGTCGAAACCTTCAACCACAGAGGGCACAGAGTTTTACGGAGGATTCTAAACATGAAATCGTTTCCCACCCTGCTTCTCGTTGCAACTTTGTAACTCCCGTTTTTTCGCAGGATCGTGGGGCTTGGCTTTCTAGTCTGCCCGAGGCGAAGGACTATGTGTCCAGGCGGGGAGAACTTGGAACCACAGCGGTGCAGAGATACACGGAGGGAGCCAGGGCTAGGAGCAAAGGGCTAGGAGCCCAAGGGAAAGAGCCAAAAGAGCTGCTACCCGCTTGAGCGATTTTCGAGATTGAGAGGAAACTTCCGTAATCGCAATGTGTCCGATAGGTCTTGGCCCGGCCTGCCGGTTCAGGAGAGTATGGAGGGGTCCGCAAATCGAGTAAAGACTTAAGGGACCTCTGGGCCATGACTTGGCAGACAACATTACTATTGTTGCCCGCATTTTTTCTTGTTCTGTATTCCTATCGCCTGCGCACTAAGCAGCTCCAGGCGGAACGGAAACACACGCAAGATATGGGCGACGTCCACATGCGCATGGTGGAAGCGCTGGCGTTGACGATTGAAGCGAAGGATCAAACAACGCACGACCATTTGCAACGGGTGCGGAT
Source organism: Acidobacteriaceae bacterium (assembly GCA_025352065.1). Taxonomy (GTDB): domain Bacteria; phylum Acidobacteriota; class Terriglobia; order Terriglobales; family Acidobacteriaceae; genus JANXUC01. Next base: position 30,985 of record JANXUC010000179.1, on the reverse strand, counting down.
TTTCTGTGTGGAAGTCGGGAAAGAACTCAAGCTGAGCGGGGACGAGATGCAGGCTCTCTCGGTAGCATCGCTGCTGCATGATATTGGGAAACTGGCTGTGCCCGAATACATCATCTCGAAGCCGGGCAAGCTTTCAGTAGAAGAGTTTGAGAAAGTTAAGATACATCCCACCGTCGGTGCGGAGATTTTGGAACGTGTGGGATTTCCGTATCCGGTTGCACCGATTGTGCGCGCGCATCATGAGAAATGGAATGGAGCGGGATATCCGAAAGGCCTGCGTGGGGATCAAATTCCAATTGGCGCACGCATTCTAGCTGCGGTGGACTACGTGGATGCGCTAGCTTCAGACCGGCAGTACCGGCGCGGGTTGGCCGGGAATGAGGTTCTAGAAAAATTGCAGGAACAGTCGGGAAGCTCGTTCGATCCGACGGTTGTAGGGGTTGTGCGGCGGAGATTCGACGAACTGGAAGGCATGGTCCGGCGCCAAGCGTTGGGGCATCCTGCGAAAGAAGCACCGGTTGAGACGATGACGACCGGCCAGGAGCCAGCGGCCGGCCTGGCAGTCTGGGATGTGCCGGCACGGAAGCGGCAAGAGAGCGACGTTCTGGATTTGATATCTTCAGCGCGGCAGGAAGCGCAGGGGCTGTTTGAGCTAAGCCGTGATATGGGAGCGTCGCTCAGCCTGAGCGAGACGCTTTCTGTTCTATCCGTGAGACTCAACAATCTGATTCCGCACGACGCGATTGCGGTGTATATTTTGCGCGGGGATAAGTTGATTCCAGAATATGTGAATGGGGAAGATTTCCGGGCGCTGGCTTCGCTGCGGATTCCACTGGGCGAAGGACTGTGCGGGTGGGTGGCCCAAAATCAAAAAGTCATTGTGAACGGAAATCCCACAGTCGAGCCCGGAGCGACGAGTGATCCGGCCAAGGCGATCAAACTGAAATCCGCCATGGCCGTGCCGTTGTTGGGGTTAAAGGGCGTGGTGGGCGTGCTTGCACTGTACCGTTTGGAAGCGGCGACGTTTACCTCGGATAATTTAAGAGTGCTGCAGGCGGTCAGTTCGAAGACCGGGTTGGCAGTGGAGAATGCGCTGAAGTACCAGCAGGCGGAAGGCTCTTCGACGACGGACTATCTGACAGGGTTGCCCAATGCGCGGTCGCTATTCCTGCAATTGGATCGAGAGCTGGCGCGTTGCGAAAGAGACAATAGCCGCCTGACGGTGATGGTGTGCAACTTGCGCGGCTTCAAGCAGGTGAATGAGCGGTTTGGATTGGAACAAGGGAACCGCGTGCTGAAGGCTTTTGCGGAACGCCTGCAGGCTACGAGCCGGAAATACGATCACGTGGCGCGCATGAGCGGAGATGAGTTTGTTGTTGTCGCACCGGAGATGCCGGAAGAGGTTGTGAGAACCCGCGCAGGCCAACTTCGCGATATGGCGAAGCAAGTTGGAGTCGATGTATGCGGCGAAGATGTGGTGGGAGTCAATCTGGGCTACGCGAACTATCCGGACGATGCTGCCGATGCGGAGAGCCTGCTGGAAAACGCTGACCGAAGGATGTACGCAGAACAGGAAAAAGAGCCCGGGGAAAAGGACTTGCGACGATCGCAGAGAGCGAAGAGCTGCCTGCCTGCGGAGTTGCACGCCAACGGCAGCGATGTGCCAGTCATTGGAACCGTGGTCAACGTAAGCACGGGCGGATGCTTCTTCGAATCAGGAGCATTTGTCGGTATGGGCTCGCAGGTCAGCATCACCGTATGGGAAGGCGGCAATCTTACCGTGATGGGGAAGGTTGTGCGGTCCCGTCCGGGTGCGGGCCTGGGAATTGAGTTTGCCGATATGACACGCGAAAGCCGCGAACAGATTCGGCAGCTGGTGATGACCGTGCAAGCACGCAACGTGGAGTACGGGGCGGAGCAGCAGTATCTGGCGGCGGCGAAGGCGGCTGCACTATAGGAGGCTGCCGTGGAAATTGGAAGGCGCCGGATTATTCCGGCGCCTTTCTTCTTTCCGTATTCTGTCGCGAAGAAATCCCTTAAAAACTGAACTTCGTGGAGAACTGGAAGCTGCGAGAGCCAAATTTGGGGACAATGGCGCTGGGCACCCCGAAGTCTAGATTCGGGATCACGGTCCAAAGTTGGTCGGTAGGGTTCAGTGGATTCGGCGACGGATTGGGCGCATTTGGATCGACTTGATACTGTATGTTGTCGATCACGTTCTGCTGGAAATTTGGATGGTTGAAGAGGTCAAAAGCTTCGGCCCGGAAGCCTAGCCGATAGCGTTCTCCGAAGTGGAATTCGCGGGAAATGCTGAGATCAACATCCTTAAAGGTTGGGCCGCGGAAAGAATTGAATTTTTCTCCGGGGACAATCGAGTAATTTATTTCAGGGGTGTCAAAAACCCCTGTGTAGGGGCGGCCACTTGCCAGGTTCAGGATGCTGCTGAATTCGAAATTTTTGAGTCCTCGGAATTGCGGCATCCAAACTCCGGTTGCAACAAAGCGGTGAGTCTGGTCGAGTTGGGAAGGTCCGCGCTGCGAGGCCTGATCGAACTGGTTGAAGTAGCCAGCGCCCTGGTCGACCGTATGAGACAGCGTGTAGGCGACGGAAGTGACGAACTGGCGCGAGTGATGCCGCAGCGAAAGGAGAAGGCCGCTGTAGATGGAGAGGCCTGAGTTATCCACGGCATTGATAGTTCCAAAATTCGGATTGAGGAATCCGTCGATTGCGCCAAAGTCGGGTGTGGTGTAGGTCTTGCCGTTTGGCAAAGTAACGGTGGCTGTATTGAAGGCATTGCCAACACCCGCGAAGGCGGCCTGCTGGGCGGATGGGACAAGGTTTAGATCAAAACCGAAATTCCCGTTCGCTTGCCGCGTGACGCCGTTGGAATTTCCCAGCAAGCGGAGGCCGTGGCTATAAACATAGCCAACGCTCAGCGCGGTCTGCGAACCGAATTGGTGCTCCACCGCAGCGTTGGCCTGCTCGACATAGGGGCTTCGGAAATTCGGTGAGAACACAACGATTGAGGGAGTCGCGCCGGCTCCGGTGGGAAAGGAAGTAAGAGTGTTGGGGTAGGTGACGAGCGGGTTGGAGTTCCCGAAGGCCGGTCCGACCACAACCAGGAAAGGACGCGTTATCCCGTTGGAGGCGAAGGCTTCGGAGACGTCCAACAAATCTTCCTGAACGTAGAACAATCCGAAGGAGCCGCGAACCACAGTTGAGCTTTTACTGCCGAAGGAGTATGCAAATCCGACACGAGGCGCGAAGTTGTTCTTGCTGTATGGAATGTGACAGGTGAGGGCAAACGTCGGGTTGCAAGGTTTAGGTTGCGGCAACACTTGCAGGTCGTAGCGAAGGCCGTAGTTCACGGTCAAGCGTGGCGTTGCTCGGAACTGATCCTGAGCGAACAGGGAATACGTCGGAGATGTTTGTGCGATGGTCGATTGCCCGAACGACTGCAGGTAAAGCTCGAAATTGCCCGTGGGGACATCGGCGAGACTGCCGAAGCGATACTCGCCTTTTGGGCCATAAGTGAAGTAGTCGGAATTGTGACTGATGTTGATGTCGACGCCAGCCTTCAGGGTGTGTTTCCCGAGAATCCTTGTGAAAGTGTCGGTGAATTCAAAGCGGCGGTCGGTGTTAGCCAGTTGGAAGCGGTTTCCACCGAACACGAAGCCTGTGTCGGGATTTTGGATGGTGACGGCCGGTGAGGTAGGGGGAGCGCTGGGCAGGTCAAAGTGATAATCGCTGCCATAGTGAAAGCGAAATTCGTTGATTGAAGTAGGGGTGAAAGCAGTCTGTAAGGAGACCTGGAGGAACTGGCTGGTGGCGCCATCGGTAAGTGAAAGACCGTCGCCAGTCGAAGTCGGCGTGTTGAAGTAACCGTGCGGACTGCGAAAGCGCTGATAGTTGTACGTGATTCCGAGCGTGTTCTTGTCGTTCAGCGTGCCATTGAGCTTGCCGAATGCGGCGTTCTGGTTAAAGCTTCGCGCGAATGAACCGGCAGCCGCCTGTACCTGAGCTGCCAAAGCAGGATTGTTGGTGAAGAAATTCGGCGGGAGACCATTTACGGCGGGGCCATCGTTGACCGTCAACGGTTCATTTCGGATCTGACTCTCGAAGTTTCCAAGATAAAAGAATCGATCATGGACAAGAGGTCCGCCAATCGTGCCGCCAACCTGCTGCCTGCGATCATGGGGCTTCGGAATTCCCTGTTGCTCGTTGACCTTATTGTTCGCACTGGTGGCGGAGTCGAGGATGTAGTAATAACCGTCTCCGTGAACCTGATTGGTCCCACCCTTGGTTACAGTGTTGACGAGTCCGCCGCCAGACTGGCCGAACTCAGCTTCGAAGCCGGTGCTGGTGACCTGGAATTCGCGGATTACGTCTTCGCTGAACTGATAGGGAATGCTGGTTCGACCAATCTGCTGGGCGAAGAAGGCGTTGTTATTGTTGCCGCCGTCGACGGTGTAGTTGTTGTAATTTCCCGCCACGCCGTTGAAGCTGATCATTCCGGCATCGCCGTCCGTAGTAGCGCCAGCCGTTAACAGAGCAAAATCCGTGAAGTTACGTCCGTTAAGCGGAAGAGACTCGATGCTTTGCTGATTCACAACGGTGCCCAGCGAAGAAGCGGCCGTGTCAACTAAGGGAGTTTCGGCGCTGACGTTCACGACGATATCGCTCTTGCCGATGGAAAGCTGGGGATGAAGGACGGCCCGCGTACCCACAGTGACGGTGATGTCTTTCAGCACAAGCTTTCGAAAGCCACTCTTCTCGATGGAAACCTCATAGGTGCCGGGATCGAGATAGAGAACGAAGAACTCGCCCGCCGCAGTGGAGCGTATGGTTGTTGCGATGCCTGTATCTTGATTGCGGACCGCGATCTCGGCATCTGGAACTGCTGCGCCCGAGGGATCGGTTACGGTTCCTTCCAATCTTCCGCTAGCTGCCGCAGACTGCGCGCGTGCGAGGGTTGAAGACAGCAACAACATGAATGTGAAAAAGAGAGTAGCGATAAAAATGCAATAGGATGTGCATCCTAGGGGGATTGATCGTCTCATTGTCAGGGGTCTCCGTGCGAGGAATTATATCAGCGATTCTGAAGGCTCATTAAGACGAGATTCATCACCTTTGGGCACAGGCGATCAGCCGGTTGGGCTCGATTTCACTTTCCACAAGATCTGTCTCAGCATGCCGAGCCAGAGTTCGGCGTCGGGTGCTGCCATGTTGTGACGGCGGATGAGGCGGCGGAGCTTTTCTTCGGCGGCGGAGGAGGCGCCCGGCTTCACGTACCCGCTGGTCTGCAGGGCATCCAACAGATTCCTTGTGATGAGCTCGGTCTTTCCCGAGGTGGCCAACTTCTCTTTGGCACGCGTGCTAGGTGTTCGTCCCTTCCGAATGAGTTCATACAGGCAGACTGCGACGGCTTGCCCCAGATTCATGGAAATCTGGTCGCCATATGCGGGAACACGCATGAGCCAATGGCAGTGGCTGAGGTCTTCGTTGGAGAGGCCAACTTTTTCCGATCCGAACAATAGGGCGACGGGGCTCGATGTGAGCTGCTTCCGAATCTGGCGGGCGCCATATTCCAGACGCTGCAGCGGGTGATGCAACTCGCGATGGCGGACGGCGGTGGTGCCGACGACGAGGGTGCAATCGGCGACAGCTTCGGCGACGGAGGGGAATTCTTGTGCGTCGGTTAGCACTTTGGCGGCACCCACGGCGGAGCGTGCAGTACGAAATGCGACATCGTAGGGATTGACGACCCGCAGGTGGGAGAAGCCGAAATTGCTCATGGCACGGGCTGCCGCGCCCAGGTTGAGGGGGTTGTGGGGCGTCACCAGGACGACGCGGAGGCGGTCGAGTTTTAGGGGGGTGGTCATACCTAGAAAGCTAAAGAGTGTTCATTCTAAATGAGATAGGTCGAGTTCGGCGCAAACCGACAGCGCTGCCCCGCCGGGGCGGGATTCTGCTGGACAAGGCTGCAAATTATCATATAGCTTTTTTTCCACAGCTTGGGGTAGACTTAAGCTGCGTTAGATTTTAGTGGTTCGTTGCAGTTTCGTGTACACCCTGCACTACAGAGTGGCCCTGCCTGCACAATCCAGTAAGACCAATCCAGCGCATAATCTGAAGAAACACCGAGGTTTACAAGCACCAACATGGAACAAGGAACAGTAAAGTGGTTTAACGACGCAAAAGGATACGGCTTCATCAGCCGTCAAAACGGGGAAGATGTTTTCGTGCATTTTTCGGCAATCCAGTCCAACGGATTCCGCAGCTTGCAAGAGGGTCAAGCCGTGCAGTTTGACGTGGTGAAGGGTCCGAAGGGCTGGCAGGCAGAGAACGTCAAGGTTCTGTAGGCAGACCAAGACATTCAAGAAGAAGGAGCGGCTTTCGAGCCGCTCTTTTCTTTTTGTGCGCCCACACTGGTAAGACAGGGCGTTGAACCACTGAGAACACAGAGTTTCACAGAGGAATTCTTCCGTTCGGGCTTATACTTTTCTGGGCCAATGATGACAGACTCGCAATCTCCGCTCGATCCTTCAACTTCTGAAATCGGTTCTTCCATCGCTGACTTACGGCCAGCGGAATCCAAACCTCCTTCCAACGTGCCATCGACTTTTCTTTTCGGACCTGAAGGGCTGCGTTCGGGCTGGGGCTTTTTCTTGTACCTGGCGTTAGCGATTGCGCTGGTCGTTTTTGCGCAGAAAGGTTTGTCGCCCTTGCTGCACGGGCTTAAGGGAACTTTGTGGTCGGGTATGATCTCGCGGGTTGTCGTGATGCTGTGTGCGATGTTGCCTGCAGTGGTAATGGCCAAGCTGGAGAAGCGGACGTTCGGAGCGTATGGACTACCGGCGCGCGGAGCGTTCGGAAAGAAGTTTTGGTATGGGGTGATTTGGGGATTTGTCGCGCTGAGCGCACTGTTGTTGGCGATGCGAGGTGCTCACGTTTTCTATTTCGGCGCGGTCGGATTACACGGCCTGCGGGTGCTGAAGTTCGCCGCCTTCTGGGGCGTGTCGTTTCTGCTGGTTGGGTTCTTCGAGGAATTTCTGTTTCGCGGATACACCTTGTTTACGTTGAGCCGCGGGATAGGCTTCTGGCCAGCAGCGGTGGCATTGTCGCTGCTGTTTGGAGGCGTGCATTTAGGCAATCAGGGAGAAAGTTGGATCGGCGCGGCGGCGGCTGGAGCTATCGGTCTATTTTTCTGTTTGACGGTGCGGCGCACGGGGACATTGTGGTTCGCGGTAGGGCTGCATGCTTCTTGGGATTGGGCTGAGAGCTACTTTTACGGCGTGCCCGACAGCGGCGAGATGGTGCACGGGCATTTATTGAATCCCTCGTTTCATGGACCTGTGTGGCTGACGGGTGGTAGCGTGGGGCCGGAGGGTAGTCTGCTGGTGTTTGTTGTGATTGCGGCTCTGTTCGTTGCGTTTCATTTGCTGTACCCGGTGAGCACCTCGGCCCAGCTAACCGCAGATTCCTCACGATAGAGCCGTTCGGAATGACAAACTCCCGAGGGCTTATCTAAAGGCAAGAGGCGGACAAGAGTGTCCGCCCCTTGCCTTTTTATCTGCGAGCGACGCTCACCACGAATAGTGCACCGTGTAAGTAATGACCTGTTCGCCGTCTGGCGCTACTGTGACCGGGAACTCGACAGTCTGCGCATCTTTCTTCTTTGATTCGTGCGATTGTTCGGTGAGCTTCCAGTTGCTCCAGCGGTAGAGATGTTCGACGACGCGGACATCTACCGGTTCTTTCTTGTGATTGCGAATTTTGATCTCAAAAGATTCGTCGATCCAGTGGTGGGCGGAGTCGACGCGAATGTTGGTGCGTTTGCGTTCGCCGCGCAGGTCGAAAGAATTTCCGGTGAAGACGCGGATGGTTTCATCTTTCGGCGTGTGGTCGATGCTGTTTTCGCCGACGAATTCCAGGTGGCCATCGGTGTCGCGGCGGTAGAAGCGCAGGCGGCCTTTGGGAAGCGCGATGCCGAGATGGTTGGCAGCGGAATTCTTGAATTCCTGCATGACCCAGATCTTTGGATTGGACTGTGTACCGTAGTTCTGGTCTTCGCGAGCCTGCTCCATGGAGTAATAGCCATACTGGGCCGTTTGAGCGCCGTCGTAGACGTAGAGGCGTTGCGACTGGACGCTGGTGGAGCGGACGAACTCGACCTGTTTCGTTTCCTGATCGCGCAGCGTGGCCGGACGTTCCAGGGTGTAGAGGTGAAATTCGTCGAAAGATTTCTCGCGGACTACGGGCGCCATTTCGTCTCTTTCCCTCGCCATTGCTGCAGCAGCATACATGCGACCGTCGGCCCTGCTTTGTTCAATCTTGTTCACGTCGCCAGCGAGCAGCTTGATGCGGGCGTTTTCGAAGGTCTTGCCGCTTTGGTTGTGCATAGTGATCCAGCCGACCATGTCGAGCGAATCGACCTGACCCTTCTTGGGTCCATCCTTGGGGCCGCCGGAGACGACAAGGTTGTAGTCGGCTTGCCAGCTCATGCCGCCGCTGACGTAGGAAATTTCAGCATCGGATTTGCCGGCAGAATTTGTTTCTAGTTGCCAGCTCAGCGTTGGTTTCAGGATCGAGTCGCCGGTGAGGGCGGGGAAGAGCGGTTGTCCGGGCAGGCCGAAGCGCAGCACACCATCGACTTCAATAAGCGGCTGGCCGGCACCCGCGCCGGGGATATATCCGCTGCGAATGACCTTGCCGTGAACCGTCTCCGACCGGTCTTGCCGCTGGATCAGGAAATTGATCGTCTTGCCTTCGTAGAAAGAGAGCAGGAGCTCTTGCGAAATCGGGTCGTTGCGATAACTCTGTTCCAGAATCTGCAATGGGCGTCCGGTGAGGTCGCGGAGGATGACGGAGTCCGGCTCAAGGTGCGAGGTCATGCCCGCGAATTCAACGTAGTTCACGCCGGAATGCAGATCGAGCGAGAGCTTTTCGCGCGCAACAAAGAAATTCTGGTTGTAGATGGTCAGTGCGGGCTCGGAGCTTTGGACGCTTATTTTCTGTTCTTGCGATTGAGCAAAGGCGGCGTTAAAGAACAGTAGAGCGCAGATGGGTAGCCAATAAAGCTGTTTGTGAAGTGTCAGCATAAGTTTGTGAGTCCCCTTGGTGGTCGGCGGTGGGGGTTCGTGCTCCCGCTCTGTGGAATGAACGGGACAGGCGCGCCGTCTTGCGTTTGATTTTAGCGGTTACGGAAGGTTACGGATAGGTGGTTACTGGTTCGTGGAAGCGGAGCAAGTTCCGCCTCCACACGAACGTCCGAGCGTCGAGTCTCACAAATGGAATCTGTATTTCAGCTGGACGTAGACCTCTCTCGGGTTGTTGAAGTGCGTGCCGCCGAAAGTGGTGCTGTTGTCGAGCAGTAAGTGGCGGTTGGCCACGTTGAGCGCGGATATCGAGAGTGAGACGTTCTCGCGGATTTCTTTTCCCAGAGTGAGATCGAAGGTGGTGTGGCCGGGCAAGTACGGGTGCGGAATGGTATCGTCGCCATTCGCAAAACCGGAGCCGTAGTAGATGTTGGTGGCCGCAAATGCGCGTTTTGGCAGCGCCACGGTGCCACCTACGTTCAGAGTATTGCGTTGGTCATGATCAAGGATGAAGAAGCCCGACGGGGGCGAGAAGTTGGTCAGGCCGCCAGTGATGGCACCTTCTCCTTCCGCGATCTGGTTGGAGTAGGCGAGGTGAATGTGGCCGCAGTTCCACAATTTGGGAGAGCGCAAAGTCAGCTCCCAGCCACGAATGCGAGCGCCATCAATGGTCAGCGGAAAAAAGATATTGGAGTTACTCACGCTGCTGTGGTCGAAGAAATTGCGGACCTTGTTCCGAAACGTATCGGCGTCTATGATCCACCCATGGAACGGAATGGCAAGGCCGAACTGGTGTTCTTCGTCGCGCTCGCCGCGGAGAGCCAGAAAGCCTAGATTATTGTCGTTCACGAATTGCAGCAAAGGTCCGGAGGCAGTGACCAGTGGCGGTGGCTGATAGAACTGGCCGTAGAAAGCCCGGAACACCCAATTTAGACGCGGAATGCGGACAGATGCACCTACGCGCGGACTGGTAACATTCTCCACTACGCGGGGATTCACGACGCCGGTATTCGTGGTGAATCCGGCGGCGCCGGAATAGTGAGTTTGGCGCACACCACCGCTCAGCATAAGCCAGGAAGTGATCTTGACTTTATCTTGCAGGAAGACGGCCTGCACGCTGCCGTCGGGTTGCTCGCGGTGAGGAGAGAGCGCCGGGACGACGGCGAAGAGTTCCGTGTCGTGCTGGCCAAAGCCTGTGTAGCCGATCTGCACCTCGTTCTTCAGGAGCGATGCATCGAGAGTGGCTTGTCCACCGCGGTAGTCGGAGCTGCGATTGTCCTTGGTGGTTGCGCCGTCATAATTTGCCGTGTTGTGATGGTAGAACGGAGAGACCGTGAGCAGCGCCCCGTGATGAAAGGTGCGGACCCAGGAAAAATTGAGGAGCATGTCGGCTTCATGCTGGCCGTCCGCGGACTCGGGGATTTGGTAGTAATCCCGGCGAAGCGAAGTCACTAAACGCAGCTGGTTCGAAGGGTTTACGTTGAAAATGAACGATCCGAATCCGCCGTAGCCGTTTTCGGCGTCATGAATAATTCGGGATCCGGGAGTTTGCAGTCCGAGGTTGCTGCGATTCCCATTCAGGCTGGCGTAATAGGCAAAGCTCTGACTGTGTCCGCCGAAATTGACCTGATCGTTGGTTTGATAAAAATTGCCGTAGCTCGAAGTAAGTTCGCCTTGCCGGTCGCGCTCGAAGCCGGTGCGGGGAACTACATTGAAGACACCGTACGTGCGGTCGCCGTAACCCGCGTCGTAGCTGCCGCGCTGGGCTTCCAGGTAGTCGATATCTTTGGGATCAAATTGCGGCCCGACATTGCTGCCGATACTGGTATTTGGAACAGGGACGCCGTCGACGAGCCAACTTACCTGGTGACCACCGCTGGTGTGCAGCTGGTCGTGAGTCACGTAGGAGCCGGGAACGTAGTCCGTGATGATGGCGAGGCTGTTCGTGCGGTCTGCGCCCGGGGTTTGAGCGACGTCGATGCGACTGATGAGAGTGGTGGTGGTGGAGGAATCAGTAGGGACATTTTCAGATTGGTCGCTGACAGCAACGGTCTCATGCGTGTCCGCGATGGCAAGTTGGAAGTGCAGAACAGGTTTGGCGTCCGATGTTACTTCTACATGCAGCATGGAATCGTTAAAGCCCGGCTTGCCGACGGTCACCATGTATTCGCCAGCGGGAACCGCGTCAAAGCGAAAGACCCCGGAGTCGTCGGAGGTGGCACTCTTGTTCCAATCGGAGTTCTTGGCGCGAAGAAGAACTCCGGCTCCCTGCACGGGGCGATGTTGAGGGTCGTGAATAATGCCTTGTACTGCGCCGAAAGTGGTAGCGTAGGCGGCGCTCGAAAGCAGCGTGAGGGCCAGCAAAAATGCGGAAAACGGGCGTGTAAAAGATGAAAACATGCGAATTCTCCAGGCTTCTGTAGTCCGGCATTGCGCACGGGCGGGGACATCCGTGCCTCCAGGTTTCATAGATGCGGATCAAATTTGGGAGCGGAGGGCTACAGAGCGGGCGGGCCGCGAACTTCCTGGGAGGATGCAGAAGATTGGTTGCGAGGAGAATCTTGCCTCGGTGCAATGCGAATAGAAAACACGGCGGCGCGCCCGGATGGCATGGCTGGGGTTGGCGCAAAGATCGAAGACGAGAGTCCGCGGCAGCAACAGCAGTCCTGGCCGCAGCAATCGGCAGCGCGGAAACTGGTGGCGGGTGCATCCGCTGACGCGCCAGAGGAGGCACCCATGTCCATGTGCGCCATGTCCATCGGACCCATTTGTATCTCGGCATGATCGCGGCAGTGGACAGAATTACGCAGACAGCACGCGTGCTGCGTAGCGGGCGCAAGAGCGGTTGCCAGCGGGGCGAAGAATCCCCAAGTCAGCACAAGCAGCAACGTTTTGGAGGTAAAACGGGTCATGGATCGATAGCCAGCAGATCGCCGATCGTTCTATTGAAGCACGATTCGGCGGCCTAATGCCAGACGACTGACGTACGCGATGGGATGATGCCGTTGAGCGTTCTCGATCCATGTGCTAGCATCTTGGGCTTTGCAGGGTCTAATGTTAATTGTGGTCCTGTGCCCGTCTTCGGGGCCCATCGCTCTGAACGACGGTTGAACGTTTGAAGGAGAGCCCTCTTGAGAGTCTACGAAAGCGCCAATCTTAGGAACTTGGCCGTGGTCGGACATGGACACGCTGGAAAAACTTCTCTTGTATCCGCCATGTTGCACACGGCGGGAGCCACACCGCGATTCGGGCGGGTGGATGATGGCACGGCGACGACCGACCACGATGAAGAAGAGATTGCGCGCAAGATGTCGCTCTCGTGCGGTGTCGCGTTCGCAGAGTGGGGTAAGACGAAGATTAATTTGCTGGATACGCCCGGCTTCAGCATGTTCGTACACGAAGCGAAGATGGTGTTGCCGGTTGTGGAGGCGGCGCTAGTTGTGGTGGATGGCGTGGCTGGCGTGGAGGTTGTGACGGAGCGGGTTTGGGGTTACTGCGACGAAATCAATTTGCCTCGTGTGATCGTGGCGAGTCGCATGGATCGTGAACGCGCCGATCCCGATCATGTAGTGGAAACTTTGATAAAGGCTTTCGGCCGTGCAGTAACTCCGCTGCAGCTGACGATTGGGAAAGAAAGGAATTTTAAGGGCGTCGTCGATCTAGTACGCATGAAGGCGTTTTTGTATGAACTGGGTGGCAATGGAAAGGGGAAAGAGGTCGAAATTCCCGATGATTTGAAGGACGTGGCGCAGGCGGCGCACGAGCGAATTGTAGAACTGGTGGCCGAAGGCAAAGACGAGTTGATGGAAGAATTCTTTGAAAAGGGCACCATTCCGGAAGAGGATCTGATTCCCGCGCTCCATGTGGCGATTCGCGAAGACCGCCTCTTCCCCGTGCTGTTTGCGTCGGGGCTTGGAAATGCAGGCGCGGATGAAGTGATGGATTTTATTGTGGACTACGTTCCTTGCCCGGTGGAGCGCGAGGTCGTGAAAGGAGAGGCTTCTGGCGATGATGTGCAGCCTCCCGTGCATGGAGTTACGGATTCCGACCCCGCGTCGTTGTATGTGTTCAAGACTGTATCCGATGCATTTTCGGGGAGAGTTTCATACTTCCGAGTATTTTCGGGTGTGTTGAAGAACGATGCTACAGTACAAAATTTTGCGCGGAGTTCATCGGAAAAGTTCACGCATCTTTCCGTGATGCAAGGGAAGACGGCAGTGCCCGTGACGGAGTTGCATGCGGGGGACATCGGCGCGGTTGCTAAGTTACGCGAGACTTTGACTGGCGATAGTTTGGGCGATAAATCTGCGCCATTTAACTATCCGCATATTCAATTGCCGGAGCCGGCGATTACCTTCGCAGTTGAGCCCAAGAGCCGTGCGGATGAAGACAAGCTCAGCAGCGGGTTGCATAAGTTGATGGAAGAAGATGCCATGCTGCGCTTCTTCCGCGATCCCCAGACCAATGAATTTCTGATTGCGGGGACTGGGCAACAGCATATCGAAGTCGCGGTGGCGCGACTCAAGAAACGTTATCACGCTGAAGTGATCTTGAAAGCGCCCAAGGTTCCGTATCGAGAAACAATTCGCGGCAAAGCGGATGTGCAAGGCCGGCACAAGAAGCAGTCTGGCGGGCACGGACAATATGGCGATTGCAAGATCAAGATGGAGCCGCTGCCGCGCGGCGGGCAGTTTGAATTTGTAAATGCAATTTTTGGCGGCGCTATTCCAAGGAACTACATTCCTGCGGTAGAGAAGGGGATTCGCGATACGGCGGCACGAGGATATCTGGCGGGATTCCCGGTCGTGGATTTCCGTGTCACGCTTTACGACGGGTCGTATCACGATGTCGATTCGAACGATTTGTCGTTCCAGGTGGCCGGACGAATTGCCTTCCGCAAAGCCATGGAAGTGGCCAAGCCGACTCTGCTGGAACCCATTATGGCGGCAGCAATTACGGTGCCTGACGAGTTTGCAGGGACAATCATGGGTGACCTCAATAGCCGCCGTGGCCGTATTCAGGGCATGGACAACAAGGGCGGCAGCACAATCATTCGCGCCGAAGTGCCAATGGCTGAAATGCTGACCTATGGTGTGGAACTGACTTCTATGACGCAGGGTCGCGGCAGCTTCACGATGGAGATGAATCACTACGACGTGGTGCCAGCGCAGTTGCAGGAGAAAATTGTCGAGAAGGCACGTGCGGCACGAGGGGATGTGAAGGAAGAAGAGGAGTAGATACCCGATGTTTAACTGGATACAAGTCGCGACGGCTGGCATGACGGCTCTTGGTTTTGGAATATTTGCGGCGGCCGACAGCGGGTGTGCGCTCAAGGTGGACCACGTTACGATCTGCGGGTCTGACCTCGCGAAGCTGCAAGAGGCATTCGCAGGTCTCGGGCTTATGGCGGACTACGGCGGACCGCACGCCAGCGGCGGGACGCATATGGCTGTTCTCGGGATGGAAGATGGGTCCTATGTTGAGCTGGTCGCTCCGGTGAAGGCAGGAGCGGCAACCGATTCCGGATGGTCGAAATTAATGCTAGCGAATGCCGGCGCGTGCGCGTGGGCCCTAGGGAGCAGCGATATCCAGAAAGATGTGGATGCGCTCAAGAAAGCTGGCTTTTCAGTAGATGGGCCATTTCCGGGCGGACGTAAGAAGCCCGATGGCAAAGTGCTGGAATGGCAAACGGCTGCACTAGGGAGCGAGCAAGCTGGAGCGCTTCTCCCTTTTATGATCCAGGACGGTACGTCAAGAGAGTGGCGGGTGCAGCCTTCAGCGAGCGCGAAGCAGATGGGGCTGAGTGGGATACGGATTGTAGTGTTGGGTGTCCCCGATCTGGATGCAGCGATTCAGACGTTCCAAAAAGCGTACATCTGGCCCGCTCCTGTGCGGGAAGAGCACGCGGAGTTTGGGGCGAAGATGGCTTATTTCAGGGGCACCCCGGTTATTTTGGCGGCACCGCTGAGTGCGGATTCCTGGTTGGCGAAGCAGGTCAACGATCTAGGGAAAAGCCCCGTCGCTTTTTTATTGGGAGGATCGGATTTCGAGAAAGCGTCGGCGAAGGCGAAGCGGGCTCCCACGCAGTGGTTTGGGCTCCGAGTGGCCTGGTTTGACGCGGAGAAAATGCAGGGAGCGCGAGTAGGCGTGATCGAAGCGCCGTAGGTAGTTCGGTTCCCCGCTCAATGGTCTGATTGCGCGAAGCAGGTTTTCGCTTTAGTATCGCCCTAGCGTGCCTCTCGAAATAAAAAGCTCAGAGATGAAGGAACGGCTGGTTTCCGCCGTTGCGGTTGAGGACGACTCCTCGTTTGAACTCAAGCTGCGCCCGCAGCGGTTGGCGGAGTTCATTGGGCAAAACAAAGTAAAAGAAAATCTGTCGATTGCCATTGAGGCGGCGCGCTCGCGAGGCGAGGCACTGGACCACGTCTTGCTGTACGGGCCACCGGGCCTCGGCAAGACGACGTTGGCCAACATCATCGCTAACGAAATGGCAGCGGCATTTCAGTCGACCGCCGCCCCCGCATTGCAAATTAAGGGCGACCTCACGGCGATCTTGACGAATCTCCAGAACCGGCAAGTCTTGTTCATTGATGAGATTCACCGCATGCAGCCAGTGCTGGAGGAAATACTCTATTCCGCGCTGGAGGACTACAAACTCGACATCATTATTGGGCAGGGGCCTTCGGCGCGGACACACACGCTGGAGGTTCAGCCCTTTACCTTTATTGGCGCGACTACGCGTGCGGGGTTGCTTTCCGCGCCGCTTCGTTCTCGGTTCGGAATTGTGCTGCGCTTGGAGTTTTATACTCCCGAAGACCTGCGCGTGATAGTTGAGCGCTCGGCGGAGATCATGAATGTGGCGATTGATACCGCCGGAGCCGTCGAAGTGGCCGGCCGCTCAAGGGGCACGCCGCGAATTGCGAACCGTTTGCTGCGCCGCGTGCGGGACTACGCCCAGGTTCGGGGCAATGGCAAAATCGACAAGCCTACGGCACAGGCTGCGCTGAATATGTTGGAAGTGGACAGCTACGGCTTGGATGATATGGATCGCAAGCTGCTGCTGGCGATTATTGAGCGGCATCAAGGCGGTCCGGTGGGACTGGAAACCCTAGCCGCCGCTCTGGCTGAGGATACGGACGCCATTGAAGATATTTATGAACCGTTCCTGATACAGATCGGATTCCTGAACCGTACGCCGCGTGGACGTGTGGCTACACAACTGGCGTATGACCACCTCGGAATAACGCCCAATCGGCGGCAGAGCAGTTTGTTTTGAAGATTTTCTATATAACTTCGAGCTTCGCTCGATGCCCCGGCGAGGGCGCCTGGGTCTATGTGATTCAGACATGATTGCGCACCTAAGAGGCAAGTTGCTGGCGAAGCATCCCAATCAAGCGATTGTGGAAGCCGCTGGCGTGGGCTACGACGTTACCATTAGCATCCCCACGTTTTCAGCGCTGCCAGCTTTGGGAAGTGAAGTTGCGCTGTTCATTCACACCCATGTCCGCGAAGACATGTTGGCGCTTTACGGATTTCTTCAGACAGCAGATAAGGTGTTGTTTGAAAAGCTGCTGGCCGTGAGTGGAATTGGCCCCAAGCTGGCGATCACAATTCTGAGTGGCATGCCGGAAACCACCCAATTGGTAGGAGCAATTCGCGGCGGGGATTTAGCCCGGCTCACACGGATTCCGGGCATTGGCAAGAAGACGGCAGAGCGCATGGTGCTGGAACTGCGCGACAAACTTGCCCCCATTGGTACCGAAGAGCCACCTCGTATTTCTTCAACACCTGTGCGCGAGGACGTGATTTCTGCGTTGATGAACTTGGGTTACAAGCAGGCTGAGGTGGAGAAAACGCTTGCGGGAATCGTCAACAACGGCAAGCCGGAAACGTTCGATACGCTTTTTAGAGATGTGTTGAGCTCGCTGTCGAAGTAAGCCCACCCGCCTTCGATGCTAGTTTCCCACAAACTTGAGCGACAAGTCGCGGTCTCCGAGGCAGGCTTCTGCCATTTCTTTCACTTTCTTCCAGGCTTCTTTCTGATTTTCATCGGTAGCGCGGCTATGCACGCGTTCCCACTCTTCAAGAAACGAAGCAATCTGCAGGTGATTAAACACGGTAGTGCCGTAGGGATCAATGCCGCGCAGCACAGGGTAATCCTTTTCACTGTGAGCGGGGACCACACCGTGCAGCATAGCCCACTCGCCGCGTTCGCCCTGCTGATCTTCCAACTTAACTACCAAAGACATGTTTCAATTCTCCTGGGAGCAAGAACAAAGTGCGCCGAAACACAATGGGCAAACTCCAGCGTAACCGAAGAGCAATTCAACCGGCTCTCAGCAATGTATCAACGGCCCGAGTGTTTTCCAAGCGGGAACCCGCACGAAAGTTATCGGGTGGGATTACCTTTTGTGGGATTGCCATCAGGACCGGTGTAAAGCAGGTCGACCACTGTACAGTCGTCGCTCAACGCAGTGGCACCGCAAAAGTCCGCAATGGCTCCAAAAATATCTTCCATGCTCGTGCTCTGTGCCGCGATCGCATCCAAGCGGTGATTGTCGAAGAATTCCCCAGTGCAGTTCTCTGCTTCCGTAACGCCGTCGGTTACAAGCAGCATGCGGTCGCCGGGATTCAGGCGAAAATTCCCGCTCTCGTAGACGGCTCCAGGTATGAGTCCCACCGGCAGGTTGCTCACATCGGGACGCGATACTTGCGCCTGCGCCGTGCCCGCACCGGAAACGATCAACGGCAGAACATGACCGCAATTTACGTATTCCACATCTCCCTGCGAGTTCACTCTTGCGATAAACAACGTCGCATACTTTTCGTTCACGCGCTTCTGCGTCAGAAAATTATTCACCGCAGTGACTGTGTCAGCCAGAGGCATGCTGGCCGCAAGATGGGTGTAGATCATGCCTTGCAGCGTGGTAGCCATAAGCGCCGCCGAAACGCCTTTACCGCAGACGTCCGCGATAACCACGGCAAGTTTATCTTCGGTGCTCACGGCGTCGTAAAAATCGCCGCCGGTCTCACGGCAAGATAAGTTGCGGGCGTTGACTCTCGCGAATGGAACATGCGGAATGCTCACCGCCATCAATCCTTGCTGGATCGACGCCGCAATGCTCAGTTCTTTTTGATAGCCACGGGCCGCTTCCTCGGCCTGCACAAGGCGGGCGCTTTCCACTACAGAAGCCGCTTCGGTCGCGATAGCGGATAGAATCTCGTGGCTGACGGCGGAAACTTTCCGTGTGGATCGCGAGTCTAGATAGAGAGCGCCTAAAACCTCTCCCTTATTAGGTTCTGCCGGCGTGGCCGCGCTACGAGCTGCCTGCACGGGCCGCTTGCGAAGCGGAATACAAATGATCGTGCGCAGGTCATATGCGACGATACTTTGACGTTCCTCGAATTCAATCGCCTGGCTGTTGTCGGTAAGAAGGAATTCGGAATTGGAACGCAACGCGTCTTCCAGAATCGAGTGCGAGATGGTGGCGTCATCGAGAAGAGTTACGCCCTTTTCATTCCGTCCGCCGGCCAATCGAAGTGTTCCGTCCGGTTCATAGAGAAAAACGTAAGCGCGGTCCGCTTGTGCGAGCTTCAGGGTGGTGTCGAGCAGTGTAACTAGAATTTCGTCGAGCACTCCAGCCGTGTTGAGTTTGCGTGCTGCATCCAGAAACAGGCTCAGTTTTTCGATGTCGTTGACGTCGGTGGATACGTGCATCACGGAAAGCTGGTCTAAGAATTCTCGGGCCGAATTTGATCCACGGTTTTCGGGATGAAAAATAACGTAAACGCTGTCGCGGACCCCAAACTCCAGTCGGTCGCCGCCACGGAGTTGTTGACGTTGCACACGCTGTCCGTTGACAAAAGATCCGTGGCGGCTGGCCGTGTCGACCATGAAGAATTCGCCGCTCTCGCAAACAATTTCCGCATGTTCGCGCGACACGCGGGGATCCGCAATGACCAGGTCGCGGTCCGCCTTGCGCCCCACCGTGAAGGGGCTGTGGTTGAGGACAAGATTGCGCTGCGCCCCCTCTTCAACCACCAAAATGCTGGGGAAAACTCCGGAGCTGGACCCCTGACTGGAGTTGCCACTGGAACCGAGGCGAAAATTTGTAATCTGCGAAGGAGGCATAGCTGGAATTGTCAGCTAATGATGACAGGAAACTGCAGCCGGGTCCAGACTGGGATCGCCAGGAATCACCTAGTTGCCTACTTTTCTCTCCAGCGGAAGGTTAGGCCCAAGGTGAAGCCAATGGGAGATCCCGGAGTGCCGTGAATGCGCGGGAACCCCTCCTTCGGCTCGTTCGGCAAACGAGATGTAAGGTAATTCTGAGTCTCGTAGTAGCGCTTGTTGTTGAGATTGTCGACAGCGAAATTGAAGTCCATCCCGTGGCGGATTCGCTTCGACATGCTCAGGTCCACCACGTCGAGTCCGGAGGCTCGGCTGGAGGTATCGAAAATGAAAGGGTCAAGCCGGTAGGCGCTGATGTGGCGATAACGCAGGGAGCCGTTGTAGCCGTGCCACGCGCTCAGCGTGAGCCCGGAATTCGCCACCGAGTGCGGCGCGCTATCGACGTATTCGCGTGTCCCCGGATGCCGATAGAAAGCGTTCGAGACCTGGGTAAAGCCGCCGTTGAAGGCCAGCCGGCGGTTGATCTGAAAGGAAGTCTTCGCTTCCCATCCGTAAGAACGGCTGGGGCCTTTGAGTTCAAATGTCCCGTCATCGGGAATGTAAACCTGCTCGTTGGAGCGATCAATCAAGAACACATCGGTACTGAGAGAGAACTTTCTCAGGTGATGCGATGTGCCGAGCTGATAGAAATCCGTGGTAGCGAGCTTGGGAGCGCTGGGCCGCCGAATGATCCCGCGCGCGTCCTGGCTGGAGATGCCGCGGCCATAGCTGGCATAAAGCGTGAGCGGCAACCGGGCCGAGGGTGTATACGATACGTTGGCTTTCGGCTGAAAGCGCGCGCTATCTTGTACGCCGCTGTTGGCCGGGACAAGACGGTCGTTCACGTTGAAGCGGAAGTAATCCCAGCGTAACCCTGCATCAAGGTGCAAGCGTTGCCCAAGAAGATCGATGCCTTGCTGAAAGTAGCCAGCGGTATTGGTGACATGCGCGTGCGCGCTAGTTGTCAGATCCAACACCTGCCGAGCCTTATCGTGTAACAGATCTACGTTGATCTGGTTATCGTGGAAATTTGACCCTACCGTGAGCAAGGCGCTGCGTCCGAAAATCTTGTAAGGGTGCAGATACTGCGCGTTGACGCCTTCCTGGAGGCGCGAATCGTGTTGTTGAATTTCGTCTCCATTCTTCTCGTCGGTTAAAAAGAATGTGAAATTGGAATAGAGGTCGAAAAGCGAACGGCCAAGAAAGCCGTCGACTTTCAGGATGTCGCCGTTCGCGAGATCGTGCTTGTAATAGGCGCCTATGGTTCCGAGGCGAACGCGCCCGCCATCGAAAGGATCGATATATCCAAACCGGTTGAGCTTTCCCGCAGCGACGAGGCCGAGCGGGATTTGTCCGGAGGAATAAAAGTCGTTGGTCCCAAAGTTCAGTTTGAATCCCAGCGATTCCTTGTCGTTCAAATGACGGGTGTAATTCCCCGTGATGTTATTGCGGCCATAGCGCCCCGGATTGATGAAGGGGCCATCGGTATGAGTGCCTTCATAAGCGACGAACGCGTCAGCCTTTTCGAGCGAAGGGCTGTAGCCCACGAAGCCGCGATAGGCGCCGAAGGAGCCGCCTTGCAGCCGCACAGTAAGGGCATCGGGAAGTGTTTCCTTCAGCCGAATATGCACGACGCCGAGTCCCGAAAAGTCTCCGTACTCCGCGCTAAACGGGCCATTCAGGATGTCCACGCCATCGACCAGTTCCGGAGTAAGCGTCTTCAACGCGCCGAGATAGCCTTGTCCGTGGCCTTGCGTCGCTTGATTTTGCTGCACGTCGTCAACAAGAACTTTCAACCCGCCGTTGACGCCGCCGTGATCAAGATTGAAGCCGAAACGACGAATCTCCAGCGACTTGCCTCCACCTTCGTGTTGGCCTGTGCTGATGCCGGAAGCCAGCGTGTCGAAGATTTGATCGTCACGATTGAAAAGCGTGTTTTTGTAGACAGAGTCGTTGCGACGGTCAATGGTGGGATCCAGCGCGGACGCCGTGATGACCATGCTTTCATGCAGTGGCGCGATGGCGTAGTGAATGTAAAGCTGTAGATTGTTCGTAGCTCTGTTTGCGGCCAGAGCAAGCTCGTTGGACGCAATGTACTTCCCGGAGACTCTTACTACAATCGTGCCCGCGGGAACGGCCAATGAGAAGCCCCCTTGTCCATCGGTAGTTACTTGTCGATTGCCCGACAAGGTCTCTACAGTTACTGTTGCTCCAGGTACAACTTCATTCTTCTCCGTGAGAACAACCCCCGATACTGTGCGCGTCTCCGCACCGGGAGTAGCCGTCTTAGAGTCTGCTGCCTGGGCGTGAAAAGTTCCCACGCCCAGAAGCAGCAAAACTAGAATCAAGAGAATGTATCGTGCTTGCTTCATTAGGAATGGCATTTTAGCTTACTGCCCCTTCGCAACGTCGGCGCCGGTGCTCAAACTGGCCAAAGCGATTCTTGCCTGTTCGGCGACCGGAGTATTTAGGCTCGCAGCCTTTTGCAAATACTCCGTAGCCGCTTTCTTGTCCCCGACACTCAGCGCGATTTCTCCCGCGTGATGGAAGAACTTCGCGTCACGGATTCCCACGGTCAAAGCGGCTTCGATGTCCTTTCGCGCTTCGGCGTCGCGGCCGTTTACGTGTAAAGCCCATGCACGCGCATCGAGCGTATAGACATCATGCCGTCGCGAGCGCTCGAGTTCCGCAATTTCTAATGCCTTCGCAGGCTGATGGGCGTGATCTGCATAGTAGAAAATCAGTTCGCGATTGGAGTTGTCTCCTCGCCCGGATTCCGCCAATGACTTTGTTTCAAATTCCGCAAACGCTTTTGCGGCTTCCTCTTTGCGGCCCGCGAGTTCCAGCGCTTCCGCCAGGTCATACTCGTTTTCAGCATGCTGCGCGGCGTCGTAACGCTGGCGGAGCAGCGTAACCGCGTCTTCGTATCTCTTTTGCGAGATGCGTACTTTGGCCATATTTTGCAGTGCATAGTGATAGCCGGGAAATTGCAGCAAAGCCTGCGCCAGCAGCTTTTCCGCTTCTTCTGGCTTACCTGCCATCAATTGCAAATGAGCCATCTGCGTCAAAATCCATGCGCCATCCTCCACTTCGCCGGGCGGCGTCGATTGGAATGCCATGTTCATGAGCTCGAGAGAGCCGTCGATGTCTCCGTAGAGTTCGCGCAGGTAGGCAGCGCGGGTCAGCGCCGGAAGGTTGCCGGGACGCAAGTTCAACATCCACTGGGCTGCTTTTTCGGCGTCGGCGTAATCGCCCAACTCGACGTTCGAGTCAGTCAGGAAGCCGTAGATCATGACGTCGTCGGGCATTTTCTTGTTAAGCTTCAGCGCTTCTTCCCGCGCCGCGGCGAACTCATGCTTGCCGAGAAGCAGCCACACGTGAATTCTTGCGCCGTCGAAGTTATTCGCGGAAATGGCGGACGACTTCTGCAACGCTTCTTCCGCCAGGTTGTAAAACTTCACATCCGAGGTTTCGCGGGCACGGCGGGATAATGCCAACGCCAGAGCGTTGTACGCTTCGAAATTCTTGGGATTCTTCTCGATCAGGCTCTCCGCCAAAGCGATGCCGCGTTCAGCGGGAGAGAGTTTTGTTTCAGCGCTGACCACGCTGGTTTGGGGAGCGTTGGCGGGAGCGCCGTTGTTTTGGGCAAAGGCCCCGGCGGTCATCAGTAGCAAACTCAAGAGCGAAGTGATCCGATTCATGACGTGTTCCTCAATTGGAGCTAAGTTATTGATTAAGCTGGAAGAACTTCGCGGCCGCCGCCTCTCGACGACGGCAACGAACCACAGTTACTTAACCGGGCAGATTCCACCGGGCTGTCCGGTGCAACCAGGCTGTCCGGGCCCAATGTGGTGGCTGTTGCGGCCATTGTGGGCTGGCTGAACGAACGGGAACGTGTTGCGATATCCCAATTCATTCAAGTTGACGCCATCGCCGATCGGCGTGCCGTACTTCACCGGATCAGCAAGGATTCCGCCGACAACGCGCGATGCAATATCCACCACATCGTCGATGGGACGGCGGCCATTCGGGAAGCCCGCGTTGTCTCCAACCAGGAAGCCTAAGCGTTTCTGGCTGGCTACAGGCGTGGGCGGAATGCCGGTGTTCAAGCGCATCAGGTCCGCTATCGGGCCTGAGTCTTTCGGACCGCATCCCGGGCAGATAGGCGCTTGGTATACGACCAATGGAAGTAGGTCCGTTCGGGGAGCCGGAGGAACCGGAATCCCGAAAGAGGCAAAGATCTTCGCGAGAAGCGGATCCAGGAAGAAGCTGGCGAACTGACTGTCGTTCGAAGGATCGCTCATGCTGAACTTGTCCTTGGAACCTGTTCCGATAATCAACTCGTTGATGAGCGGATTGCCTTCACGCTGAACCTGCTGAAACGCTCCAGAGGTGACCAAAGGATTGGGCGAACGGCGAACCGTAAATTTCCGGCGCGATGTGGTTCCGTAAGTTCCAAGCACGGCATCCTTGTCGCTGGCGGGATGCAGCTTGCCATCCACGGTCAACATTGTGATGGGCACTTCCAGCACGATGGAGTTAACATTGAAGCCCGCAACCGCATCCGGGGCGTAGTTGTGCTTGTCGTCTCCGTCTACTTTCGGTTTCAGGACCCCACCAACTCCCATGCGGAAGTTCAGCGAATCGAAAGCCGCGCCTAAGTCGATGAAGAATGGGTCATCGACTGTGCCGGCAAACGCGCTCACGTTGCTGCCGAGGCGGTACACGGCTTGATTGTAAAGTGCTTGATAGTTCGGCATGGTGCGCGGCCCAACGTTGGAAGGAAGCGCATACAGCGTGCGACCGCCCGTCAGGTCGGTCGATATGCCATTCTTCACCATGGTTACGGTATAAGTCTGGCTCAAGCTCAAGCCTTCCGAGCCAGGGCCGCTAAGCGCGGTAATTGGGGGAATGCCGGCAATCCCACCCACGTAGCCCGTAAAAACTCCGGGCAGGCGGATCGTCGTCGTGAAACGGAATTGGAATGTAACGTCTTCCACGCCGTCGCGGTTGTTGTCGACCTTCATTTCGTAAAGCACGTTCGGGTCAAACGGGAAATAGTTGGGCCCATTGGAAGGCTCAAGAAAAGGATCCACGTTGAGGATCATTGTCACGCGGTCTGGGTGGTCGTAACTCACAAACGCGTACCAGTCGGTAATATCCGCGGTGCGGTCGAGGGCGGTGATAGGAGCCTCGCGATGGCTGGACGCAAACATGCTAACCGGAGCTAGCAGGAGCAGAGCCATGGCGAAAGTCACAAGGGATTTGAATCGTTGCATAAACTTACCTCGAGAAGGATGGGATTGTGGTCGGAATCCGCCAAGCCTGAATCCGGGAAGAGAAAACCAGACGCGGTTGCATGAGCTCCAAAAGCGAACCGTTAGGCGTATGCCGTTCACAACGATATTACGGACACCAATAACAATCGGATTTAGGGATCAGTCTGTAGCACGGAGAAAAAGAAGCTGTAGAGACGGGGTAAGCATGGCAGGGGTTAAACAGAGGTCGCAATTATTTGCATGCAGAAGCTGCTTACTATTTTCCGATGCAAAACGTCCCGAAAATGAGGTTGAGAATATCATCGGTCGTAGTTGACCCGGTAATTTCGTCTAGAAATCGCAGCGAAGCGTAAAGATCAAGCAGCAGCATTTCGTGCGGAACACGCTGATTTACAGCGTGGTGGGCAGCCTCCAGAGCCTGCAGACACTGCTCAACCAGCCGCTGGTGACGGAGATTCGTCACAATTCCTAGTTCGCCCCGGGCGTTTGCTCCGCCTTGGACTTGCCGAAGAATCTCAGCTCGAAGCTCTACAATCCCATCCCCCGTCAGCGCCGATGTCCGGATCGCCGTGGCTTTTAGCTCTGTCCTACCATGCAGGTCGTGGCCAGAGACATCCGTCTTGTTCTCCACAACGATAGACTTTCGTTCCGCCGTTTGGGCCAGTAACTCAAAATCCTCTTCCGCCAGCGGCTGCGACGAATCCAGAACAACCAAAACCATATCCGCATCCGCGAGCGCTTCCATAGATTTCCGAATGCCAATACTTTCCGCTTCGTCGAGTGCTTTGCGGATGCCAGCAGTATCGATGAGCCGCAACGGAATTCCGCCGATGGCAACGCTCTCCGTGACCAGATCGCGAGTAGTGCCCGGCTCCGACGTAACGATCGCGCGATCGCGTTCAATCAGCCGGTTGAACAAACTCGACTTTCCAACATTGGGCCGACCCACAATCGCCAGCGTCAGACCTTGCTGCACGATCTTGCCGTAAGCAAAAGAGCTGGCAAGCTTTTCCAGCGGTGCGCGCACCTCCGCCAGATGCCCGTAAATCGTGCCTTCCAGGAGAATGGGAACATCATCGTCGGCAAAGTCGATCCCCGCTTCTAGCAGCGCAATAAGATCAACAAGCTTCTTTTTTATCGGCTGAATGGTATGCGAAAGCGATCCGCCAAGTTGCTGCGCCGCAACCTGCGCCTGATAAAGAGTCCGCGATTCAATCAAATCGCGAACCGCTTCTGCCTGCGCCAAATCAATGCGGCCGTTGAGAAAAGCTCGCATCGTAAACTCACCTGGCTCGGCGAGACGCGCACCACTCGCGAGCGCCAATTTCACAATGTGCTGCAGCACGACGGGAGAGCCGTGCGCCGAAATCTCAATCACGTCGTCGGCAGTGTAAGAGTGTGGCTTCTGAAAGTAGGTGACAATGACTTCGTCTATTCGTGTGGAAAGTTCCGGTTCAATCAACTCCCCGAAAACGGCTCGCCCAGGTTCAAGCGGATGCTTCAGCCGAAGCATCGGCGCAGCAACCGAACACGCAGCGGCCCCAGAAAGCCGGACTACGCCGATGCCGCCGCGCCCGAGCGGTGTAGCAATCGCGACGATAGTGTCATCCTGTTGCAATGGTTTTTAGTGTTTCTGTGGACGTGCGTACTGGCATTCAATGCTCGGAAAACGTTCCTGCAGAATTTCGTAAATCTGATCGACCTTCGTGTGCAGGTGCGCAATTTCCAACTCTGACTTTGTATCAATTCGGTAGTCCATGTCAGTTTTCATGCGGTCTTTCTGGCCTTGACGATTCTGGCTCATCATGATGACGGGCGCTTGTATCGCCGCCAGCATGGAAAGAATCAGATTCAGGAAAATGAATGGATAAGGGTCGAACGGATGTCGAAAAACCAGAGTCGTATTCAAAGCGACCCAAACCGCAAGCACCACTCCGAAGGAAATGATAAACGTCCAGGATCCGCCAAACGTTGCTACTCGGTCGGCGATCCGTTGCCCAAAAGTCAGACTCCCTTCCTCTTCTTCGTTAACGTTCCGCGACACGCGCGTCCGAAGTAGCTGGTCGGTGGCACGAACGCGGTTGGCCATGACGCCGAGAATGTCGAGAGCCGCATGTGGTCGGTGCTGAACAAACGCGAGCAACTGTCCACGTTCGAACTCAAGTAATTCGGAATCTTCTGAAGCTATCGCCGTGGCCGTACGCGGACCACCATCCAGAAACGAAATCTCTCCAATCACTTCACCGGCATCGATTTCGTCCAAGAGAAGGCACTCGCCTTCATTCGTCGTCAGCTCCAAGTGCACTTGTCCGCTCCGGATGATGTAAAGCGCGTCGCCACGATCTCCGGCGGTGAAAATACGCTCGCCTTTCTTAAACATGCGCGGCCGCAGCATCCCTCCCAGAGCTGCTCGTTCATCATCATCGAGCCGCGAAAAAAGCGGTACTTCCGCAAGAATGGCTTGTGTGGACATGAAGCCTCCGTGTCATTGGAATTTTACAGGGCGGGGGACGATTTGAAAGCAGTCGCTCTTCCTACAACTCTTGTCATTCCGAAGCGTAGCGAGGAATCCGCTACTAGGCTGCGAGGGCGAAACCCCTCCGCGATTGCCAGCGAGACACTAGCGCTACCAAACCCGCACTAGCGCCTGTTGCTGGACGGTCGGCTGCTCGGTGCTGTTCTTGGTTTGTAATCTTTCGGATAAACCACCAAATGCCGCTCCCGGCCTTCGCCTTCGCTCTCGGTGTGCAGGTCGCCTTCATCGCGCAGCGCAAGATGCACCATACGCCGTTCGCGCGAGGACATAGGCGCAAACGCATACGGCGCTCCCGTTGCGCGAACCTTTTCCGCTGCAACACCCGCGGCTGTCCGCAACTCCTCCAAACGCAGAGCCCGATGCCGTCCGCAATCAAAACAAAGCTTTTCATGCTCGCCAGACTGCAGCCGCAGAGCATTCATGGCCAGCAGTTCCATCGACCGCATCAGTTCGGCGCCGCGAGCCAGCAACAGAGGACTATCCGGCCCTGCGAATTCCACCAAAATTTCGGGTTGTTCCCAGTCGCGATTTTCTTCCTGTGGCGGATCCACCGTAATGCGGTACTTCAACTTGAATCCGCCGTGCTGAATCACACCACGCAGGAATTCATTGAGTTGTTTGGCGGCAGCAACTTTATCCGTGATGGGCATGGGATTGGGCTCCTCGTTCTTCGGTCGGCATCTGGCTCTGTTGCGCTACTTCTGGGCCTTGCGGGCACGCTTGTCAGCCATGGCGCGCATCTCTTGGCCCAGGCTGGTCTTGTTCATCACTGTCTGCTGGACAATCGAAATCACGTTCCCAATCGACCAGTATAAGCATAATCCGGCCGCCAGATTCCAACTCACAAAGGCCAGCATGATGGGCATGAAAATGTTCATCATCTTCTGCTGCTGCGGATCAATCGCTCCCTGCGGCGTCATCCTTTGCACCAGAAACATGGAGATAAGAATGCAGACTGGCAGTAAATGCAACGGATCGGGCGACGACAGATCGCGCACCCAAAGCCACGGCGCATGGCGCAGGTCGAGAGCCGCTCCCAACATGCTGTAGTAAGCGAATAGAAACGGCATCTGGATCAGCAGCGGCAAGCATCCGCCCGCCGGATTCACGCCCTCACGTTTGTAGAGCGCGGCGATCTCCGTATTCATTTCTGCCTTACGAGGATCGCGCAAGCTGTACTTCTTGTATTTCTCCTGAATCGCCTTGGCTTGCGGTTGAATCTTCTGCATCTTCAACGCCGACTTCATCTGCGTAATCCGAAGCGGCAGCAGCACAAGATTAATGATCAGAGTTTGCAGCGCAATGGCCCAGCCCCAGTTTGCGACGACATGGTGATACGTCCACTTGAGCCACTGGAACAGCGGCTTCGCAATAATCTCGAAGAAACCGAAGTTTACCAGTCCCGTAAGATCTGGCGTGACGCCATGCAAGGCCGGAACCGGAATCTTCTCCAGAATCTCCAACGACTTCGGACCCACGTAAAGATGCTGCGAAGTTGGGCCGCGTCGGTCGCCCACGGCCGCGCCGAGCACGCCCACTTTCACAGTTTCGTTCGCCCTCGGATTGTCGGCGTCTTTCGGAATGTCGAGCGGGCTGTGCAGAGTTACCAGCGCCGAGTTCTGCGGATCGTCAGGCAGGAAGATCGCCGCAAAATAACGATCCGTCGGACCTACCCACGCAAATGGTCCGTTAATCGTATTCGCGCCGGTAACCTTCTTCGCAGCCAAGCGCTCAATCTTCTCGTCAGTGTGGTATTCAATCTGACTCGCGCCGTAAGCCGTCAAGTTGTTCTCGTCGCCGAATCCCGAAGGCCATGCCGGATACGCTTGGGTGTCCACATCTTTGTAGCGAACCGACGTCTCGACCTTCACCAGGTAGCTGTGATCGAAATGGAACGCCTTCCGAACAACCAGATCCTGATCGGCGAATTCAAAAGTGATGTCGGCGGGAGCCTGCAACGTTCCAGACACAGACGTCACATAAAGCGCCTGATTCAGCCGCGACTGCAAATTGCCATCGTAGGTAAAGAGCGAAAGCGGAAAGCCGTATTTCGCCGAGGCGGTAAAGTTGACCAGTTCCTGGGGCTGGCCTTTATCATCGTCAAACTTCTTCAGCACCCACGATTTCACCAGTCCGCCGCGGTTGGAAAAACGAATCTTGTAAAGATCGTTCTCCACCACAGTTTCCGATTCAGTGCTGGCTTGCTTGGTGGAAACGGCAGAGGTCGTAGCCGCTCCAGTGACCGGAGTTGCCGCCTGAGAACCACCCGCTTGCGGAGTAGCGCTCTGTGAAACCGGTGCCTGTGCAGCCGTTTGCGAAACCGGCGCAGCGTCCGGCACTTTCGGCCCATACTTCTTCATCAAAAACTGCGAAACAACTATGATTAGGAATGTAATGGCAAAAGCGAGAAGAAGTCGCCGCTCGGTACCGGGTTCTTGCTGCGGATTCTGAAAATCGCTCAAAACGTTTCTACCTCAGAAGCCTGCGGAAAAGCGGTGTGCGGAAATACCCCTGAACTTGTCATTCCGAAGGGCTTCAGCCCTGAGGAATCTGCTTGTGCTTCAGGCGAAATGCCAGCAGTCCTCACCACGGGATCAAGCCCACCCTTGGCGAACGGATGGCATCGCAACAACCGCCGCGCCGCCATGTATCCGCCGCGCAGTGCGCCAAAACGTTCAATCGCTTCCGCCGCATACTCCGAACAAGTCGGAACGTAGCGACACGCCGGAGGCAGCCACGGCGAGATCAGCCATTTATAAAAGTGCAAAAGTGTAAGTACGGCTTCTGTCATGAATTGTTCGTATTCGATTCTCGTGTGCCCGCAGAGCTTGCTCCACTGGACGGGCCTGACTTCCGCAGCACCGTCTCAAACGCCCGCAACACTTCCTGCGCGATCACTGCAAACTCCGCCTTCAACACGGCGCGCTTGGGATTCATCACCACATCCAAAGCAGGCGCATCCAGCGGACGAACCATGCGAATCGCTTCCCGCATTCGACGACGCAGGCGGTTACGATCCACCGCCCCACCCAGCGCCTTGCTCACCGTCAGTCCAATTCGCAGGCCGGTGCCCGCTTTGCCCGTTCCCACTTCTGACCGCGTCCGGTAAAACACCGTCATCAGCGGCGAAAAATGCCGCTTTCCCTCGCGATACACCAGGTCAAAGTCCGCATGGCGCAGCAGCCGAGACTCCCGCGGGAACCTTTTGCCCTTCGAAATCAAGACCCGGGCAGCCGAATTGCCAGCAGACCCCCGCCCCGATTTCTCTCTGGTAGGCACCACACTCACGGATTTCACGCCCGATCAAATCGCCTGGCGGATAGGTTAGTCGCGGTAGCCAGGAGCCACCGAGACACGTTTACGACCCTTCGCTCGACGGCGCGATAGCACCGCCTGTCCGCTCTTAGTCTTCATGCGGATCCGGAAACCGTGCGTCTTCGACCGGCTGCGCCGGTTGGGCTGGAATGTGCGCTTAGGCATGGAAAATCCTCTGTATTTCTAGATATCGACATTTCTAAATATCGACTGGAATATCAATTGGCCAGCAAATAGGGAGCAATCAACGGCTCGCAATAGTGCCGAAATCCAAACCTTGAGTATAGCTGAGCAGGGGCCTGACGGGCAAACCAAGCTTCGTACAGGGCGACGATTGCTCGTACAGGGCAAGCATTCCCGGCCGGACGTCCGAGGGCACGACATGCCCCAACCTCGCAGCCCCCCTCAAACTTGTCATTCCGAAACGCAGTGAGGAATCTGCTCTTGCTCTTCCCCGCGTGCGCCCATGTTCGGACGGGGAGATAGGTAACAGATTAGACCGGGGACATGGGTAACACTTTAGCTCGATTCCGTTGTTTTGGTGTGGACGAAAAATAGTAGCAGCCGGGGCGGTGGGAATCTGGGA